>JBBKVW010000001.1:0-2523 GCA_037968655.1 Burkholderiaceae bacterium
CGCGCCATGCGCAGGCCCAGGGTCTCGATGCCTTGCAGCACCAGCCAGGCCGAATGCGGGCTGAGGCAGGCGCCGAAGTCGCGCAGGCCTTCGCGGCGCGCGCGCAGCAGGAAGGCGCCGACAGTCGACTCGTCGGTGAACACCATGTTGTGAAAGCCGTCGTAGGGCTCGGCCAGTTCGCCGAACTTGCCGCTTTGGGCGTGCGCGCCGGCCCAGTCGAAGCTGCCGCCGTCCACCACGATGCCGGCGATCACGGTGCCGTGGCCGCTGAGAAACTTGGTCGCCGAGTGGTAGACCAGGTCGGCGCCGTGCTCCAGCGGCTTGAGCAGCCAGGGTGTGGTCAGGGTCGAGTCCAGCAAGAGCGGCACACCGGCCTCGTGGGCAATGCTGGCGACAGTGGCGATGTCCAGCACGTCGAGCCCCGGGTTGCCCACGGTCTCGCCGAAGAACAGCCGGGTATTGGGCCGTACTGCGGCGCGCCAGCCGTCGATGTCGCCGGGCTTGACGAATGTCGTCTCGATGCCGAAGCGGCGCAAGGTGTAGTGCAGCAGATTCTGCGAGCCGCCATACAGGGCGGTGGACGCGACGATATGCGAGCCGGCGCCCATCAACGTGGCGATCGTCAGGTGCAGCGCCGCCTGTCCGCTGGCGGTGGTGATGGCGCCGATGCCGCCTTCGAGCGCCGACACCCTTTGCTCGAGCACCGCATTGGTCGTGTTGCTGATGCGCGAATAGACATGGCCGGCGCGCTCCAGGTTGAACAGCGCCGCGGCATGCTCGCTGGACTCGAACACGAAAGATGTGCTGAGGTGGATCGGCACCGCACGCGCGCCGGTGGTGGGGTCCGGCGCAGCGCCGGCATGCAATGCCAGCGTGTCGAAGCCGGGGTCGGAATATCCGGGCATGCAAAGTCTCCAGAAGTTGTGTGGGATGCCATGCGATTGTGCCGGCCCGCGCGCAGTGACGACCATGGACCGCTGGCGCCCGGTGACGGGCCCCCGACGGACCCGAGCCGCATTCGCTGGTAGGAAGGGCTGAATCGGCGCATTATTGTGGGCTATATTCAGACGCAGGAGGCCAGCATGAAAGTCAGCGACATATTGCGTGTGAAGGGCGGCACACTGTTCACCGTCAAGCCCGACGAAGGTCTGATCCAGGCCGCCAACCTGATGGCCGAAAAGGACATCGGATCGCTGGTCGTGATGGATCACGGCGCCCTGGTCGGCATGCTGACCTTTCGCGAACTGATACAGACCGTGGTCGCCAATGGCGGGCAGATCGGCAGCGGCAACGTCGGCTCGGCAATGGACGCTTCGCCCCAGACCTGCAGCATGGCAACGGAACTCGACGAGGTGCGCCGCCTGATGCTGGAGCAGCACGCGCGCTACCTGCCGGTGATGGACGGCACCATGCTGATGGGCGTGGTGAGTTTTTACGACGTCGCCAAGGCGGTCGTGGAGGCGCAGAACTTCGAGAACAAGATGCTCAAGGCCTATATCCGCGACTGGCCCGACGCCGACGACACGGACAAACCGTGAGTGGCAGTACCTTTGGCAATCTGTTTGCCGTAACGAATTTTGGTGAATCGCACGGACCGGCGATCGGTTGCGTGATCGACGGCTGCCCGCCGGGCATGGCGCTGTGCGAGGCCGACATCCAGGGCGACCTGGACCGGCGCCGGCCCGGTACCAGCAAGTTTGTCACCCAGCGCAACGAACCCGACGCGGTGGAGATCCTGAGCGGTGTCTACGAGGGCAAGACCACCGGCACGCCGATCGCGCTGCTGATCCGCAACACCGACCAGCGCAGCAAGGACTACGGCAACATACTGCAGACCTTCCGGCCCGGTCACGCCGACTACAGCTACCTGCAGAAATACGGCATTCGCGATCCGCGCGGCGGCGGCCGCTCGTCGGCCCGGCTGACCGCGCCGATGGTGGCGGCAGGCGCCGTTGCCAAGAAATGGCTGCGTGAAAAATACGGCACCGAGTTTCGCGGCTGCATGAGTCAGATCGGCGACCAGGTGATCGCGTTCGAGAGCTGGGAGCATGTGCCGAACAATCCGTTTTTCGCACCGATTGCCGATGTGTCGGCGCTCGAGCGCTACATGGAGGCGCTGCGCAAGTCGGGCGACTCCTGCGGCGCGCGCATCCGGGTCAGCGCCAGCGGTGTGCCGGTCGGGCTGGGCGAACCGTTGTTCGACAAGATGGACGCCGACATCGCCTACGCCATGATGGGCATCAATGCGGTCAAGGGCGTCGAGATCGGCGCCGGCTTTGCCAGCGTGGCGCAGCGCGGCAGCCGCCATGGCGACTCGCTGTCGCCGGACGGCTTTCGCAGCAACAACGCCGGCGGCACGCTGGGCGGCATCACCAGCGGGCAGGACCTGGAGGTGGCGATCGCGATCAAGCCGACGAGTTCGATCATCTCGCCGCGCGAGTCGATCGACGTCGCCGGCAACAGCACCGAGGTCGTGACCAAGGGGCGGCACGATCCGTGTGTCGCGCGGATGCCGACACACGG
>JBBKVW010000002.1:0-8177 GCA_037968655.1 Burkholderiaceae bacterium
TTTTTCAGGGACGCTGGGGAGTGTGGGTCAAGAGAGATGTGGGGTGCCGATGGTGATCTTTCACACCGGGGGCGAACATCCGGACATCCGACGAAGTGTTGGGGACAGAGCTCGCTCACTCCGTGTGCTCAGTCTGTCCCACAAAGTAGACATCCGATTTCCGACAAGATGTGGGTAACAGAGCTTGTTCACTTCGTGTAACTGCGGTCTGTCACACCATGTCGGGGATCCGGACATCCGACAAAGTGTTGGGGTCAGAGCTTGCCCACTGCCCCGGAATCGGCCTTGGCCGATTCCGCATGTGGCGGCGGTCTGTCCCGCAAGGTCTCACAATTCATAATCACTCACATGCCCGGTCATGGCGTGGGCGACCAGGTTGCGGTCCAGCCGGTCGCTGAGCAGTTCGGCGAATTTGAGTACGAAGTTGCGCAGGTAGGCGCCGCGTTTGAAGGCTACGCGGGCAACGTTCTGGCCAAAGAGGTGCCCGACGGGGCGGACAACCAGGGTGTTTTTGTCGCCACTGTCCGACAAGGTCCGGACCGCCATTTCAGCAACGATTCCTACGCCCATGCCCAGTTGCACATAGGTCGTGATCACGTCGGAGTCGATCGCCTCGAGCACGATGCGTGGTTTCAGTCCGCGCGTGGCAAAGGCCTGGTCGATCCGGGTACGGCCGGTGAACGATGGGTGGTATGTGATCAGCGGCTGGTCGGCCAGGTCTTCCAGGGTGATGCGCTCGTGTGCGCACAAGGCATGGTCGGCGGGCAGCACCAGCATGTGCTGCCATTCATAGCAAGGCAATGTCACCAATCCCGGATAGGCCGCCAGCGACTCGGTGGCAATGCCGATATCGGCGGTTTCGTCCATCACCATCTGGGCCACCTGGTCCGGCGCCCCCTGGTGCAGGCTGACGTTGACTTTTGGATAGGCCAGGCGCAACTGGGTGACCGACGGGGGCAGCACATAACGGGCCTGCGTGTGCGTGGTCGCGATCGACAGGGTGCCACTGTCTTGCGCACTGTATTCAAGGCCGATGCGCTTGAGGTTGCCGACCTCGCGCATGATCAGGTCGATGCTCTTGAGCACCTGCTGGCCCGGTTCGGTGACGCGTTTTAGCCGCTTGCCATGCCGGGTGAAGATTTCAATACCCAGTTCTTCTTCCAACTCGATGATGGCCTTGGACACGCCCGGCTGCGAGGTATGCAGCGATTTCGCAGCTTCAGTCAGGTTGAGATTGCGCCTGACCGCCTCCTGGACAAAGCGGAACTGGTGCAGATTCATGTCGTTGGCGCGCCCATGGAAATCGATTATGCCTGCCGGGTCCGACCCAGTCGGTGGCGCTCGAGATTGTCAGCCCAGCGCGATGTGCGCCAACAGGTCCTGCAGGCGTGCGTCCTCGCCAATGGCGGCTTGCAATCGGATGGTGACCGCAGGAAGCGCCACAGCCAATTGCGCGACCATCACAGGAAGGTCCTGCCGAACATGGTGTCCCAGGCCCAGGAACATCGGTACGACCACCACATCCGTGCAACCGGCCGCAATGAGGGACCGCACCGCTGCGTCCAGATCGGGTTGCATCAGCTCCAGATAGGCGCACTGCACCAGGGCGTGCGGATCGAGGTCGCGCATGCGTTGCGCCACGGACTCCATCGGCTGGCTCCACAGTGGGTCACGCGATCCGTGCGCAAACAGGATGATGGCGCGTCGCGTCACCGGCGTAATACCAACCAGGTGAATGCCGACAGCGACAGCACCGAATAGATCAGGCCCGGAGCTGCGGCGGACAGCCAGGGCCACCAATTGCGCAGATTGCCAAAATGGCCGAAGAGGTTGTTGAGCAGGAAAAAGCTGATGCCGGTCATCACCCCGATGAACACGTAGGTCGAGATGCCGGTGGTACGGAAATGCAAGTAGGCAAAGGGCAGGGCCAGCACCACCATGACCATGCAACTGAGCGGGTAAAAGATCTTGCGCCATAGCTCGATTTCATAGCGCTGGGATGCCTGTTCGTTGGCGTCCAGGTGGCGCATGAACTGGAACAGGTCGATGATCGGCATGCGGTCGGGCTTGAGCAGGGCCACGGCGGCCATTTCCGAAGTCAAGGTTGTGGCCCATCGAAAGGTTTCCAGGTGGGCGCTGACGGCCTGGGACTGTCCTTCCTTGCTGGGCGAGAACTTGGTGCGTTTGACATCATGCAACAGCCAGGCTTCATTGCCGGCGAACTCGCCGCTCACAGCTTCGCTGGTGGAGATCAGCTTGCCGCTTCCGTCAAACTCGATGATCCGGACCTTGCGCATGCCACCATCGGCCTGCAAGGCACCGACATTGACCCAGAACGCATGATCTTCCTGCTTTTCGCGCAGCCAGGCACCGGTCTGGCCGACGGTGATTTCGCGCAGGTACTTGGCCTTCAGGAACTGTCCGGCACGGTCCGCCACCGGCACCAGGAAATCGCCAATCGCAAAGGTGACCAGCGTGAACACAAGGCCCAGTCCGAGCATGGTACGCAGCGCGCGCCAAGGATCCAGCCCGCTGGTGCGCAGCACCGTGAACTCCGAATTCTGTGCCAACCGTGCCATCACGAACACCGAGCCGATCAGCACCGTGATGGGCAGCAGCTCATACAGGCTGCTGACTGCCAGGGTACCTACGAAGGCGATTGCATGACGCAGTTGATAGCCGCCAGGCCCGTTGACATTGACCGAGCGCAACTCGTCGACAAAATCGATGAAGGTGAACAACGCCAGGAAGGCCAGCGTGGTGAAGCCGACGGCGGCGATCACCTCGATGTAGATCATGCGGCGAACCGTGTTCATAGGGTGTTGCCGGCGGCATGTCGGCCCGCGACGCTGCGCCTGCGATTGGGCCGCAGGCTGATGTTCCAGTGTTTGAGCAGCAGCAGCATGCTGGTCAATCCAAAAACGCCGCCATGCAGCGCCAGGTTGAAACTCCAGAAATCGGCCGTTCCGGTTGCGATGCGACTGGCTCCCAGATTGACAAAGTTGTAGTAGACGATGAAGGTGAACATCGAGAAGAGCAGGTTGCCGTTGCGCCCTATGCGCGGGTTGACCGCCGAGAACGCCAGCCCCATCAAGACGAAATTGACGGATGCCACGGCCAGGCCCACGCGCCAGGAAAGTTCGCCAAGCAATGGCGGTGTCGCTCCAACCCACAGGGCCTTGGTCGACACGACGCGAGGCGGGATGGTGCGCGCGACCTGCTGCACTTTTTCGTCTACAAGAACGCCATATTCCTCGAACTCGCTGATCTTGAATCCGGGATTGGCCAGATCGTTCTCCAGCCTTTGGCCATTGGACAAAAGAACGAAGCGATCAGGTCCGATGGTTTCGATGCGCCCGGCACGCGCCGATGTGACTATCTGTTTGCCCTTTTCGGTTGCGGCGATAAAGACCTGCCCCGCGGTCTTGCCACCCACGGAATCCTTGTCGATAAAAAACACCCGGTTGCCACTGGCCGACTCCTGGAACTGCCCCGGGATCACGCGTTCCAGGTCACCACGCTGCTCGAAGCGATCGCGCAGGGTCTGCGATTGCAGGTTGGACCAGGGCCATACGAAGATCAGTAGTACTGCTATGACCAGCCAGATTGGCCAGGCGAATCGGATCAATGGCATCAGGAAGCTGCCCAGCCCCCGCCCGCTGGAAAACCAGATCGACATCTCGCTGTCGCGGTACATCCGCGACAAGGTGGCTACGATGGCGACGAACAGGCTCAGCGTCAGTATGGTTGGCGCATGCCCCAACACGGTGTATCCCAGCACCATCATGACCTCGGCCGGGTCGACACTGCCGCGCGAGGCCAGGCCGACAGTGCGGATCAGGAACATGGTCATGACGATCGTTGCAAGCACGACGACCGTAGCCCCGAACGTTCGTGACATCTCCTTGTGCAGGGAAGAATGGAATAACATCGCTTGCAATGAAAGATGCAATTATGAACTTTGAGCTCAAGGCTCTGGACTTGTCCGATGCGGCCACTTTCAAGGCTGATGCGTTGGTTGTGCTGGTGCCGCAGGTATTTGACGCAGGCAAAGGCGTTCTGTCGGATTTGATCGGCGCCGCGCGCAAGGCGGGTGACCTCGATGCCAAGACCAGCAAAATGCTGTCGCTATACATGGTGCCTGGCGTTGCAAGTCCGCGGGTCGTACTGGTTGCCTGCGAAGACGGCACGCCGCGTCAGGTGCGCCAGGCCGTGGCTGGCGCGGTAGCGGCCGTCAAGTCTGCCAAGTGCCGCAATTTATTGCTGTGTGTGTCACTGCTGCCCGGTGGCGACGCGGTGCGCATGGCGGTAATGACAGCTGCTGAGGCAAGCTATGTGTACACAACCACTAAATCCAAGCCAGAGCCGCGCGCGCTGACGATGGTAAGCATCGGAGTTGCAGACGAATTGCTTGCCCGACCGAGTTTCGATCGCGCAGTGGCCGCCGTTCGAGGTGTGGAGTTCGCCAAGGAGTGGGCCAATCGGCCACCCAATCATGCAACTCCGACGATGCTGGCCGGCGCAGCCCGGCAACTGGCCAAATTGCCACGCGTTCGCTGCGAGATTCTTGGCCCCAAGCAAGTCGCGAAACTGGGCATGGGCGCCTTCATGGCGGTAGCCAGGGGTTCGCATGAAGAGTTGCGCTTTATCGTGCTGCACTATGACGGAGGCGCCAAGAGCGAAGCGCCGACAGTACTGGTGGGCAAGGGGATTTCGTTCGACAGCGGGGGCATTTCCATCAAGCCTGCGGCAGAGATGGATGAGATGAAGTTCGACATGTGCGGTGCCGCCAGCGTGCTGGGTGTATTTAGGGCGCTGGCGGAAATCAAGCCGGCCATCAACGTGATTGGACTGATCCCTACCTGCGAGAACATGCCCGATGCCAAGGCGGTCAAGCCGGGCGACGTGGTGACCAGCATGAATGGCCAGACGATCGAGATTCTGAACACCGACGCGGAAGGTCGCCTGGTGTTATGCGACGCGCTGACCTATGCAGAACGGTTCAAGCCCCGTGTCGTGGTTGACATTGCCACCTTGACGGGTGCCTGTGTGATTGCGCTGGGTGGCGTGCGCAGTGGCATGTTTGCCGGCGACGATGACCTGGCAACTGCATTGATGGCGGCTGGCGAGGCCGCGCACGACCCCTGCTGGCGGTTGCCGTTGGACGACGAGTACGGTGAGGGCCTCAAGACCAACTTTGCCGACGTGGCGAACGTCGCGGGTCGCCCGGGCGGGGCCATCACGGCCGCCAAGTTCCTGCAGCGATTTGTTGCCAAGTACCCGTGGGCCCACCTGGACATTGCCGGCACTGCATGGAAAGGCGGGACAGCCAAAGGTGCCACAGGCCGACCGGTGCCGCTATTGCTGGAGTACCTGTTGGCAGTGCCAGCTCAGACAACAGTGACTGCGCGCAAGGCGCCGGTGCGTTCGCGGCGCAAGGGCTGATGGCCTTGCGAATCATTGGGCAGTGGCAAGGCAAGTGATGGGCTCATTCATGACTGCCTCTTCCTGCGTCGCGCTACCGTCCACCTTTCAATTTGCATTGCATGACTGAAGTCGCCTTCCACTTCAACATGCCGGACAAAACCCTGTACATGTGTCGCTTGCTGCGCAAGGCTGTGGCACAGGGTGCTCAGGTGGCGGTGAGCGGCGACGACAGCTCATTGCTGCAGCTCGACCAGGCGCTGTGGTCGTTTTCGGCGACGGATTTTGTTCCGCATTGCCGTGGCGACGGCGATGCCCGCATCAAGGGTGCAACGCCGGTCGTGCTGACCGAGACGGTGCAGGATGCCGGACACCATGATGTGCTGCTCAACCTGCATGCCCAGGTGCCCGCTGGCTTCGAGCGTTTCGCGCGCGTGATCGAAGTCGTTGGGGACGATGCCAGCGAGCGCGAAGACTCGCGCGCGCGATGGAAGTACTACCAGAGCCGTGGCTACGCGATCGTACGGCACGACCTGGCCGAAAGTGGGGCTGTGTAATGGTGACATCGACACGCGGATTCCCGCGTTTTCTGCCAACACTGACCGAGGTGGTTCCGGTGCCGCCAAAGCCCGTCGAGCCTCCTGTCGATCTGGTGGCGCTGGCTGCGGAGCGTCGCGCGGAATTGGCGCAGCGCATGCGGTTGCAATTGCATCAGGCCCTGGATGGTCGGATGCAGGATATGGTCGCCGCTGCAATGCTGGAACAGGTCGATGTGATCGGCGACCGTCTGCGGGTTCAGATGGAGGACATGGTGCGCGATTCGCTGGACGCAATCACGCTTCGCATGCAGACCGATCTGGAAATCCTGGTGCGCGAGGCGGTCGATGTAGTTGTGGCCGATGACGGGGCGCCGGTTCCAAAGGAGGAAACCGGAGAAACGCCCGCCTCATAGCGGGTCGTAAATGCGCCTGGCGGCTGGACCTGGCAGACAGGTGCCGCCATCGGCTCCTGACCGCCCAAGCCCGTGATCTGGGCGCTTCGTGGGTGGTATCGTTATGCGAAATGCGGTATCCTTATGGGTTGTTGGGACAAATATCTGTCCACCAACTGATCAAAACCCCCTTGGAGCTCTTATGCAAATGAAATTTCGTACTACTTTGACGTTGTGTGCGGCTGCCGCCCTGTTGGTGGCCTGCGGCAAGAAGGAAGAGCCGGCGCCTGCCGCTGCTCCTGCACCCGCACCCGTCGCCGCACCTGCTGCTGCACCCGCACCGGAAGCTGCTTCCGACGTCATCAAGATCGGCCACGTCGGTCCGACCAGCGGTGCGATCGCTCACCTGGGCAAGGACAACGAGAACGGTGCTCGCATGGCCGTGGACGAACTCAACGCCAAGGGCGTCATGATTGGCGGCAAGAAAGTCACCATCGAATTGCTGCCTGAAGACGACGCTGGCGATCCCAAGCAGGGTACGGCGGTTGCCACCAAGCTGGTCGATGCCAAGGTCAATGGCGTGATCGGTCACCTGAACTCGGGTACCACCATTCCCGCTTCGCAAATTTACGACGCGGCTGGCATTCCCCAGATTTCGCCCTCGGCGACCAATCCGAAGTACACCCGTCAAGGTTTCAAGGGCGCGTTTCGCGTCGTTGCTGACGACGTGCACCTGGGCAGCACGCTGGGCAAATACGCCGTTAACACGCTCAAGGGCAAGTCAATCGGCGTGATCGATGACCGTACCGCATATGGCCAGGGCGTTGCCGAAGAGTTCAAAAAGGCAGTGGAAGCAGCCGGCGGAACTATTGTTGGTCATGAATTCACGACCGACAAAGCGACCGACTTCAATGCCATCCTGACCACGCTCAAGGGCAAGAAGGTTGACATAGTCTTCTTCGGCGGCATGGACGCTGTTGCTGGTCCAATGATCAAGCAGATGGTCCAGCTTGGCATCAAGGCCAAGTTCATGGGCGGCGACGGCATCTGCTCGGGTGAACTGCCAAAGCTGGCCGGCGAGGCACTGAAGGACGACATGGTCTACTGTGCAGAAGCCGGTGGCGTGGAAGGCGAGCAGAAAGCCGGTATGGAAAAATTCCGCGCTGACTTCAAGACCAAGTTCAACGCCGACGTGCAGGTGTACGCACCCTACGTGTATGACGCTTTGAACGTCATGGTCGCTGCAATGGTCAAAGCCGATTCGGCTGATCCAGCCAAGTACCTGCCGGCCTTGAAAGCGACCGCGGACTACAAGGGCGTGACCGGCACCATTTCGTTTGACGAAAAGGGCGATATCAAGAATGGCGCCTTGACGCTGATGACCTATAAAGGCGGTAAGCGCACCGAACTGGCAGTGATCCGTTAATTAGGCGCTACGGTTCGACAAAAGGCCCCGCATAGCGGGGCCTTTTTTTTGGGTGCGCCCAGCATGGGCGCACTCCTGGAGGTGCAAGTCCTCCCGCGAGCTGGTCACAGTGAGCGAAGTGAAGCGCAACTGCATGAGGGTGACCGAGTGTGGGAAGGAAGCGTGAAGCGTAAATTGCGAGCCGATGAACAAGAACCAGATAGAAGGCGATGCCGACCAAGGCAAGCGGGCCAGAAACCGCGAAGCTTTTGTGACCAAGGGGCGGTGGCGTAGATCTGGCGGTTGTGCAGTGAAGGAGTGCGTTCTTACCTGGGGAGATCTCGCCTTGTGCCTGAAAGGGTGACACCGACGAGGTGGAGCGAGAAGTCAGCAGAGGTCGTAGTAGTCCGAGGCGAA
>JBBKVW010000003.1:0-36343 GCA_037968655.1 Burkholderiaceae bacterium
CGCCGGGCCGCCATGTCGCGGGTCTGGGCCAGGGCCCGCTTGAGTTCGAGTTGCCGCACCACCTGCCGACCCAGCGCCTGCGCGATCGCAGCGCGGGCGATCGGCAGCAGCACGGCGCCGGCGTCATCAAGCACGATTGGCCACCTGCGTGAATGCAAACGCGGCATATCCGACCACGCGCTGCCGGTCGCCGGCGGTATCGCCGGAGTTGCACAGCCCCAGCAGGTGGGGCGTCAAGCCAATGCGTTGTGCGGTCAGCAGCAGGCCGTTGACGGGCGTGCCGCCGCAGGCCTGCTGGTGTGACAGGCCTGGCTGCAACGCCAGAATCTGTTGCGTCGTTGCGCGGTCCACTTCTTGCGCCTTGGCGTAGGGCAAAAAGTGCGACAGGTCGGAACTGATCACGATCAGTGTTTCGGGCCCGCCCCAGACAAACTCCAGTACCTGCGCCACTTCGTCGGCGCTTGCATCGCCCACGACCAGTGGCAACAGCAGGAAATCGCCGAGCACCGACTGCAGGAATGGCAACTGGACTTCGAGTGCATGTTCATGGGCATGCGCCTCGCGGCTGTCGATGACCTGGGGCATCTGGCGCAACTGGTCGATCATTGACAGGTCCAGGGCGACCGTGCCCAGCGGCGTTGCAAACGCTTCGACCGCAGGCAGTGCCAGGCCGCGCACCGGCACCCGATGTACCGGGCCGAGCAGCACGACGCGCCGGATCACCGAACGCAGTGGACGCACAAGCGCATAGGCCCTGGCCGCGATGGCACCCGAATAGATATAGCCAGCGTGCGGAACAATGATCGCTTTTGGCGTGATGGTGTTGCTGGCCGCTGGGCTGTCAGGAGTTGCAGGCCCATCTGCGGCGGCTAACAGCCGCCCGACATCCCGCGCCAGCGTGTCTGCGCTGCCCGGATAAAAGGTGCCGGCAACGGCGGCCTGGCGGACCCGGTTCATGGCATTGCCCTCCAACTGCAACGGGGTGCCGCACGCCGCGCGGGCGGCACCGCCGATGCGCTATCGCTATTGTGGTCGCGCAGGCGGCCTGCGTAAACTCCCGGCTGAAGCTTGTCCTGCTGCCTGCCGCTGGCTGGACAGGCCTTAGTGGTACAAACTCCCCATGAAAATCGAAAAAAACACCGCAGTCACCCTGCGTTACAAGGTGAGTGACGCCCTGCACAAGACCCTGGATGCCGGCGCCGAGCCGATGGTCTACCTGCACGGCGGTTACGGAAATACCTTTGCCAAGATCGAAGAGGCGCTGGAGGGCAAGGAAAAGGGCTATCAGACGGTGGTGGCGCTGCAGGCGCAGGACGCCTTCGGTGAGCGCGACGAAACGCTGGTGCAGACGATTCCCAAGAGCGAGTTCCCGCCCGGCGTAAAGGTCGGCGGCACGCTGCAAGGCCGGGACGAAGGCGGGCACGAGCGGGCTTTTCAGGTGGTGAAGATCAAGGGCGACAAGGTGCTGCTGGACGGCAATCACCCGATGGCCGGCAAGGCGCTGCGCTTTGCCGTGACCGTGGCCGATGTGCGCGCGGCCAGCGCGGTGGAGATCGAGCACGGCCATGTGCACGGAGAGCACGGCCACCATCATTGACCTGACCGGCGCCGCCCTAGGGCAGCATCATGCCGCGGATCATGTAGTAGATCATGGCCGCCATCGACGCGGAGACCGGCACCGTGATCAGCCATGCCGCCACGATGCGCGCCAGCGCCGAACGCTTGACGATTTCCTTGCGGTAGACACCCTTGAGGCCCTTGCGTTCCTTCTTGGACAGGTGGCTCTCGGCAATCGCCTGTTTGCTGGCCTTGAGCTCGGCCAGCATGCGTCCTTTTTCGGCAAAGCCGGCCTTGCGAAACCGATCCAGATAGGCCTCGACCACTTCGCGGTCATGGCCGGCATGGTGTTCCTTGATCGTGATGATCATCTGGCCATAGCTGGTCTTGATGAACTCGCGCAGGAACCCGACGCCGAACACGGCACCAACCGCAATGTGGGTCGAACTGACTGGCAGGCCGAGCTGGGAAGCGACAATGACGGTGATCGACGCCGCCATGGCGATGCAAAAGGCGCGCATCTGGTCCAGATCGGTGATGCCCGAGCCGACCGTGCGGATCAACTTGGGCCCGTACAGTGCCAGGCCGAGTGCAATACCGATGGCGCCCACCAGCAGCACCCAGATCGGAATGGCCGCCTTGGTCGCAACGGAGCCCTGGTTGACGGCTTCGGCGATGGCAGCCAGCGGCCCGACGGCATTGGCCACGTCGTTGGCGCCATGCGCAAAGCTCAGCAGTGCCGCCGAGCAGATCAGGGGCAGCACGAACAGACTGTTCACGCCCTGCTTGTCGTTGCTGATCTGGCTCGCGATCGCCGCCAGGCGCATGCGCACCAACAGGTAGGTCGCCGCAGCGACCGCAAGGCCGACGCCAGCTGCGGTCGAAATGTCGACCTTCCAGATCTGGCGCAGGCCCTTCATCACCAGGTAGGTCGAGAACGCCCAGGCCATCAGGGCCAGCAGCAATGGCACCCATTTGCGTGCCGCCGCCACCATGTCGGGCTGGTAGGTGATTGTGCGCTTGATCAGATACAGGAATGCCGCCGCGATGATGCCGCCCAGCACCGGCGAGACCACCCAGCTGGTAGCGATCTTTCCCATCTCGCCCCAATTGGCAATGTCCCAGCCACCGGCGGCGACGCCGGCGCCCAGCACGCCGCCCACGATCGAATGCGTGGTCGATACCGGTGCCCCGGATGCGGTGGCGATGTTAAGCCACAGTGCCCCTGCCAGCAGGGCAGCCGTCATCAGCCAGATGAAGACCTCGCGGCTCATCTCGGGCGGCGGCGTGATGATGCCGCTCTTGATCGTCGTGACCACGTCGCCACCGGCAATCAGGGCGCCTGCCGCCTCGAAAACAGCGGCCACCACGATCGCGCCACCCATGGTCAGCGCACGCGAGCCCACGGCTGGCCCGACATTGTTTGCCACGTCGTTGGCGCCGATGTTCAGCGCCATGTAGCCGCCGATCATTGCCGCCACGACCAGCGACATATGAATCTGGCCGCCGCGCGTGGTCAGAAACAGCACGATTCCGACCAGGAACAGCAGCACCGCGCCGACCCGGACCATCTCGCGCCGGCTGCGCTGGCCCGAACGGCCGGTCATCACGAAACGCTCAAAATCCATCGCGCGTCCTGTCGATCAAGCGAAATTGCCAAGGTAATCCACGACGGCATCCGCCGGGTGCCTTGAGACGATGGCCGTCAGTCGATTTTGGCGCCCGAGGCCTTGACGACCTGCGACCACTTGCTGGTCTCGGCCGTGATGAACTGGCCCAGTTGCTCCGGCGTGCCGCCGACCGGCTCGGCGCCCAGTCCCTTGAACCGTTCGATTACCTCGGGTTTCTTCAAAATCCTGTCGACCTCAGCCGATAAGCGACTCACGATGGCCGGCGGCGTGCCAGCGGGCGCCATCAGCACGAACCAGGCTTCGGCCGCATAGCCGGGCAACATGGATGCGATGGGCAGCACGTCGGGCAAGAGGGCATTGCCTTGCGTACTGGTTACGCCAAGCGCCACCAGTTTGCCGGCCTTGATGTGGGGCATGGCCGAGGGCAGGTTGTCGATCGCCATCTGTACCTGGCCAGACATCAGGTCCAGCAGCATCGGGCCGCTGCCGCGGTAGGGAATATGGGCCACGAAAATTGCAGCGCGGTTCTTGAACAATTCGGTCGACAGATGGCCGGTGGTGCCGTTGCCTGGCGAGCCGTAAGACAAAGCCCCTGGCTTCTTTTTGGCCAGATCGATCAGTTCTTTCAGGCTTTTGACGCCCAGTGCCGGATTGACGATCAGCACATTGGGCACCCGCACGACGAAGGACACCGGCGTGAAGTCCTTGCTGGTGTCATAAGGCATCTTGGGGTACAGAAACTGGTTGATGGCCTGGGTGCCCGGCGTTCCCATCAGGAAGGTATAGCCGTCGGGCGCCGCGCGCGCCACCTCGGCAGCACCGACATTGCCGCCTGCGCCCGCCTTGTTGTCGACGATGAAACTTTGCTTCATCACCTTGGTCAGTTCGTCGGAAATCACGCGGGCGGTGATGTCGGTCGTGCCGCCGGCAGCAAACGGCACGACGATGCGCACCGGCTTGCCCGGCCAGTCCGATTGCGCCAAAGCGGTGCCAGATGCAAATACCACGGCCGACAACACAATCAGCTTCCAGTGTGCGAGTTTCATGAGCGGGACCTTTTAATCGGTGTGAACAAATTGAGGGGCAAACCAACGGGCAATTGCAGGCATCAGCGCTGGATCGGCACCCTTGCAGCGGGGCGGTTGCGGCCATCATACGGTAAGGGCCGGCGGCGCGATCCGCTGCCTTGCCGACCCGCAGGACTGGCCGTACACGCACCCGACGGCACCCGAACCACCGCCGACGATGCATTGGGGCAAATGAAATCGCGTTGGCGATATTGCCAGAAAACGCGTCAACTGGTGGCTACATGCCACAACGATGCGTGCCATCCACAGAATTCTGGATGTGCGCGCCTGCGACCTGCGCTCGCGCCGCTACCATCGGCGCTGACGCAAACCGTGCGTCGATCGAGGATCAGGGTTCAAATGCGTGACGCTACAGAGCAAGCAGTCGATTCGGTGATGCAATCGGCCGATGAATTTCCGATCGACGTTCGCTTGCTCGAGATTCGTTTCACCGGTTCTGGCAGCGAGTATTTCCGGATCTGGATCGTCAATCTGCTGCTGATTCTGCTAACCCTGAGCCTGTATTACCCCTGGGCCAAGGTCAGGCGACTGCGCTACTTCCATGGCCATACCCTGGTCGACGGCACGCCACTGGGATTTCACGGCAATCCGCGCAAGATGCTGCGCGGATATCTGTTGGTCGGATTGCTGTTTGCACTGTATTCAGTGGCTGGCGAGGTGTCGGTTCTTGCGGGGCTGATTGCGCTGGCGCTGATTGCGGCCATTGCGCCGGCCTTGTTCTGGTCATCGATGCGCTTTCGGCTGGCCAATACCAGCTGGCGTGGCATGCGATTTGCGTTCAGCGGCTCGGTCGGAAATGCCTATCGGGCCATGTTGCCAATATTCGTCCCGGCACTGGTACTGGCGGCGGGAGCGACCGCCATCGTCAACCAGGCCAAGCCACCGATGTGGTACCTGGGCTTGCTGGCGGCCGTGGTGATGGTCTCGGCTGTCGTGCTGCCATGGCTGCTCTGGAATCTCAAGCATTACCAGCACAGCAACTATGGCCTGGCCTCGCTGCAGACGAAATTCAAGGCCACGCTCGGGTCCTTTTACGGGCTGACTTTCAAGACTGTGGTTGTCTCGTTGCTGATGGTGTTGGCAGTCGCAGTCGCGGCCGCGGTATCGTTGTTGTGGACGCTGCATGGCATTCGCACCGGCATGTATCCGCTCGACAAATATGTGCTGCCATGGATACTGCTGGCCATCGTTGCAGCCATCATTGGCAGTACGACCTACCTGACATGCGGCGCACAGAATCTGGTCTGGACCAAGACCGGAAACATGTCGATGCGATTTCTGAGCAAGCTGCGCTTTTCCAGGCTGTTTCTGCTCACGCTGAAGAACTGGACCCTGATGTTGCTGACCCTGGGCCTGTATTGGCCGTTTGCTGCGATCGCCAAGACCCGGATGCGTCTGGAGGCCGTCAGCATCAAGACGCGCCAGGATCCGGCCACGCTGGTCAGCCTGTTGCAGGCGTCCGATGTGGAGGCTGCTGGCGACGCTGCTGGCGACGTGCTCGACATCGACATCGG
Organism: Burkholderiaceae bacterium; assembly: GCA_037968655.1. Lineage (GTDB taxonomy): Bacteria > Pseudomonadota > Gammaproteobacteria > Burkholderiales > Burkholderiaceae_C > CAISIP01. Next base: position 5,791 of record JBBKVW010000003.1, read on the forward strand.
CTTGTAGGTCGGCATGCACGAGGCGCGGTCAACGGCGCTTGCGGCCAGTTACTTCGATGGAACGCACGCGACCGAGCACGCCGTTGCACTGCGTTTGCAAGGCGGCGATCTGCAGATCAGCGGCGAGAGCCTGGAGCGCACGGTGCCTGCAGCTGCGCTGCAGTGGCCACCAACCGGAGAGAAAGGCATGCGGGTCATGCATTTCTCGCATGGCGGATCGGTGCACTGTGCCGATGGCGCGGCCTGGGATGCATGGTGCAAGGCCTCAGGCCGCTCGGGTAGTCTGGTCGAGCGCATGCAAGCGAGCTGGCCCTGGGTACTGGCGTGTGCCGCAGCGCTGATCGGCTTGCTGATTGGCATGCAGCAGTGGGGCATTCCGCTGCTGGCCGAGGTCATCGTGGATTCCGTTCCGGCCACGGTGGAGTCGGCCATCGGCGAATCTGCCCTCGAGGGCGCCGATCGTTTGGTGCTCGGCCCGAGCCAGATGCCAGCGCGCGATCAGCAGCGCCTGCGCGCTGCATTTGCCCGGCTGCTGGCGGCGCAGCCCGCGGGCAGCGTGCCTTCGTGGCGGCTGGAGTTTCGCCAGAGCCGGATCGGGCCCAACGCATTTGCACTGCCCGGCGGCGTGATGATCATGACCGACGAACTGGTGGCGCTGCTGGCAAGCGACGATGCCGTGATCATGGGTGTGCTGGCCCACGAATTCGGACATGTCCGCCATCGCCATGGCCTGCGCATGCTGGTTCAGGCGACGGTGTTGTCGGGCATGGCCGCACTGATCTTCGGCGATTTCAGCAATCTGTTTGCCGCTGCACCGGCGGTGCTCGGCAACTCCAGCTATTCACGCCGCGCCGAACGCCAGGCGGACCAGGAATCGGCACGCATGCTCGATGCGGCCGGCATCTCGCCGCTGGTCATGGTGCGCCTGTTCGAGCGGCTTGCCAGCTGGCGCAGCAATGCGAGGGACCCCGGCGCAGCGAGGCCGGATGACGAACCTCCTGCAGACTGGGTCGGCATCGGCATCGCTTCGCACCCGAGTGACGCGGAGCGGATTCGTTTCTTCACTGATGCGGCGCGCCGCTAGCGTTGCGCAGCGCCGGCGTGCGGTTGCCATGGGTGGAAGAGGGCCCGGTTCGGCGCATGCGTTTCTTTGCGTCATTGACAGGTTTCAGGTCGCCAGTGCCGGGTCGCGCGGGCGACCTGAAACACCATGCGATTGGCAACCGGTCGGCAGGTCAACGCGTAGACTGGCCCCTGGGGCCGACCCCCTGAACTGCCGACATCCTGATCGCGCAGACGGATGGTCCGGTGCCATCGACACACCATGAGCAATTCGCGCATCACTATCTGCGACGTCGACCTGCATATCGACGGCGACGGCGACAAGCCCAGGACCGTGCTCATGCTGCACGGCTGGCCGGATGACCATCGGTTGTGGAATGCCAGCGCCGAGGTTCTCAAGCGCCATTACCGTTGTGTGCGCCTGGACCTGCCGGGCTTCGACCTGTCCAGGCCGCCGCGCCCGACTTCACTGCACGAGATGAGCGCGTTGCTGCACACCATCGTCGACCAGATCAGTCCCGGCAAGCCGGTGACCCTGCTGATGCACGACTGGGGTTGCCTGTTTGGTTACGAGTTCGCGGCCCGATATCCGCAACAGGTGGCGCGCATCGTCGCGGTCGACGTCGGCGACCACAATTCGCCCGCGCTGCGCGATTGCCTGACGCGCAAGCAGCAGTTGCAGGTGTTTGGCTACCAATGCTGGCTGGCTCTGGCCTGGAAGCTCGGTGGCGCGCTGGGCAACCGGATGACGCGCTGGATGGCGTTTCTGGTGGGATGCCGCGCCGAACCGAACCGCATCCACTGGCAGATGAACTACCCGTATGCGATGCGCTGGTTCGGCTCCTATGGCGGCTTCGGATCGGCCCGGCAAGTCGATCCGGCATGTCCGCTGCTCTTCATCTATGGTGATCGCAAGCGCTACAACTTCCATTCGCCGCAGTGGCTTGCCGCCATCGGGCAGCGAGCCGGCAGTGCCGCCCTGGCCATGCCGACCGGGCATTGGGTGATGCGCCAGAAGCCCGAGCGCTTCAATCAGGCGGTGCGCGACTGGTTGCTGGCTGGCGACGGCATCGCGCCAGCGCCGGCGGGCGCCTGACGGATCCGCGCTTCAGGTGTCCAGACGCCGCGGTGCTGGCAGCTGGTATGTGCCGTCCAGCAGGCTGTCACGCGGAAGGTAGGCGCGCAGGCTCAGAAAAAAGCCATCGATGGGTGCCGGCAGCCAGTTGGCGCGCTGCGCGGCGTCCAGCGGCATGGCGTGCTGCAGGCGCAGCGTCAGCGCGCCGTCGGCATCGAACTGCAGACCGGGCGTGCGGTCGCCGATCGCGTAGCGTCCGATCGGATTGGCGACCAGGAAATAGTCGTTGGCGCTGTACATCGTGATCGACCAGAACGCATCGACCGGAGGCAGCTGTCCGGGCTCAAAGCGCAGGCTGTAGGCATGTTGGCCGTCGAGCCGACGCCCGTGGGCATCGGTCTCGCAAATCGGGTAGGCGGCCTCGCGGGTTTCGAGCGCACCGATGCTTTTGCGCGCGACGCGGGCGCGCTGCAGGAAGTCATGGCCAAAGGACGGCCCGAGCCGCATGGGTGGGCGCCAGCCGGGGTGCAAGCCAGACTCCGACCGATTGCCCAGCACTTCGTCCTCGGGACTGTCGAGCAAGCGCAGCGCCGTGGTGCAGGCCCGCTCCAGTGCAGAGTCGGCATGTTGCGCTGCTGCCGGCGCCAGCCCGGTGCCGATGCCGATCGGCGCGAATTGCGCGAGCAGCGCCTGGTCTTGCGCCGGTGGCGGGCAGGCGGTGAGTGCCTCATTGACCATTGAGCGAAAGAGCGCCGCATCGAGCGGTGCACGCGCCGAAAAGCGGCCGTCGAAGCGGCGCGCCGGGCTGGGGCGATCAGCCTGCCAGTCGGCCAGGGCTTGTATCTGGAAGCGGTCCTGCAGTGCGTGCACGGCGGCAAGGTCATCGGGGCCTTCAACCAATATGCGGCCGATGATCCAGACCCGGTTTGTCGGGCTGCGCAGATGGCGTCCGGGTGCATCGAACTGCGGCGCTGCCGTTCCGCCCCAGCCTGGCCCCGACACCAGCACCTGGCCCGCATCATTGCCGGTGGTCCGGGTGCCGACATGGGCAAAGGGGTTGGTGTAATAGTCCAGCAGGCCCAGCACGTAGTAGCGCGGGCCGGTCTCGGGCACGGTGATCACCAGTGGCCCGTCGGACAGGTCGAGCCAGGAGTTGACATACAGCGTGTCGTTGTTTGGCATCACGACCCGGCTGCGGCCGGCGGTCAGCAGCTCGCGCTCGCAGGTGAACAGATTGCACCAGCGCTCGGTACTCTCGGGGCTGGCGCCGGCAAAGCCCTGTCCGGGCGCCTTGCGCGCTGAGGTGGCAGCGCGCATGCGCTGCATCTCGTACAACGGCCAGCAGTAGATGCAGGCCTGTAGCGCCAGGCTGTACAGGTAGTCGTCGCGCGGTGTGGCGGCGATCGGCTCGACGTGAGGGGTTTGGAGCTGGGTCATGTCGGTCCTGCGTCCGTGTTGCTGGACCTCCGGCGCACTGGTGGAATCCGCCAGTTGCGGGCATCTGGCCGGGGGCAATACATGCGCAGGATCAGGTAGAAGCTGCCGCCGGGCGCCGGCAGCCAATTGCTTTGGTCCGCCGGTGGTCGATGCCGGATCTGCAGTGACAGGCCGCCGTCCGGGTCGTGCAGCAGGCCGGCAGTGCGGTCGCCAATGGCATAACGCGCGGCCGGGTTGTCGTACAGGAAGCGGTCGGCGTCATACAAGGTGACGGACCAGAATGCATCGACCGGTGGCAGGTCGCCGGGCTCGAAGCGCAGCAGGTATTCGTTGCGGCCATCCAGCGGATGCTTGTCGGCGTCGAAGTCGCCCATGGCATACACCGCCTCGTCGCTGACCAGGCCGCCCAGGCCCTTGTAGGCGACCAGGGCGCGGGTCAGGAAATTACTGCCGTAGCTGCCCATCGCGAAGCTGGTCGCCCAGGGCCGTGCCACATGGCTGCGCGAGTTGGCAATCAGCAGCGCCGCGCCGTCCTGCAAGCCCTGGCATAGGCCCTCACGCAGCGGCGCGTCGAGCCAGTTCCAGTCGAAATGCGCGCCCGCAACCAATTTTGCACGGGCGAACCAGGCCAGCATGCCGCCGTCCTCGGCTGGCGGTGGCGCGCTGGCCAGGCACTGGCACAGGTTGTGGAAGAAGCGCCCGGCAATCGCATCGATGTCGGCCGGGTTCTGCGCCAGTGCCGCCATCGTGTCGACCGGCTCGCCCTGCCAGTCGTGCACGGCTGTCGGCAGTTGTCCAAGGTCGGTGCCTCTGGCGCAGGCCAGCGCAATGTCGGACTGCAATGCGCGCGCTTGCTCCTTGTCGTCATCGCCACCGACCACGACGCGGGCAATCATCCAGACCAGGTTGCTCGGGCAGTGGATCAGTCGCGTGCCGGCTGGCAATGGCGCCGGCGCTGTGGCGCCAGGGCCGAGCAGCAGCACCGACTCGCCGTCCGGATCGCTGGTGCGCAGGCCGGGATTGGCGAAATTATTGGTCCAGGCGTCGTACAAGGCCAGCACGAAATAGCGCCCGCCATGGCGCCGGCTGGCGGGCACCTGCAAACTGCGCGGGCCGCATGCCAGGTTGATCCAGCCGGTCGTGTAGAGCAGGTCGTTGGCCGGCGTCACGATATCGCGGTCGCTGGCCACGGTGGGGTTGCGGCTGTGCTGGATGCGGTCGATCTGCGCGGCCCAGGCGGCCTTGCCCTGGCTGCGCGGCACAGTCTGCAGCCGGCAGGTCCGCATCGTCTCGACCAGCGGATAACCCCAAACGAAGGCGGTCAGGCCGATCGACTGGCCGAGTGCAAAACGGGGGTCGCGCTGCAGGCCTGGCGCTGTGCTCGGTGGCGCGCTGGCGCCGGTGGCGGCTTGTGTCATGGGGGGCCATCCTGTTGGGTCTGTCGACCGATCACGACCGCGTCAAGCGCGCAACCGCCGCCCTGGCTGGCGGGCAGGGCGATGAAGGGATTGATGTCGATGCTCTCCAGCGTGTCGCCGGCGGCCACCGCCAGCCGGGACAGTGCCGCCAGGTTGGCCGCCAACGCCAGCAAGTCAACGGAAGTGCGCCCGCGCGCGCCCGACAGCAGGCCAAAGCCCTTGACGCTGCGAATCATCTGCAGGGCTTGCGCCTCGTCCACCGGGGCCGAGCGCAACGCAACGTCGCCCAGCAGTTCGACGAAGACGCCACCCAGGCCGAACATCACCATCGGCCCGAACACCGGATCGCGGCGCGCGCCCAGGATGCATTCGACGCCGCCACTGCGCATCGGCGCGACCAGCACGCCGTCGATGCGTGCATCGGGGCGCTGCTGGCGCACTGCTGCCAGCATGGCAGGGTAGGCAGCGTGCACGGCAGCGCCGTCGCCCAGGCCGAGCACCACGCCACCGACATCGGATTTATGCAGGATGTCGGGCGACACGACCTTGAGCACCACGGCCTGCGCCCAGTCGGCCGCTGCTGCCGCCGCCGCGCCGGCATCCGTGACGACGCGGTGCGCCATGGTGGCGATGCCGGCGTCGGCCAGCGTGGCCAGGGCCTGTGGTTCGGATTGCACGCCCAGGGGCAGTGGCCTGGTGGCCACCGTGCGGGCGGGAGGCTGCACGCGCAGCTGCTGGAAATTCTCGGCAAATACGGCCAGCGCCGCCATCGTGCGCACTGCCTCGGCCGGCTCGGCAAAGACCAGGCATCCCATGGACTCCAGGCGCTGGCGCCGCGCGGGCGTGAGCAGGGTGCTCAGTGCCAGCAGTTTGTCTGGATAGTCGCGGCGCAGCGTGCGGACCAGCGACTCGACAACCGGCCAGAAGGCGTCCGAGGTGCCGGCTGCAGCGAGGAAGCCGACCCAGCTGCCATAGTGCCCGACATCGAACATCAGTCGGGCGGTGCGTTCGATCAGGCTTGTGTCGTTGGTGACCTGCCCGGTGATATCGACCGGATTGGCCGGGCCGGCAAAGGGCACCCAGCTGCGGATCAGGGCCTGCGCGTCGGCCGGCATCGCACGCACATCCAGGCCGGCATCGGTGGCTTCGTCGGCCATCAGCACGCCAACGCCGCCGGACAAGGTGAACAGCCCGATCGAGCGGTCTGGCGGCAGGGTGGCGATACTGGCGCTGGCGGCGATGCCGAAGAACTCGGCGACATCGCGAGCGCGGTGCACGCCATATTCACGTAGCACGGCGTCATAGACCGCGTCATCACCGGCCAGTGCGGCAGTATGCGAGGCGGCCGCCTGGGCGCCGACGGGCGTGCGCCCGACCTTGACCATGACGACCGGCTTGCGCGCGCCATGGGCCGCAGCCAGCGCCCGGCGCAGCTTGAAGCCATCGCGGCAGCCTTCCATGTAGCCCATGATGACGCGGGTGTCAGGGTCGTGCGCCAGCCATTCGACGCAGTCGGCAAAATCGATATCGGCCTCGTTTCCGGTGGTGATCCAATGCGAAAAGCCGATGCCGCGTTCGCGTGCCAATGCATAGGCGTAGGCGCCAAATGCACCCGACTGGCTTACCAGGCCGATGCTGCCTGCAGGAACCTGGCCGGCCAGCGGCGCGGGCGTGAAGGTGGCGTAGACCTGGTTGCGCAGGTTCATGAAACCCAGGCAATTGGGTCCGAGCAGGCGCACGCCGCCGGCGCGCGCTGTCTGCGCCAGCTGCCACTGCGCCTGCCCGCCGGCCGCGCTGATTTCCGCATAGCCGGAGGTGAACAGCACGACGCCACGCACCCGCGCCGCAATCGCGTCCTCCAGAGCGGCCTGCACCAGATGGGCCGGAACCGCGATGATGGCCAGGTCCACCGGCGCTTCGATGGCCTGCAGGCTGGGAAAGGCCTGCAGGCCCTGGATCAGCCCGCCCTTGGGGTTGACCGGGTAGATCTGCCCGGCAAAGCCCAGGCGCTGGAGAAAGTTGACCGGCGCGCCGCCGATCTTGCTCGCGGTGTCCGAGGCGCCGACGACGGCCACCGAGCGCGGCGAGAAGATCGCATCGAGCGTGTCAAAGCGTTGCCGGTCAAGGCCGCCGTCGGAAGTCTGCATCGTGCCAGCCTGTGCCAGGGCTACTGGCGCGCCATCTCGGTGCGCACCTGGGCCTTGATCTCTCCCGCGCTGGTGCGCTCCCCGAGCTGGAACACGATCTGATCGATCTTTCCGGGATAGGCAAAGGGCGCCTGGTAGTCGTCGTTGATCGGTGCCTCGCTATGGCCCAGGTCCATGCCCCGGCTGGACAGCACATAGAGAAGCAACTTGATGTGGCTGTTGGCCACGACCTGGCCGTCCACCAGCAGTTGCACCTGGGCGCTGCCATCGTCCTTGCGCTTGACGTCGACTTCGATCAGGTGCGCTCCCGCTGTCAATGGCTGTGGCGCGATGGCCCGGCTATGGTCGTGAAAGCCGTTGTAGTCGAAATGCACCCGTCCGCCCAGCACGTAGAGCACGTAGCCACTGTTGAGCGTGCCGCGTGCGGCCAGCGCGCCGTCGCCCGGGCCTTGCGGATGGTCGAGCTGGACGCTGAGGCGCCAGTCACGGGCGGCTGACGGGCAGGCATCGGTGGGGATGTGCGAGATCGGCGGGTAATAAGTGAAGCGCCGGCGCGAGGTCGGCATGTCGGGCCGGCGCGAGGCGCGAAACATCTCGGAGGCGCCGCGGTCGTCCAGTGGCAGCACGCCGTGCGTCTCGGCCTCCTGCCACCACAGCGCGATCATCTGGCACAGCCGCTCGGGCTCGGCCTGGGCCAGGTCGACGCATTCGGAGAAATCCTGCTCCAGGTGGTACAGCTCCCACACATCGTCGTCAGGTGGCGTGCCGGCCTTGTGGCGCGACACCGCCTTCCAGCCGTCTGCCACCAGCGCGCGGTGGCCGAACATCTCGAAATACTGCGGGCCGCGGCTGATGCGCGCCTCTGCCTGATTGAAGGTGTCCAGCAGGCTGATGCCATGGACCGGCATCTGCGGTACCTCGGCCACATTGTCGGGCTGCACAATGCCGATCGCGGCGAGCACGGTCGGCACGATGTCGATCGCATGGCAGAACTGTGTGCGGGTACTGCCGGGCCCCGACAGGTGGCCGGGCCAGTGCACGATCAGCGGGTCGCGCACGCCGCCGCCATGGGTGTTTTGCTTGTACCACTTGAGCGGGCTGTTGCCAGCCTGGGCCCAGCCCCAGGGGATGTTGCTGTGGCTGTTCGGGCCGCCGATGTCGTTCAGCCGCAGCACCGCGGCGTCCACGTCCTCGCGCATGCCATTGAAATAGCGCATCTCGTCCAGAATGCCGCTGGCGCCGCCCTCCTGGCTGGCGCCGTTGTCCGACAGCAGCAGGAACAGGGTGTTGTCCCAGGCGCCGAGTTGCTGCAGATGGTCGACCAGGCGGCCGATCTGCGCATCGGTATGCTCCAGCATGGCGGCAAAGGCCTCCTGCAACCTGGCCGCGAAACGCTGCTCGTTGTGGCTGAGTTCGCTCCAGGGCTTGACGCCGCGGTTGCGCGGCGCAAGCTGGGTGTCGGCTGGGATGATGCCCATCGATTTCTGGCGCTCGAACCAGCTCGCGCGCTCGACGTCCCAGCCGGCGTCGAATCGACCCCGGTATCTGTCCAGATAGCTTTGCGGCGCCTGGTGTGGCGAGTGCATGGCACCGAAGGCCAGATAGAGAAAAAACGGCTTCTCGGGCACCAGTGAACGCAGATCGCGGATGAAGCCACTGGCCTGGTCGACCACGTCTTCGGAGAAATGGTAGCCCTCGGCGGCCGAGCGCGGTTGCCTTATTGCGTGGTTGTCGCTGACCAGTTCGGGCGAGAACTGATCGGTCTCGCCATTGAGAAAGCCGTAGAAGCGGTCAAAGCCGCGCTGCAGCGGCCAGTTGTTGAACGGACCGGCGGCCGAGCATTCGGCCATCGGCGCCAGATGCCACTTGCCGGCTGCATAGTTTGCATAGCCGTTCTCACGCAGGATCTCGGGCAGCGTCGCAGCCGACCTCGGAATGGCCCCGCGCATGTTGGGAAAGCCGGTGTCGAAGTTCGAGATGGCGCGCATGCCCACCGCGTGGTGGTTGCGCCCGGTCAACAGGCAGGCGCGCGTGGGCGAGCACAGCGCGGTGGTGTGAAAGCCGGTGTAGCGCAGGCCCTGCGCGGCAATGCGGTCGATGTTCGGGGTTGCCAGCGTCGAGCCATAGCAGCCCAGGTGCGAGAAGCCGGTGTCATCGAGCACGACGGCCACGACGTTGGGCGATCCCGGTTTGATGCGCGATGGAGGCCACCAGGGCGTCGACTCCTGGAATGTGCGGCCGATCACGCCGCCAAATGCTTCATTGCCTGTTGTGGATTGCGTCATGGAATCTCGCAGAGTGGGCTGGGGGCTTGCATGATTAATTCATTTGAATTACATTGTTAATTCATATGAATTACAAGTCAAGCGTCGCCGCATGTCAGTCACACACGAGACGGGGTTGTCCTGCCTGTGCGACCCTGCAGGCCACGCTCTGGCAGCGGCATGGCTGAACAGCTGACCATGCCCCAACTCGACGACCTGAACGACACCGCGGTGCAGATGCTGGACGTGGCCGAGCGGCTGTTCGCCGCCAACGGTATCGACAAGGTATCAATCCGCGAGATCGTGCGCGCCAGCGGGCAAAGCAATCTATCTGCGGCGCATTACCACTTCGGCTCGCGCGAGGCCCTGATCGGCATGCTGCTGGCGCGGCGTATCCGCAGCATCAATGTGCTGCGTCACCAGCGCATGGATGAGTTGGTGGCATCGGGGCGCGATGGCAGCGCCTACGCGGTTGCGTCGGCGTCGGTCGTCGTGCTGGGCGATATCGTCAAGTCCATGCCCTGGGGCCCGGATTATGTCTGTGTGACGGCGCATGCGCTGCTGCAGCGCGATCGGCTGATCTGGCAGTACCTGGATCCGGACACGATGAGCGGCCATACGCGGGTGCGCGACATGTTGCGCAGGGCATTACCGGAATTGACGCCGAGAGTTTTCAAGGACCGCATCTGGCTGCTGAACAACCAGGGTGCCTACAGTATTGCGCGCTGGATTCAGGCCAATGGTCCGGTGACGCCGGCCAACAGCCGGCGCTACAACGCGCTGATCCGCAACACCGCCGATTTCCTGGCTGCCGGGATGGTTGCGCCGATTGGCGACCCCGACGCCGCGACCGCGCCGGACACGGACGATTCCGAATGACCGGTGCGCGGGCGTGCCGGTCCAAATGCGTGCTTCCACCACCCCCAGGAGACTGACCATGCTCAAGCGAATTCTTGGCGTTCTTGCAATTGCGGCGCCGCTCATCGTTCCAGCCGGCGTGTGGGCCCAAGCCACCTGGCCGACCAAGCCGGTCCGCGTCATCGTGTCAGGCGCGGCCGGCAGCGCAACCGACCTGGTGGCGCGCACCTTCACCGACGCCATGAGCAAGACCTTCGGCCAGCCCTTCGTGGTGGAGAACAAGCCCGGCGCCAATGGCCTGATAGGTGGTGACGCGGCGGCCAAATCGCCGGGCGATGGCTACACCGTCCTGATTACCTATGCCGCCGCGCATGTGGTAAATCCGGTACTGCTGCCCAAGATGCCCTATGACACGATGAAGGACCTGCTGCCGGTGGCGCAGATCGGCGCTGGCGGAAACTTCCTGATCGTTCCCGCGTCGGTGCCAGTCAAGGACCTCAAGGAGTTCATCGCCTATGTCAAGTCCAAGCCGGCGGACGAGTTGTCCTACGGCTCGTGGGGCAATGGCTCGGGCGGGCACCTGAGCATGGAGGCGCTCAAGCAGCAGACCGGGATCCAGATCAAGCATATTCCCTACAAATCCAGCGCTGCAGCCAACACCGATCTGGTGGCAGGGCACGTTCAGGCCGGTTTTTCTGCAGCGGCATTGGCACTGCCGCTGATTCAGTCCGGCAAGATCAAGGCATTGGCGATCAGCGGGACCTACCGTTCCAAGCAGATGCCCGAGATACCGACGATGACCGAACAAGGTGTGAAGTTCGATCTCAATGCCTGGTTCGGCGTTTTTGTGCCGGGTGGGACGCCGCCTGCAGTGGTGAACGCCTTGAACAAGGAAATCATGCGCCTGATTGCCTTGCCCGAGATGACGTCACGCTGGGACACGCTGGGATTTTCCGAAATGCCGATAAAGACCGCGGCACAGTTCACCGATCAGGTCAAGTCCGACATGCAGGAATGGGGCGCCATCGTCAAGGCGGGCAACATCAAGATCGACTGACCGGCAGGTTGGCAAGTTGGCAGGTCGCGCAGCGCCGCAGCAATGCGCGAACCCGGTTGTGGCGCTTGGGTCGCAGCGGGTCTGCCATGCGCCGAGGGATGAGGATCAGCCCGGGATGCGCACCTGCAACTCGGTGTAGCCGCGCACGAAATTCGACAACACCCGTTTGGGCTCTCCCACCACCTCGATGGTCGGAATGCGCTGCAAGACTTCTTCCCAAAGGATCTTGAGTTGCAGTTCGGCCAGGCGATTGCCCACGCAGCGGTGGATGCCGAATCCGAATGACAGATGCTGGCGCGGTCGGGCGCGATCGATGATGAATTGATCCGGGTTGTCGATCGCCGCATCGTCGCGGTTGCCCGACAGGTACCACATCACGACCTTGTCGCCCTTGCTGATCTGCTTGCCGGCCAGTTCGGTGTCCTGCAACGCAGTGCGGCGCATGTGTGCCAGCGGTGTCTGCCAGCGGATGATCTCGGGCACCATGCTGTCGATCAGGGCAGGATTGGCGCGCAGCTTGGCGAACTGATCCGGGTGCTGGTGCAATGCCAGCATGCCGCCGGTCATGGAATTGCGCGTGGTGTCGTTGCCGCCGACGATCAGCAGCACCAGATTGCCCATGAATTCCATCGGCCCCATGTTTCGGGTGGCTGGCGAATGGGCCAGCATCGAGATTAGGTCGCCCTTTGGCGGTGCGTTGACGCGCTCGTTCCACAGGCCGGTGAAATAGGCCAGGCACTTGCCGAGTTCGGCCTGGCGCTCCTGCTGCGTGATGGGGCTGCCCATTTCGGGTGCCGCTGTCGCCACATCGGACCACCAGGTCAGCAACTTGCGGTCTTTCAGCGGAAAGTCGAACAGCGTGGCCAGCATCAGCGTGGTCAGCTCGACCGAGACCCGTTCGACCCAGTTGAATGTCTCATTGCGCGGCAGGCCGTCCAGCACGGCAATCGTCCGCTCGCGGATGGTTTGTGCCATCGATGCCAGGTTGGTCGGTGCCACGATCGGGCTGACCGATTTGCGCTGCTCGTCGTGTTTGGGCTGGTCCATCGCAATGAACATCTGCAGTCGCTGGTCGAGCGGGCGATCCATTATGGTGATGCCGCCCTGCGACCAGTCTGACGAATAGATTCCATGGTGGGTGTCGACCTCCATGATGTCCTGGTAGCGCGTGACCGACCAGAAATTGCCGAAGGCCGCGTTGCTGGTGTGATGAACCGGGTCTTCCTTGCGCAGACGGGCGAAGTAGTGCCCGATGCTGTCGTCCTCGAACAGCTTGGGGTTGCTGACGTCGATCTGCTCGATCGGCATCGCGTAGGCGGCAGCCTTGGCTGCACTGATCGTGGAACTGGCAACAGCTGCTGCGGGCATCTTGGGCTCCTGGCTTGCTAATGGGATGGTCAGTGCTGTCCGTCGGGCATGGACACGACCAGGCCGTCGAGTTCGTCCGTCACCGCAATCTGGCAGGCAAGGCGCGAGTTGTCCTTGGTGGCAGCGGCGAAATTGAGCATGTCTTCCTCCATGTCGGTGCGGCTTCCCAATTTGTCCTGCCAGGCCGCTTCGACATAGACATGGCAGGTTGCACAAGCGCAATTGCCGCCACAGTCGCCGTCGATGCCCGGCACATTGTTTTCAGTGGCCGCGCGCATCAGCGACAGGCCGGCTGGCACTTCGACCGCGTGCGGCGTGCCATTGAATTCGATGAAGGTGACAGTAGGCATGGTCCTGGTTTCCCGTGCGATGAATGATGTATGTGGCCGAGCCGGATTGTCGCGTCAATCGGTCTCGCTGAGCGCATCGAGCACGATTCGGCCGGCCACACGACCGGCCTCCAGATCACGCAGGCTTTGCTCGGCCTCGGCCATCGGGCGCACCTGCACTTGCGGGAGTTTGACCTTGCCGGACTGCACCAGCGCCACCAGTTCGCGAATCTGTGCGGTTGAACCGACCGCTGACCCCATCAAGGCAACTTCGCGCATGGCCAGCGCCACCAGTGGGATCGTCGCGGCGCCGCCGAACAGGCCGACCGACACGAAGCGTCCGCCCTTGACCAGGCAGGGCAGGGCCAGCGCGGCCGTGGCAGGAGCGCCAACAAAGTCGATCATGCCGTGTATGCCGGTCTTGGCCGCGGCCAGCAGTTTGGCCGCACCATCGGCCTTGATGTTGACCGTGGCCTGTGCGCCGGCCGTGCTGGCCAGCGCCAGTTTGGCGTCGTCGATGTCGCAGGCGACGATATTGCGGTGGCCCAGTGCTTGCAGGATGGCGATGCCGATCAGGCCCAGACCGCCACAGCCCAGGACGGCAACCCAACGCTCGGCGTCGGGCGCGGCCAGCTTGCTCGCGGCCGAATACGCTGTCACGCCTGAGCAAGCCAGCACGGCGGCCTGGGGCAAATCGAGGCCCGTGACATCGACCAGGTAACGGGCATCCGGAACCATCAGGTAGTTGGAAAACCCGCCGGGCCGCACCATGCCCATCGCGGCCATGGCCGGACACAGGTTGTCCTGCCCCTTGCGGCAGGCGGCACATTTACCGCAGCCGATCCAGGGGTTGACCAGATAGGTTTCGCCCACCTGAACGCCTGTCACCGCGTCGCCAATTGCGGCGACCACGCCGACCGGTTCATGGCCAAGCGTTACCGGCAGCGTGACACCACGGTCCGCCAACTGGTTCTTGACGCCACCACCCATGTCGAAATAGCCTTCGCGGATATGCACATCGGAGTGGCAGACACCGCAGTAGGACAGTCGTATCAGAACTTCATTCGGGCCCGGCGCCGGCGTTTCGCGAACGACCTGCTGCAAGGGTTTGCCCCATTCGGTGACGGCATAGCTTTTCATCTGCACTGCTCCATGATCGGATATCCGATTTAATTCAAGCAGATTAATCCGGCTGATCCGTTCTTCCAGTCACCACGGTGACACGGCGCGTCAATCGATAGGGCGCCTGTATCGGGGTTGGCGAAGCCAAGGCATGGTCGCGCCTGGCCGGCAGTTCAGCGCGGGGCGCCCATGGCGATCGCGCGCGCACGTGAGGCCTGCAGTTTCTCGGCGTCGCCTTGGGGCTTTGTCGGCCAACCCTGCATATGCTGCTGGCTGATCGTGCACAGGGCATTGATCCACTCTGGCTGGTCATTGAGGCAGGCAATGTATTCGAACTGCTTGCCGCCCGCTTTCAGAAACGCCGCACGTCCTTCGATGGCGATCTCTTCGAGTGTCTCAAGGCAATCGCTGGTAAAGCCCGGGCACACGATGTCAACGCTTTGCACGCCCGATCGGGCCAGCTTGACCAGGCTCGGTTCGGTATAGGGTTCCAGCCATTTGGCGCGGCCCAGACGGGACTGGAAAGTGACCAGATAGTCGTCCTTCTTCAGACCCAGGCGGTCGGCCAGCAAACGCGCGGTCTTGTGGCATTCGCAGTGGTAGGGATCGCCCAGCAACAGGCTGCGTTGCGGTATTCCGTGAAAGCTCATGACCAGTCGCTGGCCACGGCCATTGGTCTGCCAGTGGCTGCGGATGCGCTTGACCAGCGCTTCGATGTACGCTGGATCGTCGTGGTAGCGGTTGACAAAACGCAGCTCGGGAATCAGCCGGGTGCGCCCGGCCCATGCGTAGACCGCATCGAACACACTGGCTGTGGTGGTGGCCGAGTATTGCGGATAGGCCGGGAGGATCAGCACGCGCGTCACGCCCTCGGCCTTGAGCGCATCGAGTTGTTCAGCGATCGAGGTCTTGCCGTAGCGCATGGCGTGGAGCACCAGCACGGGCTGTTCGCGCTGTGCCAGCCAGCCCTGCAGCAAGAGGGCCTGCTTTTGCGTCCAGACCCGCAATGGTGAGCCTTCCTCGGCCCAGATGCTGGCGTACTTGGCGGCGGACTTTGCTGGTCGAAACCGCAGTATGACGCCGTGCAATATGAGCCACCACAGCAGGCGCGGGATCTCGACCACCCGTGGATCGCTGAGGAATTCCGCCAGGTAACGCCGCACGGCCGGTGTCGTCGGCGCATCGGGCGTGCCGAGATTGCAATAGAGGATTGCACTTCGCGTTGCCTGCCCGTGCGTGTGGGCGGGTTCGGTCTGAAATCGTTGTCTGGCCATGCTGGTATTCTCACGCAGCTATGCTGGACATTGCGCGCATCAAGGCCATAGGCCTGGACCTGGACGATACCTTGTGGCCTATCTGGCCCACCATTGCCCGGGCGGAAAAGCAGTTGCTGGCTTTCTTGCAGCCCCGGGCGCCAGGCAGTGCAGCGCTGTTTTCGGATACGGCCCGCAGACTGGCCTTGCGCGAACGCGTGGCCAGCAATCGTCCCGACATCGCGCACAACATGAGCGCCATGCGACTGGCGTGCATACAGGCAGCGTTGCACGATTGCGGCGAGGCCCCGGCGCTGGCGGAGCCGGCGTTCGAGGTTTTTTTCGAGCACCGGATGCGTGTCGATCTGTTTGCCGATGCCTTGCCTGCGCTGGCCCGACTGGCATCGCGTTATCCCATCATCGCGGTATCCAACGGCAATGCAGATATCCACCGGATAGGAATTGGACAGCACTTTGCTGCCAACGTCAGTGCCCATGTCGTCGGCTTCGGCAAGCCCGATGCACGGATTTTCCAGGCTGCCGCGGCTGCGGCCGGTGTTGCGCCAGACGCCGTGCTGCATGTGGGCGACGATCCGGCGCTCGATGTGCTGGGAGCCTTGAACGTTGGCATGCAATCGGTTTGGGTGAATCGTGAAGCGCAGGTCTGGCAGCACACGTTACAGCCGCACCTGAGCGTGTCAGACCTGCATCAGTTGTGCGATGGCTTGTCGATCCCGGCTTGATCGGCCAAGGGCAGGAGCAGGTCCGGATTGCATCGCACAATACGCGGTTGCGCGAGCTTGTTTTTCGACTACTGCAGGACTGTCCATGACCCCACACGCCATGCCCCACCAAAAGCGCCCACTGTTCATCGGCGTTACCAGGATTCTTGCCTTGCTGGCATCGATGTGCATGGCCCTTGGCCCGAACGGCGCGCTGGCCCAGTCGACGTCCTACCCGGAGCGACCGGTACGCATCATCGTTCCTTTTGCGCCGGGCGCGGGAACGGATGCCATGGGTCGTCTCATGGCCCAGAAATTGGGCGAGGTGACTGGCGGCAGTTTTGTCGTCGAGAACCGCGCCGGCGCCTCGGGAGCGATCGGAACCCAGCATGTTGCCCAGCAGCCAGCAGATGGGTACACCCTGCTGCTGGTGGCATCGCCTTTCACCACCGTGGCAGCGTCCCTGCCCAGTGCCGGCTACGATCCGCTGCGCCATTTCACGCCGGTCGGCATGATTGCAATCGGCCCGCTGGTGTGGGCCACCAATCAGAAACTGCCGGCCAACAACATGCGCGAACTGGTCGCACTGGCCAAGAGCCGGCCCGGAGCGCTGAACTACGGCTCGGCAGGCTCGGGTGGCGTCAATCACCTGGTGCTGGAATTGTTCAAGGCGCGCACTGGCACTTTCATCACCCATATTCCGTATCGCGGCGTGGCGCCCGCTACGATGGACATGATTGCCGACCAGATCCAGTTGATCACCGGAACGATTCCGGCCCTGCTGCCTTTCATCAAGGACGGCCGGGTCAAGGCGCTGGCTGTTACCAGCGCCAAGCGCTCCAGTGCATTGCCCGATGTGCCCAGCATGGCCGAGTCCGGCCTGGCCGGGATCGATGTCGTCAATTACTTCGCCTTGATGGCGCCGGCCGGTACGCCGGTGGCTGTCATTCAGAAGCTCAACGCAGCAATCAACCAGATCGTCGGCATGCCCGACGTGGTGGCGCGCTTTCGCAATGATGCGGTCGAGTCCGCGCCGGGTTCGCCGGCCTTGCTGGGGAACTTCATCGAGGCCGACTTTCGCGCCTGGCGCAATGTCGTCAAGACGCAGAATCTGGTGATCGAATGACGGCAAGAGCCGATCGCACCGCGCCTTCGATCGTCGAGGGGTAGGGCCCCTGCACATAGTCGCCACAGGCCAGCAGGCCGGGCGTGATCGTCATCGGTGGCCGCCGCAGTTGCGGTGTGCAGGCCAGGGTGGCGCGCTTTTCGACCACGGTCTGAACCGCCTGCAGATCAATCCCCAGCTGCCGGCGCGCCTGCGCCAGGACTTGCAATTGCAGTGCATCGCGTTCGCCCTGGCTGTCACTGATGACAAAAGCCAGCAGGCCGGGCGGGCCCCCAAGCTGGCCGCGGTCAAACACGAACTGCGCCGGCATCACGGCGCCATCTATCGTGCCGCTGCGCAGGGCCAGCATGGGCAGTGTCAGGCGGGCTGTCTGTGACCAGGCATAGACGGTGGTGATCGCGGCGTGTTGCAGCGCCTCGGTGGTGTCTATCCAGGCTTGCATCGCCGGTGCCGTGCCGTTCGACATACCGGCGACGCTGGCCTGCAGCAGATGCACTGCATCGGGCGCTGTGGTGGCCAGGATCACCTGATCGAATAATTCGCCATCGACCGACCAGAGCGCAGCAGGCCTCGCCAGTTGCCGGATGCGCCGTCCGAGATGCACTGTCGCGCCCCGGCTACGCAGCCAGCGCGCAGCCGCATCGGGAAGCAGCGTGCCCAGGTCAACCCGCGGAAACAACAGATTGGAGCCCCCGCGCGCACCGAAAACCGCATCGCGCTGGACGCGCAGGAAGACCTGAGCACTGGCTGCGTGCGCCGGCGTGTTGAGCGCTGATACGCACAAGGGCTCGATCAGTTCGCACATCATCCGTGGCGTCGCGGCATGGCATAACTGCGCAACGGTCAGGTCTGCTGCGCAATCAAATCCGTTCAGGCGCCACTGCAGGGCCAGCCGCGCCAGCGCGATCTTGTCCGCGAGGCTCCAGCCGGCGGCAGCAAGAATGCCGGCCAGCGCGTCCAGGGGAGCTGGCCAGTCGGGAAAGCGGATGCCGCCGCCATCGGCAAAGCGCAGCACCAGGGGAAGGCGCAGCAGCAGTTGCCCGGGGTCTTGCCCAAGTTGGCGCATCAGCTCCAAGCTTGCGCTGTAGGCGCCGATCATGATGTGCTGGCCGTTATCCACAACGGCCAGGCGACCATCGGGCATTTGTACAGTCAGCGCCCTGGCGCGACCACCCAGGGTGCGCGCGGACTCCCAGATGTGCACCTCATGGCCGTCCTGAACGGCGTAAACCGCAGCCGCCAGGCCGGCCCAGCCTGCGCCGACGATGGCGATTTTCATGCTGCTTGCGTCCGCCGGGCCCTAGACCCGTCCAAGCGCCTGTACCCGCCACGCCAGCCAGAGCTTGCGCAGTGGTGTCAGGCTGACGCGCTGGTGCAGCACGGCGAAGTTGTCGCGCTCGATCTCGCCCAGCAGCGTGCGATAGATGCTGGCCATCATCAGTCCGGGCTTTTGCGACCGGCGATCGACGTCGGGCAGTAGTGCGAATGCTTCTGCGTACAAGCCACGCGCGCGCTGCGCCTGAAACTGCATCAAGCTGCCAAAGCGATTCGCAAAATCGGCACTGCGGTCGCGTTTGAGGATCTCGTGGGCCTTGACATCGAAGCGCTGCAACTCGTCCACTGGCAGGTAGATGCGTCCGCGCATTGCGTCTTCGCCGACGTCACGGATGATGTTGGTCAGTTGCAAGGCCAGACCGAGCTTGTGTGCATAGGTAGTGGTGGCCGGGTCGGTCTGGCCGAATATTCCCGCCGCGACCTCTCCCACGACACCTGCGACCAGGTGGCAATAGCGCTGCAAAGCGGCATAGTCCAGATAGCGCGTCTGCTGCAGATCCATCTGGCAGCCGTCGATGATGGCCAGCAACTGCCTTGCCTCGATGCCGAAGTCGGCGGCCAGCGGCATCAGTGCGCGCGTCACCGGATGGCTGGGTTTTCCGGCAAACGATTGCGCCACCTCCGCTTGCCACCAGGCCAGCTTGGTGGCCGCCACGCCCGGGTCGACCATGTCGTCGACCACATCGTCGACCTCGCGGCAAAAGGCGTAGAACGCGGTGATGGCAGCGCGCCGCGGCTTGGGCAGAAACAGGAAGGCGTAGTAGAAGCTGCTACCAGAGGCCGCGGCCTTTTGTTGCACATAGTCCTGTGGATTCATCGGCCGGGTTCCTGATCGGATGTCGCCAATGGCCAGCTTGCGCGCCAAAGCATCAAGGGCAGATCACGTTTGCCGATACGGGGTCGTCGACGCCAGCTCGAATAATTGTCTTGCGCAATCTTGTCCAGGATGCGCAAGCCACCATGCACGACCAGTCGCAATTCCCAGCCGGCCCGCCCGGGCATTCGGTAGGCCAGGGGTGCACCTGCCAGCATGCGCTGGCGCGCCGACACGCACAGTCCCGCCACCATCGCGCTGGCGGCAGCACATGGCGCGTCGTAACGCAGGTCGGCTTCAGACACGCCATGCAACTGCATCTGCGCCAGGCTGGGATACCAGCGATCGCGTGCGATGTCGCCGCGCAGGTCCTGCCAGAAATTGATCAGCTGCAGTGCGCTGCAGATCTGGTCGCTTTGTTGCAGGGACAGCGCGTCGTGCACGTCGTACAAGTGCAGCAACAATCGACCGACCGGATCGGCCGATCGGCTGCAGTAGTCGAGCAGTTCGGTGTCGTCCCGGTAGCGGCGATCGAGCGATGTGTATGCCACGTCCTGTTCAAACGCGTCGAGCAGGCGGCCAAGCAAGGCCTGCGGCAGCTGAAACTGGTCGATCATGTTGCCAAGTGGCCCAAACACCGTCGGCCAACGGCCGGAATGTGGCTGGCCTTGACTGCTGCGCAACAGGTCGTCGCGGTATTGGGCCAGGTCGGCCAGGCGGGATGCGGCGTCCGCCGGTCCCTCGTCTGCCAGGTCGTCGCCCGTACGGGCGAACCAGTAGATCGCGGCAATTGGCGCGCGCAGTCGTGCTGGGCAGAGCCAGGAGGCAACCGGAAAATTCTCGTAGTGCTCGGACGGTGGACGAAAGGTGCTGGCAACGCTGTTCACACGGGCATTGTCGCTTCACGAGACGACTTCTTCGAACGAATTGCCAACTTAGCTGGGGCGAACATCTGCCGAACGTACCGTGGTGATTCTGGGCCACGCACTGCCGCGGTCGGAGTAGCCGGTCCCGCCTGCAGCCCGATAGCAGGTGCGGCGAGTGCCAGCTCGCGCGGGTTAAAATCGCAGGCTGACGAATTTTTTGGGGCTGCCCTGATGGCCACCCCGTTTGTTTTCAGGCGCGGGTGGCGAAATTGGTAGACGCACCAGGTTTAGGTCCTGACGTCCGCAAGGATGTGGGGGTTCGAGTCCCCCCCCGCGCACCAGGAACGACTCTTATTCCGGACCGATCCTGACCTGGCAGCTGACCCACGGCTGCCTTGTTTTGCATTGATCTGTTCGCATTGCAATGACGGGTGAAAAGTAGCGCCCTTGACATATTTGGAGAAGCAACATGGCTGTAACGGTGGAAACCCTCGAGAAACTAGAACGCAAGATGACCCTGACCTTGCCCGTCAACGTGATTCAATCAGAAATTGAATCGCGCTTGAAGCGGCTGGCAAAAACGGTCAAGATGGACGGGTTTCGCCCGGGCAAGGTGCCGATGAATGTTGTGGCCCAGCGCTATGGCTATTCTGTGCACTACGACGTCATGAACGACAAGGTCGGGGAGGCATTCTCCAGCGCTGCCAACGAAGCCAAATTGCGGGTTGCAGGGCAGCCGCGCATCACCGAAAAAGAGGGTGCTCCCGAGGGCGAAATGGCATTTGACGCCGTGTTCGAAGTATTTCCCGAGGTCAAGCTGGGCGAACTGTCCGGCGTTGAGGTGGAGCGGCTCTCCTGCGAAGTCAGTGCGGCGGCAATCGACAAGACACTGGATATCCTGCGCAAGCAGCGGCGGACTTTTTCCCAGCGCCCGCAGGACGCTGCCGCGCAGTTGACTGACCGGGTTACGGTCGATTTCGAAGGCAAGATCGATGGCGAGCCGTTTCAAGGCGGCAAAGCCGACGACTTCCAGTTCATCCTGGGGGATGGGCAAATGCTCAAAGAGTTTGAAGAAGCAACGAACGGCATGAAGGCTGGTGAGAGCAAGACCTTCCAGCTCGCCTTCCCGACCGATTACCACGGCAAGGACGTTGCCGGCAAGACCGCTGATTTCATGGTCTCGGTCAAGAAGCTCGAGGCTGCGCATCTGCCCGAGGTGAATGAGGCGCTTGCCAAGTCGCTCGGCATCGAAGATGCGACGGTCGATGGCCTGCGTGCCGATATCCGAAAAAATCTGGAGCGCGAGGTCAAGTTCCGCCTGTTGGCGCGCAACAAGCAAGCTGCCCTGGACGCACTGGCGTCAGTTGCCGAACTCGATCTGCCAAATGCCAGCGTGCAGTCCGAGTTGCAGCGGTTGATCGAAAACGCCCGGGCCGAACTCAAGCAACGCGGCGTCAAGGACTCGGACAAGGCGCCGATTCCGGAAGAAATTTTCAAACCACAAGCCGAACGCCGTGTGCGGCTGGGTCTGGTGGTGGCTGAGTTGGTGCGAACCAACAACCTGCAGGCCAAGCCCGAGCAGATCAAATCCCATATCGACGAGTTGTCGGCCAGCTACGAGAAGCCGGCAGAGGTGGTGCGTTGGTACTACGGCGACAACAAGCGCATGGGCGAGGTCGAGGCAATCGTGATCGAGAACAACGTTACAGAGCACATCCTGACGCGCGCCAAGCTGACCGAGAAAGCGATTGCTTTCGACGACCTGATGGGTCGGAGCTGATTTTTGTTCACGACCAGATTGCGCCAGGCTTGCAGTTGACGTGCACACCCCCACATTTGCTACTGGCCCGGTCGACAAAAGTGCGCAAGCCTGAATTGGAGAACACATGAACTTTGACAACAACACCGTGCAACCGCAGGGCCTTGGCATGGTGCCCATGGTCATCGAGCAATCCGGCCGCGGTGAGCGTTCGTACGACATTTATTCGCGCCTGCTCAAGGAGCGTGTCATTTTTCTGGTTGGCCCGGTCAATGACCAGACCGCCAACCTGGTTGTGGCGCAACTACTGTTTCTGGAGAGCGAGAACCCCGACAAGGACATTTCGTTCTACATCAATTCGCCCGGTGGTTCGGTCTCGGCCGGGATGGCGATCTTCGACACGATGAACTTCATCAAGGCCGACGTGTCCACGCTGTGCGTCGGATTTGCCGCCAGTATGGGTGCGTTCCTGCTGGCCGCAGGCGCCAAGGGAAAGCGTTTCTCGCTACCCAATTCCAAGGTCATGATTCATCAGCCGTCGGGCGGCAGTCAGGGCCAGGCGACTGAAATCGAGATCCAGGCGCGCGAGATCCTCAAGACGCGCGAACAGCTCAACAAGATCCTGGCTGACCGTACCGGGCAGCCACTGGAGCGCATTGCACGCGATACCGAGCGCGATTACTACATGTCTGCTGAAGAGGCCAAGGATTACGGTGTCGTTGACCAGGTCATCAGCAAGCGGTCCTGAGCCCCTGTTGTCCGGTGCCCACAATCGGGGCGCGGGTCTGATGGCTAAAGGGCACTTCCGTACCGGGTATTCGGTATCATGTCAATACCACTTGAAAGGGCGTTGATTTCATGGCCGAGAAAAAGGGCTCATCTGGCGAGAAGACACTCTATTGCTCGTTTTGCGGCAAAAGCCAGCACGAGGTCAAGAAGCTGATCGCCGGTCCCTCGGTATTCGTCTGTGACGAATGCATCGAGCTGTGCAACGAGATCATCCGTGACGAGTTGCCGACCGGGGCAGTTGCCAAGGATGCGCGGGGTGAACTGCCAACGCCGGCCGAGATCAAGGCCAATCTGGACAACTACGTCATCGGTCAGGAGCCGGCCAAGCGCACGCTGGCGGTCGCCGTATACAACCACTACAAGCGGCTGCGGCACAAGGAAAAGGCCAAGAAGGACGATGTCGAACTGGCCAAAAGCAACATCCTGCTGATCGGCCCGACCGGTTCAGGAAAGACCTTGCTGGCCCAGACCCTGGCCAGAATGCTGGATGTGCCCTTCGTGATGGCCGATGCGACAACGCTGACTGAGGCCGGCTACGTCGGCGAGGATGTCGAGAACATTGTCCTCAAGCTGCTGCAGAGCTGCAATTACGAGGTTGAGCGCGCCCAGAAGGGCATCGTCTATATCGACGAAATCGACAAGATTTCGCGCAAGTCGGACAACCCCTCCATCACGCGCGATGTTTCGGGCGAAGGGGTCCAGCAGGCCCTGCTTAATCTGATCGAAGGCACCATGGCCAGCGTGCCGCCTCAAGGCGGACGCAAGCATCCCAATCAGGACTTCGTGCAGGTAGACACCACCAACATCCTGTTTATCTGTGGCGGCGCGTTCTCGGGTCTTGAGAAAGTGATCGACAACCGAACCGAACAATCGGGCATCGGCTTTGGCGCTGCAGTGAAAAGCAAGGAGCAGCGCAGCCTGACCGAGGTTTTCAAGGAAGTGGAGCCGGAAGACCTGATCAAGTTCGGCCTGATCCCTGAATTGGTCGGCCGCATGCCGGTGGTAGCTACCCTGGCTGAACTGAGCGAAGACGCTCTGGTTCAAATTCTGCTGGAGCCCAAGAACGCGCTGGTCAAGCAGTACGCCAAATTGCTCTCGATGGAGGGCGTCGAACTGGAGATCCGGCCCTCTGCGCTCAAGGCGATCGCCCGCAAGGCCCTCGCGCGCAAGACCGGTGCCCGGGGTCTGCGCTCTATCCTGGAGCAATCCCTGATCGATACCATGTTTGATTTGCCGACCACGGCCAATGTTGAAAAGGTGGTTGTCGACGAATCGACCATCGAAGAGAGCAAGCCGCCGCTTCTCGTATACCGGGAACTCGCGAAGAAAGCCTGAATCTGATCAAGTACTTGATCTGACGGGTTTTCAAGCCGGATTAATCCGGTTCTCACATTTCGTTCCCAATTCATAATGAATGCAGGTTGAAAAATTCGACCTGCCATCCATGTTGAATGGGTAACCACCAAAAAGGTCTTTCATGTCCGGATCCACCCTGTTAACCGCCGAACCCATTGACCTTCCGCTACTGCCTTTGCGTGATGTCGTGGTGTTTCCGCACATGGTCATTCCGCTGTTTGTCGGCAGGCCCAAGAGCATCAAGGCGCTGGAGGCGGCCATGGAGGCCGAGCGGCGCATCATGCTCGTGGCCCAGAAAGCAGCAGCCAAGGACGATCCGCTGGTATCAGACATGTTCGATGTTGGCTGTGTGTCGACGATTCTGCAGATGCTCAAACTGCCCGATGGCACGGTCAAGGTCCTTGTCGAAGGTCAGCAGCGCGCAACGGTAAACAAGATTGAAGAAGGTGAGTCGCATTTCACCGCCAATGTGACGCCTGTCGAACCTGCCGCCGAGGGCGTCGGTGCGGCGCGCGGCAAGGCCAGCGAAATCGAGGCGCTGCGGCGTGCGGTGATGCAGCAGTTTGACCAATACGTCAAACTCAACAAGAAGATTCCGCCGGAGATACTGACGTCGATCTCCAGCATCGATGATCCGGGTCGGCTGGCCGACACTATCGCCGCGCACCTGCCCCTAAAACTGGAAAGCAAGCAGACCGTGCTGGGCCTGAGCAGCCCCAAGGAACGGCTGGAAAACCTGTTCGAGCAGATCGAGCGCGAGGTCGACATCCTCAATGTCGACAAGAAGATTCGCGGTCGCGTCAAGCGCCAGATGGAAAAAAACCAGCGCGACTTCTACCTCAATGAGCAGGTCAAGGCGATCCAGAAGGAACTGGGCGAAGGCGAAGACGGTGCAGACATCGACGAGATCGAGAAGAAGATCAAATTGGCCCGCATGCCCAAGGACGCGTTGAAAAAGGCCGAAGGCGAACTCAAGAAGCTCAAGCTGATGTCCCCGATGTCAGCCGAGGCCGCCGTGGTGCGCAACTACATCGAGGTCCTGTCCGGGCTGCCCTGGAGTTCCAAGACCAAGATCAAGCACGACCTGGGCAATGCCGAGGGTGTGCTCAATGAAGACCATTTCGGCCTGGACAAGGTCAAGGACCGCATCCTGGAGTACCTCGCGGTGCAGCAGCGGGTTGTCAAGGTGAAGGCGCCGATCCTGTGCCTGGTCGGCCCGCCCGGTGTCGGCAAGACATCCCTGGGCGAGTCCATTGCCAAGGCAACGGGCCGCAAATATGTGCGGGTGGCCCTGGGTGGCATGCGTGACGAGGCCGAGATCCGGGGCCATCGGCGCACATATATTGGCGCGATGCCGGGCAAGGTGTTGCAGAGCCTGTCCAAGGTCGGAACGCGCAATCCGCTGTTTCTGCTCGACGAGATCGACAAACTCGGAACCGATTTCCGGGGTGACCCGTCCAGCGCATTGCTCGAAGTGCTTGACCCTGAGCAGAACCACAAGTTCGGCGACCACTATGTCGAAGTCGATTTCGACTTGAGCGACGTCATGTTCGTGGCAACGTCCAATTCGATGAACATTCCGCCGGCACTGCTGGACCGGATGGAAGTGATTCGCTTGTCGGGATACACGGAAGACGAGAAGACGAACATCGCGATTCGCTATTTGCTGCCCAAGCAACTGAAGAACAATGGCGTCAAGGACAAGGAACTGGAAATCGGTGAGGCGACTGTGCGCGACATCGTGCGCTACTACACCCGGGAAGCCGGTGTGCGCGCATTGGAGCGCGACCTGTCCAAGATCTGCCGCAAGGTCATCAAAGGCCTGCAACTCAAGAAGATGACGGCCCCTGTCGTGGTGACCTGCGACAACCTGAATGAATTTCTTGGCGTGCGCAAATACACCTATGGCCGCGCCGAAGACAACAATCAGGTTGGACAAGTGGTCGGCTTGGCCTGGACCGAAGTCGGCGGCGACCTGCTGACGATCGAGGCGGCACTGATGCCGGGCAAGGGCGTAATCACCCGTACCGGATCGCTTGGCGACGTGATGAAGGAATCGGTCGAGGCGGCACGCACCGTGGTGCGCAGCAGGGCCGCGCGCCTGGGCATAAAGGATGAGGTGTTCGAGAAGAAGGACATCCACATTCACGTACCTGATGGGGCAACCCCCAAGGATGGTCCAAGTGCGGGTGCGGCGATGACAACGGCCTTCGTCTCTGCGTTGACCGGTATTCCGGTGCGTGGCGATGTCGCGATGACGGGCGAAATCACGTTGCGGGGCGAAGTGACGGCGATTGGCGGGTTAAAAGAGAAGTTGCTGGCTGCATTGCGCGGAGGCATCAAGACCGTGTTGATACCGGAAG
This sequence comes from Burkholderiaceae bacterium, assembly GCA_037968655.1. Lineage (GTDB taxonomy): Bacteria > Pseudomonadota > Gammaproteobacteria > Burkholderiales > Burkholderiaceae_C > CAISIP01. The sequence continues at coordinate 32,311 of JBBKVW010000003.1, forward strand.
AGAATGCCAAGGACCTGCAGGATATTCCTGAGAACGTCAAGAATGGACTGGAGATCGTTCCAGTGCGCTGGATCGACAAGGTGTTGGAAGTTGCTCTGGTGCGTATGCCTGTAGCGCTGACCGAGGAGGAGGTTGCAGTAGCGACGCCAGTAACCAGCGAGGTAGCAGTGGTGGCGGCCCAGCCGGGGTCCGACGCAGGTCGTTCTATCAAGCATTGATGTCGTTTGCGTCGCCGTTTCGGGGCAGGCCATTTTTCCTGCCTGACCGCTGAAGGCGGTCAAAAATGGTTATATAATCTGAGGCTTGAAACGCGGGAATAGCTCAGTTGGTAGAGCGCAACCTTGCCAAGGTTGAGGTCGAGAGTTCGAGACTCTTTTCCCGCTCCAGATTCGAGAGAAAGGGAAGCCCAGGCTTCCCTTTTTTGTCGGTGCCAGCGCCTTGTATTGCAGGCGCATTGGCCAAATGAATAGCGGCGCGATAGCAAAGCGGTTATGCACCGGATTGCAAATCCGATCAGCCCGGTTCGACTCCGGGTCGCGCCTCCACTCACTCGGTTTCCCATCTGGCTATCGCCATCTTGGAAATTTGGCATGTGAGGTGACAATCGCGGCGTTGCCCGGATGGTGGAATTGGTAGACACAGCGGACTTAAAATCCGCCGCTTTCCTGCATAAGGGGCGTACCGGTTCGATCCCGGTTCCGGGCACCATCTTTGCATTGATCAACCAAGCGGTTTTCGCCGCTGCGTCGCATGAAGTCGGTGCCGCTTGGACGGTGACGAGACACTCCTTGGGCCGACAATAGCCGCGCTTGCGATCCTGGGCCGGGGCGCTTGAAACTTGATCGACCGAGGGCCTGCCAGCGTGGCACAATGAAGCGCATGTGCCGCCAGATGCCGGCATCCGGGCCGGGTCCCGGCCAAGGCGCTGGGCGACGGACTCTATATGATCGTTCCGACGACATGCAAGCGCACTAGTCCGTTGGGAGACCCCCCGGCTTTGCCGGGGTGGCAGTAAAAGTTTGACGTATACGGGGGTGTCCATCGCAGAAACTTTCAATCGTGAGCCGCCAAGCAAACGAAAGGAAGAACTGGATGGACAACATAGAGAGCCTAAGCCACACGAAATGGGACTGCAAGTACCACGTCGTGTTTATTCCGAAGTGTCGGAGAAAGACGCTGTACGGGCAGTTGCGTGTGCATCTCGGGGAGGTGTTTCGCGCGTTAGCGCAGCAACGGGAAAGTCGGATAGAGGAAGGGCATTTGATGGCCGATCATGTGCACATGATGATCGCGATTCCGCCGAAATATGCGGTGTCGCAGGTGATCGGGTACATCAAGGGCAAGAGTGCGATTCATTTGGCGCGGGTGTATGGGGAGCGCAAGAAGAACTTCGTGGGTCAGCACTTCTGGGCCCGAGGGTACTTTGTATCGACCGTAGGTCGGGACGAGGAGGTGATCCGCAACTACATCCGCAACCAAGAGAAGGAGGACGAGAAGTTGGACCAGCTTGGATTGTGGAAGTAGCCCGCCACCGTTACGGTGGCCCAAGAGTTGGGGCCGCGTAAGCGTCCCCGTCTTAGCCGCTTTGAGCGGCTCACATTTGAAAGCCCCCGGCTTTGCCGGGGGATCGTTACTCCGCTGTTACGCGATTTCGGTTGCATTCTGACCATTTACAAGCCATGCCAAGCTCCGATCCCCCGTTTGAAATCCATTTGCATGGTGAAGTGCAATTGCGCGCCGAGGCGCAGTTCGATCAGATACAGGACGCGCTGAAGCCGATCTGGAAATACGCTGGCGCACGCTCGCTGGCCGACGGCGCGCGCAGTTCCTATGAAGACGAACCTGGAATTCGCTTTGATGCGTCTAGTCGCATGCTTCAAATCTGCTGGACGGTTGGAGGTGACGAAGACTTTCGCCAGACCTTGGACGAAATGTGCATGAACCTGAACGAGTTGGCCGATTCCGGTGCCGCAATCGAGGTCAGTTTCTATGACACGGAGTTCGAAGACGACGATGGCGAAGAAGACCCCGAAGCCGAGTCGCGCGACGATTTTCTGATGCTTTTTGTCGGGCCCAACCCAGCCGCCATCATGCAGGTGCAGCGCGATCTGCTCGTGCAGGATCTGGTTGCGCTTATGGAGCGCCATTTCGATGGTTCCGAGCTTTCCGGGGTGGTGGCCGAGGTTGACAAGTTGTTCACCCAACGATTTGACGCGCTGGTCAGTTCGCTTGAACTCGGCAAGCCCCGGCGTGGTCCCGGCGGCGGGCACGGCGGCTCAGGCCATGGCGGTGGCCGCAAACCGCGTCATCTGCACTGATTGGCTAGCAACACATAAGCGCTTTGCGCAAAACGTGGCTCGCGTTTCGGTCGCCTGTTGCACATTCCGGACGGTTTGGCGTGGAAGAGCGCTTGTTCGCGATCCGCGTTGCGATATTGACCTGCGGACAGTGAAAAGACTTCGGTGCTAGATGCATCAATGCTCATGCGCATGGGCGGTTTCAAGCGCCTCGAACACAAGTGGACGCCCATCTGACAGGATCGCAATTGCGCAAGAAGATCAGTGTTGACGCTTTGACGTCTGGAATGTTCCTGGACCAGATCTGCGGGTCATGGATGGCCAACCCGTTCTGGCGTTCGCGATTTGTCATTTCCGACCCAAAGGACATTGCGCTGTTGCGTGCCAGCACGATTCGCGAGGTCTGGATCGATACCGGCAAAGGAGCAGATGTCGTTCAGCCCGAGCATGAAGCCGACTTGGTCGAGGCGGCGGAACTGCCACGGACGGGCTGCACCGCCGTGGCGCAAAGCGCTAGGGCAAATGAGCCTGCAGCAACTGTCGTTGCAAAGCCGTCGATTGCACCTGTACCAATCGCCGACGAATTGGCCCGTGCCAAGCAGATTTGTGCCGCCGGCAAGGAGGCTGTCACCTCGATGTTTCACGAGGCGCGCATGGGCAATGCCGTGCACGCCGCGGGCGTAGCAAATCTGGTGGACGATATTTCGCAGTCGGTGGCGCGCAACGCGAGCGCGCTGATCAGCCTGGCACGGCTCAAGACGGCCGACGACTACACCTATATGCATTCCGTTGCAGTGTGCGCGATGATGATTGCATTGGCACGGCAAATGAACCTGGCCGATGAGCAAGTGCGCTCAGCCGGTGTTGCAGGGCTGTTGCATGACGTAGGCAAGATGCTGGTTCCGGGCGAAGTACTGAACAAGCCCGGAAAGCTGACGGACGCTGAATTTACCGTCATCAAGGCGCACCCGGCGAAAGGGCATCAGTTTCTGATCGACAGCAACAACATTGACCCGATGGCGCTCGATGTATGCCTGCATCACCACGAGAGGGTCGATGGAACAGGCTATCCCAAAGGGCTCAAGGGCCAGGAAATCAGCTTGTTCGCCAAAATGGGCGCGGTGTGTGATGTTTACGACGCCATCACTTCCAATCGGCCCTACAAGGAGGGATGGGACCCGGCAGAATCCTTGCGTCAGATGGGTCGATGGACCAGCGGGCATTTCGATCCGGTAGTGTTCCAGGCGTTCGCCCGTACGCTGGGCATTTATCCGGTCGGTTCGCTGGTTCGGCTCAATACCGGGCAGATTGGCGTGGTGACCGAACAGAGCAAGGACGCCCCCACGATGCCAATGCTGAAGGTTTTTTACGTAGTTGCCACCGGATGCAGGTTTGATCCGGTGCAGGTCGATCTATCTGCGCGCGGCGGTCTCGAAAAGATCATCGCGCGAGAAGACCCGGCCAAATGGAAGTTTTCCGATCTTGACGCCATGTGGCTGGGCACTGCGACCTGATTGCAACGCAATCAGCCTGTCTGCCGCAACTGGCCGGGCTCAAGCAACTGCTGGTTGCCTCGGCCGACGCGCGGCTACCTATGTCACCTTGGTCGGCAGCCACAAGGGCAACGATGCACCAACCCGATTAGGCGCGTCGATGCGCCTTGCCAGCTCTTATTCTAGTGAGCGTTCAAGTTGAGCGTATTTATCCAAGGCCAAGCGGTCAGACTTCGAAGAGCT
>JBBKVW010000004.1:0-10121 GCA_037968655.1 Burkholderiaceae bacterium
GCGCCGCCTTGGCGCGCGTTGCCGCCCGGCTGTCCCCGCGCCCACGCGACATATGCCCAAAACTGGCTCCAACTCTGCAACGCACTGCCGCCATGTGGCCCCTTGACTGGCCGTTTGCCGGGCATGAATGCCCCTGCGATGCCGTCCGGCCGCGCCGGCTTGACCCCATCGCCACCGCTTTGGCTGTTGCCTCCTTTGGAACCATTGGCCGCCAGTCCGAGTTCGCCTTGGACCTCAACGACGCGCACGGTCAGTTCCCCGCCGTTGTGCCCGGCGCCTCCGTCTTGGCCTTTTTTTCCATTGGGCGAGGCAGATGTGCCCTTGCCTTGCGCCGCCGCTGTTGCATCGAAATTTGGTTCCGCAGGCGCCCCGGACACATCGAGCACAGCCATGCGCCCCGACACTGGCGTCGCAATAATGCGCCTTGCCTCGATCCTGACCTGGCGGCCAAACCACTGCACCCAGCCGTTGACATACACCGTGTCGGCCTGGATGTGGATGCGGCCAAATTCGCCCGGATAGCGATCGGCGACGGCATCGGCCTCACTGAGCCGCAACGTGCCGGCGCGAATTGTCAGGGTTTTGGTTTCGGTCGTCACAAGAACACCACCTGGGTCAGCAGCTTCTTCGGTCGAGCGGCCCTGGCGCGTGGCGCCGCACCCATCAGCATCGGGCTGGCACGGGCGACGGTGCCGGCTCGGGCGGCGGTGCCGACAAATTCCAGCGCCAGTTCGCTCAGCCCGGACAGATCGGGCCCGGCTGCGCCCTTGTCCGGCAGGCTGAGGGTCCAGGTCGTGAAGGCGCTTGGCTGGAAATAGTCGCACTGCGAATCATTGGCGCGGTGCTTCACGCGTACGCGTTCGCCCCAGCGGTCGGCTGCGTCGCCGTGGTCATCCGGCTCGTAGCTGAAACTGCGGCGCAGCGCCCGGGTGCTGAACTCGAAAGTGTCACGGCCCAGACGGTCCAGATAGTGGCCCGAAGTCGAGATGTCGATGACGCGCCGCGCCGGGCCCAACTCGCCGCGCAGCCAGACCCGCAGTTCCTTGATGCGCACGCGCTCGTAGTCCTCGAAATTGCGCAGCCCGACAAGCAGGCTCATCGAGCCAGTGGCTTTCAGGCTGGCCAGCACGCGCGCGTCGGTCACTCGCAGATCGTCGGCCCACTCGCCCTGCGCGTCGCGCGCTTCGCTGGCGCTGACCAGGTCCTGCTGCAGGTCGGACAGGGTCTTGGCCAGTTGCGCCCCGCTCTGGGTCACGTTGGGCAAGGTCCGCGGTTCGTGCAGTGTCTCGTAGCGATAGGCATCGGCCATGGCCTCGATGGCGTGGATGAGGCGAAACGCGAGGCGGTCGCGGATCTGCGCGTAATAGGTCATCAGCACCGAGCCGGGGCCGCGCTGTGCGCCCAATTGCCCGATGCTTGACGCCATGTCGGCGATGTCGACCTCATCGCGCAGGTTCTGCCACAGGCATTGCTGAAAGTGGTGCTGCGCGCGGTCCAGCGTCGCCTGGGTTGCCACCAGATCCTTGCCGCGCACAGCGAGCTTCTTCATTGCCAGCAGAAAGTCCGCGGCGCCCCCGATCTGCTCGTCCACCGCCGGCTTGAAGAGTATGTCCAGGCCAACCATGAACTCGTCCCAGTCGGCCTCGTTCATCTGGTCCTCGGGGTCCAGCGGATCGGGCATCGCCTCGCTGGCCAGTGCCGCGCGTTCGCGCGCCAGCGCTGGCTGGCCAATGGCATCAAACGCAGACTTGAGCTTGGCATAGAAGGCCGCAATCTTGCCTATGACCTCCAGCACCTTCTTGATTTTCTTGATCAGTTCGATCAGCTTCTTGATCTTGCTGGCCGCCTCGGTGCCGGCCTTGGCCACCTTGGCGCCAGTTGCCACGGCCACCGGCGCCGCCGCTCCGCCGGTGGCGACAACCGCAGCGATGCCCGCGCCGAGCTCCACAATGCCGGTGAGGACGGCAAGAAAAGCCTCCTGTTCAAGCTTCTTCCTGCGTGCCGCAATGCCGGCTTCGAACGCTGCCTGGCTGGTCTGGACTTCGCCGCGCCGTTCGTCGACGCGCCGTCGCGCCAGGTCGGTCGCCTCAGTCGCGTCGGCCATCTCCTGGGCGGCCTGTTCCAGCAACTTGTCGGAGAAAGTCTTGGCATTGCGGTAGTGGCCCAGCATCTGCAGCGCAGACTTCTTGTAGTCGGCCAGACTGCGATCGCGGTTGAGCTGCTCGCGGTATGCGTCCTCGACGGCTTTGAGCGCGGCCTGCGTGTCCTTGGCCAGGCGCTCATAGGACTTGAGTCGCAGCACGGGCACGAAGTGCAGCCCCGCGCGCTGCTCATGCACGCGGGCCGCAAAGGCGTGCGCGTCGGCGCGCAGCAGCGCATCGCTGCTGGTGCGCGCAACCCAGTTGGCCATTTTTTGTGGCAGATCGCGCGTCCAGAACGAATCGCCCGGTTTGTCCAGGTGCGGGCAAAAGCGCAGGCGTCGCGCGGTGTTCAGCGCGATCTGGCCACCGAGCGGATCACCCGGCGCGCCCGCGTCGGTTTCGCGCAGATCGACCGAGCCGTCGTCGCCGACCTGCGCATGCAGACCGCCGCCAGGCGCCTGCGCGCCTAGCGCATGGCCGACGCTGCCAATCGTGACCGGCAGCCATTGATGCGGCCCTTCAAAGTCCCATTCATCGGCGCGGATGTCCAGCCGGCAAGCGGGCGCGGCGTCGTCGGTCGATTGGATCGACAGCGACGCTGCGGCGCGCACCTCGATGCGCCGCGCATGCAGGCTGAGCGCAGACAAATCAAACGACAGTGCTGTGTCGATGCGCAGCACATCGACAAACACGGCCAATGGGGCGGTGGGTTGCTCACGGGAGGCCAGCGCCGGGACGATGTCGTCCAGCCTGAAAAAGCACGCCCGCACTTGCGAGGGCTGTGTCCATCGGAAGTCCGGATCCGTTCCCTATTGCCAGCGGCGCATCGGCTTGCGGCAGGAACTCGGACCAATTGGGGAAGGAACTCTTCATGGCCGGCACATGCGTGAAGGACGCATGCCTGGTTTCCACAGGTGCTATTAATTCCGGCTTCTGCCCCGTCAGGGCGATGGAGCACAGGCACCGATCGCGGGCAAACACCGATGCACACCAATGGTGCGCGTCGATATCATGTTTGATTCACCTAGGAAGAAGGAAGCACCCATGAAACGCAATCGCAGACTCGCCCTGACCCTGGTCGCAGCGGCAGTAGCCCTGCCAGGCGCAACCATCGCGCAGCAGCGCGTATTTTTCGGCGTGGCAACCGGCGGTACCGGCGGCACCTACTACCCCTTGGGCGGCATGCTGGCCCAGCTGATTTCGAACAAGGCAGTTGTCGACGGCAAGAAGATCACCGCCACCGCCGAGGCGGCTGGCGCATCGGTGGCCAATGCCAAGCTGCTTGGCAACAAGGACATCGAGTCGGCCTTCGTCGCCGCCGACATCCTGGACGCTGCCTACAACGGCAAGGGCCAGTTCAATGGCGCGCCGATCAAGAACCTGCGCGCGTTGGGCGCCTTGTACCCCGAGACAGTGCAACTGATCACGCGCGCCGACCGTGGCATCAACAGTGTCAAGGACCTCAAGGGCAAGAGCATCTCGTCGGGTTCGCCAGGCTCTGGCCAATACCAGTTGCTGACCGACCTGCTGACGGTCTATGGCATGAAGCGCTCCGACGTAAAAGAAGACCTGTCCTCGTTCACGCAGGCGGTCGACAAGATCAAGGACGGCAACCTGGATGCGACGCTGATCACCGCAGGTGTACCGACAGCGGCGGTGACCGACTTTGCGCAAAGCCACGACCTCAAGGTGATCCCGCTGTCGGGCGCCGAGATCGCAGAGTTGCTCAAGCAGCAGCCCTACTACACGCGCGTGCAGATGCCGGCCAACAGCTACAAGGGCCAGACCGCGCCGGTCGACACGCTGGCCGTTATGGCCGTGTGGAGCACACATGACGGTGTGTCGGACGCGATAGCCTACGAGGTGACCAAGGCCTTGTACGAGAACGTCGCCATCATGGGCCAGGTGCATGTGCAGGGCAAGAACATCAGTTTGTCCACGGCAACCGCCGTGGGTACCGCCCCGCTGCATCCCGGTTCGCTGCGTTATTACAAAGAAAAAGGCATCGTCAAGTGATGTTGTTGCAGCGTGCCACCGTCGTGGTGTGCGCGCTGCTGGCGACCGCCCCGATGGCCCATGCGTGCGAGTTGGTGCTGAACGAGCATCGCAGCGCGCTGCCACTGGCGCGCCTGGCGCTTGACCCGGCCCGTCCCATGGCACAAATTGCGTTCACGCATTCGGTGCTGGGCACGCCGGTCGTCGATCACTATGAATGGCGACCGCATGCAGGGCAATGGCGTGCCCATCTGGTGCAAGAGCACTTCGAGGGAGATGGCTACGGCCTGCCGAATGCGGCCGGTCCGGGTGAAACCATGGTGCGCGAGGGCAATGGCTGGCGCCTGCACCTGAACCGTATCGTGCATCCGCTGGTCGTGCTGCCGCTGCCATCGCAATCGATGCGCGTACTGATCGCTGATCGTCCGGCGCTATTGCTCGGTTCGCTGAGCAAACGATCCATAGAATTTCAGGCCCGCGACTGCCCGGACCAATAACCGAGGACTGGAATTCCATGAGCGCCGCCCAGCAGGAAGTTGATCGCCTGATCGAGCAGTTCGACCCCGAGTCGACCTTCCGCCGGCTGGCCGGCATGGCCGCGCTGTTCGTCACCATCGTGACGGTCGGGCTGTCGTCCTGGCACTACTACACCGCCGGCTTCGGGCTGCAAAACGAGATCGCGCACCGCGCCATCCACCTGTCGGTCGTGCTCGGTCTGTGCTTTCTAGTGTTTCCGCGCCAGAAGCGGATGACGGGCCACTGGGAGTGGACCAGTTCGATCTTCCTGGTCGGGTTCTACCTGATGATGGGTTTCGGATTGCTCGGCTCATTCTCCGATCCGGTGCCGATGGGTGCCAAGCTCACTTTCATCGCGGTGCTGCTGTGTATTGCGGGCCTGTCGCTGCCGTACAAGGCCTATGACGGCAGCAAGACCCACATCCCGGCGCGCGACTGGGTATTCGCGGCGCTGGCGTCCGGCTTTTCGCTGTACCTGCTGGTGTTTTTCAACGAGATCTTCATTCAGCGCCCTGGCGAGCACACGCCGATCGACCTGATGGTCGGCGTGATTGCGATCGCGATGGTGATCGAGGCCACGCGCCGCACGATGGGCATCTTCCTGCCCTTGCTGGCCATCGGCACGGTGCTGTACGGCCTGTTCGGGCCCTACCTGCCTGGCGGCCTGGCGCACCGCGGCTACAGCGTGTCGCGGGTGGTGGCGCATCTGTACAAAGGCACCGAAGGCATTTACGGCATTCCGGTCGGTGTGGTCGCCACCTTCGTGTTCCATTTCGTGCTGTTCGGAATCATGGCGCAGCTCACCGGGCTGGGCCAGTTGTTCGTCAACCTGGCCACCATTGCCGCCGGCCGCTTTTCGGGCGGGCCGGCCAAGGTCAGCGTGGTGTCGTCGGGCTTGTTCGGCATGATTTCCGGTTCGCCGATCGCCAATACCGTGACCACCGGCGTGATGACGATTCCGCTGATGAAGAAAGTCGGTTTCTCGCCGCGTTTCGCCGGCGCGGTCGAGGCGTCCGCCTCCTGCGGTGGCCAGGTCACGCCGCCCATCATGGGCCCCGCGGCATTCATCATGGCCGAGACGCTGGGCATTCCCTACAACCAGCTGATCCTGGTGGCCATCGTGCCGGCGGCGCTGCACTATTTTGCGATCCTGTTCATGGTGCACCTGGAAGCCAGGCGGCTCAGGCTCACCGGCATGGACCCGTCAGAGATTCCCTCGCTCGGCCTGGTGCTGCGCAGCTCGTGGCACCTGTTCATCCCGCTGGTGGTGATGGTGACTTTGCTGCTGATGCAGTACACGCCCTTCCTGGCAGCGTTCTGGGGCATCACGCTGACAGTGGCCTGCTCGTGGATACCCAAGCTGATGGGCGAGCACGGCAAGCGCATGGCCGGCATGGCGGTCGGTCCGCGGGCGCTGGTGCAGGGCTTCGAGATGGGCGCCAAGGCAGCGCTGTCCATCGGCGCGGCCTGCGCCTGCGTCGGCTTTGTGCTCGGCATCACCACGCTGACCGGCATGGGCTTCAAGTTCTCGGCCTGGATCCTGGATTTGTCGGGCATCGTCGCGCATGGCATCATCGCCGTCGACGCTTTTCAATTGCTCGACCTCAAGCAGGTCACGATCTTGTTCGGCCTGCTTTTCACTGCCGGCGCCTGCATCTTCCTGGGCTCGGGTGTGCCGACCACGCCCACATACATCATCCTGGCGGCAATCGTTGCGCCGGCGTTGGAACAGCTCGGTGTGCCGCAATTGGCCACGCATTTCGTTGGGTTCTCTTTTGGTGTGCTGGCCGATGTGACGCCGCCAGTTGCGCTGGCGGCATTTGCCGCTGCGGGCATCGCGCGCAGCGAGCCCATGCGCACCGGCATGACGGCGTTTCGCCTGTCCATGGGCAAGGCGCTGGTGCCGTTCGCCTTTGTCTACACGCCCTCACTGCTGCTGATCAACTTCAGCTGGTCAGAGTTTGCGGTTGCGCTGATCTCGATCGTCGTCGCGGTGATTGGCTTGGGTGCGGCGTATACCGGCTACGTCAACCGGCCGGTCGGCAAGCTGGCTTTTGTATTGCTCAACCTGTTCTCTTTGTCGCTTATCTTCGCCAACCCGGTGATGTCGGCGATCGGCGTGCCACTTGTCCTGGCGCTGGTGGCCTGGCACATGCGGCCATTGACTGACACACCCCGCGCCTGACACAGTGGCGCGTATCAGCGCGCCATGAAAGCGCAGCGGCTGTCGAGGCTGTCAGACCCCCAGCGACTCGGCCCAGGCCAGCGCCTGCAGATGCGCCCAGTTGACCTGGTGATTGCTTAGTTGCAGTGCCTCTGTGGCCTGTGCGAAGGCCAGGTCGTCCGCCGCCTCGCAGGCAATGGTCAGCTCCAGCAAAGGTGCCAGCGGGCCCTTCTTGTGCAGCAGGGCGTCGGTAATCGTTTCGGGCAGTGACACTGCGCTGATGGCCTTTTCCATCGGGATGCCAAGCATGGTGTCGAGCATCGAAAAGACGCCGGCAACAAAAGCATTGTCATGTTCGTCCTTTGGCAGGGTCTCGACGGCGAGCAGTTCCATCAGTCGCCCGCGCACGATGGCTGAATTGCCGACCGCCGGCGGCGAGCCGCCCGGCCGCGGCATGGTCAGCAGCAGTGCCGCCCAGCGAAACAGCTTGGTCAAGCCCAGGATCATCACCGCATGGCGAAACGAGGTGATCTCGGTGCTGAGCCCGAAACCGGAAGAATTGATGTAGCGCAGCAGATTGAACGACAAGGTTGCGTCACGCTTGAGCACCTCCTCGATCTGCTCGACCCTGGCCTGTTTGCGCACCAGGCTGATCAGCTGGATGATCGTCGCATGGGCTGGCTGCACGGTCTGGTCTTTCACGATCACCGGCTTGGCGAACCAGCCGCCCTGAAACAGTTGCACCCCCATCGCCGCCACACGCTGGCGTTGCTCGGCGGTCTCGATCTTCTCGACGATGATCGGCACGCCCATCTTCTTCTTTGCCAGCTGTATGACCGGTTCGATCAGCTGCGGCTTGAAGGTGTTGAGGTTGATCTTCAGGTAGGAGGCCAGCGGCAGCCAGGCCGCGTAGGGTGCATTGAGCACGTGCTGGTTGAAGGCCAGCTTGAACCCGCGGCTGCGCACGGCGGTCATAGCCTTGACCGCGGCGGCGATCTTGACCGGGTCATGGCCTGCAATCGGCGGAATCTCCAGCACCACGCGATCGGGTTTGATCAGGTCAAGATGGTCGGCCTCGAGGCTGGCGTGCGAACAGTTGACAAAAATGATGCGCTTGCCAACCAGATTGGCCGTGGCCGGGTTGGACAGTACATTGAGCAGCATCTGCGCGTCGCTGGCGGCAGCGCTGTCGCTGAACGGGTGGGACCGGTCGTACAGCTCGTAGCCAAGTACCTTGCCCTTGTCGTCGACGATGGCCTGGCGGGTGATGGAGCTGGTGTCAGCGGGTGCAGTGGCTGGCGGGCTACTGGTCTGGTTGTCTCGGGTTGCTGCGTTGGACATGGGCGGTTCCTGCGTGAAGCCTTCCATTCTATTGGGCCATCGGCATCCGACAAAGCTGGAACTGGAGGGCTGATGGCCGCTTTTTCAATCGGCATTTTGATGGTGCGCGGCGACCCGGGCATTGGCGAAACGACGCACCGTCATGCAGCCAGCGCCCGACCAATCAAGCGCTCAAACTGTGGTTACGCCCGGATAAACAATAGTACGCTGACCCGTGACAAATTCCCGCACCGTCTGGCGCCACTGTTGTCCCGGCCACAGCAGTTCGACCGACCCGCTGCGCGGCCGATAGGCCGCGCTGTACAAGGTGCCGTATCCGCGCAGCCAGGAGGTCTGGTACAGCGGCGGCTGCAAGAGCGCGGCAATGGCGTCTTGGGCCGCGCCGGGCCCGTCGACCTGGGCCTGCAGGCAGTCGCGCCGCTCGACCGAATGGGTGGCGCGGGCATGCTGCTCCCATTCCACCTTTTGCTGAAAATTTGTCACTACATTGCGCCGCGTCACCTCGGTAGGCCGGTCGGGCGATACGAATACCGTAGCCCATTGGCCGGACGCATCGAGCAGCGTGACCGTGTAGCACATGCTGACCGGCACCTGTTGCAGGATCTCGATCGCCTGCTGCGTGTTGTGCGCTACTTCCAGCAGATAGCGCAAGACCAGCGGGATACCGAATCCGGTGCCCGACACGGTGCGCCCTCCGAACGACAAGCTGGCGGCAAGCCCAGCCTCGTTCAATCCGTCCAGTGCGCCCCAGATGCAGTCGCCCATGGCGATGACGCGCTGACCACCGGTCCAGCGCGTCGCCAGCCAGCTGCCCTCCAGCAGGCCGGGTGCAAAGTCGTAGTTGCGCAGCAGCACCGGCTCGCGATCACCGCGGGCGTCGACCCACACCGCTTGCGAACAGCCAGCGATGTAGGGTGGCGGGCACCACAGCGACAGGAAACGCGATTCCACATCGCCACCGCCCGCCAGATCGACCAGCTTCTCCCAAACCGGTACCAGTTCGGGCATGTGCTCGCGCAGCGCGCGCCGGCTCTCCAGATAGCCGGGCCGCTCGACCATGCTGCTGCGCAGGAACCAGGAGCGGTAGGCCGGCCACAGCCGCTCGAACTGGGCCTGCCACAGCGGGCCGGGCTGGTCCTCGATCAGCGTGTGAAAGTCGATCTGGATCGGGTGCATCAGGGCCGCATTCAAAGAATCTTGAACGAACCCGGCTCCGGCGCCGCCTCATGGGCGGTGGTGACGATCGGCTTTCCGGCGTAATGCTTCTGGATGCCGCGGATCCAGTCGCGGGCGCGGATGTTGAGCTTGAAGTTGTCGTCCATCGAGCGCCCGCGCGTGATCAGGATGCCCAGGTCGGCGCCTTCATAGCGGTAGTCGCCCGGGCCAGTGATGCGCAGAAAAAAGGCTTCGCGCTCGGTATCGATGGCGCGGCGTTCGTAGTCGAAACGCTGGTAGCCGACCGTGCCGTCCTCGGCCATCTTGTAGATGCCGGTGGCCGGTGCGTGGGTGACCTGGTCGATCCGGTCTTCGGTGAACTTGATCACCACCTGCGACCACGAGTCGATGAAGAACGGCTGCGCCCAGCGGTCGTTGATCTCGCGCACATTCAGGTCGAACGGCACACCCGAGAACTCGAGCAGGTGGAACAGGAACAGCGGCGCATCGGCATACGCATAGGCGGTGTGGTTGGTCATCGGGCTGGCACCGCAGATGCGCGGATTGAGCTCGCCCAGGTAGACCTCGCCGTTGTCCTGGTCGATCAGGAAGTCGACGTCGAAATAGCCGCGGTAGCCTTCCTCCAGCAACTGGTTGCCAAAGGTCTCTGCCATGGCACGGGCCTTGAGCCGCACGGCTTCCGTGAAGGCGCCGGGAAACACCTCGTTGCCGCACCAGCCGCCCTTGTAGGGGGTCAGTTCCTTGGCGCCGACGACTTCGGTCAGCAGCGGGCCAACCAGCGTGCCGCA
>JBBKVW010000005.1:0-16039 GCA_037968655.1 Burkholderiaceae bacterium
CCGCGCGACAATGTGACGAATGTTTGCATCCGACATGGTCCCGCTGTGAAAGAGCCCCGATCGCCCGCGGACGACAGCTTCCGGCGTTACGAATCGCTGCGCGCGGCGCTGGACCTGATCGACCAGGGCCTGACCCTGATCGACGGCGACCTGCGCTTCGTGGCCTGGAACAAGACCTTCCTGCGCCTGCTCGACTTCCCGCCCGAGATGGGCTATGTCGGGGCGCCGTTCGAAAGCTTCATGCGCTACAACGCCGAGCGCGGCGACTACGGCAGCGGCGACCCGCAGCACTACATCGACGAGCGCATGCGCGACGCGCGCGCCTTCTTGCCGCACGAATTCGAACGCACCCGGCCGGACGGCACCGTACTGCATGTGCGTGGCGTACCGGTGCCCGGGCACGGCTTCGTGACCCTCTATTCCGATATCACCGCGCAGAAAAACGCCGAGCGCCAGATCCGGGAGCACAACGCGCTGCTCGAGACCCGCGTCGCGGAGCGCACCAGCGAGCTGCGGCGCAGCGAGGCGCAGATGCGCCTGATCACCGACTCGATTCCCGCGTTGATCGCCTATTTCGACCGCGACCGCTCCTATCGCTACATCAATCGTGGCTACCACGACTGGTTTGGCCTCGATCCCACCAACCCTGGCGCCGTGAGTGCCAAGGAGTACCTGGGCAGCAGCACCTACGCCGGCATCCGACACCACGTGGATCGCGCGCTGGCGGGCCAGGCCGTGACCTTCGAATACGAGACCACGATTGCGCGAGAGCGCCGCATCATCGCGCGCACCACGCTGATCCCGGAGATCAGCGCCGACGGCGGCGTAGCCGGCTGCTTCGAACTGACCTTCGACATCACCGAGCAGCGGCGCACCCAGGAGATGCTGGTGCAGGCGCAGAAGATGGAAGCGCTGGGCCAGCTGACCGGCGGATTGGCGCACGATTTCAACAACATCCTGACCGTGATCCTCGGCAACCTGGCTGCGCTTTCGGCCGCGCGTGTCAAGGACGTGGCAGTTGCAGAGTTCGTCACGCCTGCGGTCGATGCCGCCCGGCGCGGCGCCGAACTGATCAAGGCGCTACTGTCGTTCGCGCGCACCCAGCCGCTCGAATCCCGCGCCACCGATATCGCGCCGCTGATCGCCGCGGTCGGCCGCCTGGTGCGGCGCTCGCTGCCCGACTCGCTGCAACTCGACATCGGTGCCGGTGATACGCCGCTGTGGGCCTGGATCGACGCCGACCAGTTGCAGAACGCCCTGCTCAACCTGATCCTCAACGCGCGCGATGCCATGCAGACCAACGGCCTGATTGGCGTGCACGCGTCGCCCCGGGTGCTGGACGACGTGCGTGCGACGGCGTTGCAGACCGCGCCGGGGCACTATGTGTGCATCGAGGTCAGCGACAACGGCGGCGGCATGGATGCGCCCACGCAGGCACGGGCATTCGAGCCCTTCTTCACGACCAAGCGCGCCGGGCAAGGCACCGGCCTGGGCCTGGCGATGGTCTATGGCTTCATTAAGCAATCCGGCGGCGCGATCGATATTCACAGCGCGGTCGGCTTGGGCACAACCGTGACGCTGTGGCTGCCGGCGTCCGAGCTCGGCAGCGAATTGGTGCTGCCGATCGGCCCGGTCCACGACATCGGCCACGCCGATCGGGGCCTGGCGCTGCTGGTCGATGACGACCCGCACGTGCGTGAGGTGGTACGCCGCTGGCTGCTCGAACTCGGCTTCACCGTCCTGGAGGCCGTGGACGGCAGCGAGGCGATGCAGATGCTCGAGCAGACGCCGGGCATCGCGCTGCTCCTGACGGACGTGGTGATGCCCGGCGATGTCGATGGCCGGGCTCTCGCGGCCCATGCCCACGCGCGCCGAGAAGTGCCGCGGGTGGTGCTGATGACAGGCTATGCGCCAGATCTGGACCAGGCCAGCGACCTACCGCTGCTTGCCAAACCATTCACCAAGCTGCAACTCGCGGCCCTGCTCGACAAGGCCGCACCATGAACGCGGCCGGTCCGCGCGTCGATGGCGGTGCGGCCGCCGCGCCACTGATCTTTGTCGTCGAAGACGACGACGCGATCGCCAAGCTGGTGCGCGCCGCACTGCACGAGTTCGGCTTCGCCACCGAGGCGTTCCGCAACGGCGAGACGGTGCTGCGGCGCCTGCGAACCGAGCGCCCCGACCTGTGC
This sequence comes from Burkholderiaceae bacterium, assembly GCA_037968655.1. Taxonomy (GTDB): domain Bacteria; phylum Pseudomonadota; class Gammaproteobacteria; order Burkholderiales; family Burkholderiaceae_C; genus CAISIP01. The sequence goes on from JBBKVW010000005.1 coordinate 2,190, forward strand.
GTCGTCGATCTCGGTCTTCCCGACATCGACGGCAATGCGCTCGTGCGGCAGATTACTGCGGTGTCGAGCTGCGGCGTGCTGATCCTCACTGGCCGCGGCCACACGGTTGATCGCGTGATGGGCCTCGAACTCGGCGGCGATGACTACATGGTCAAACCCTTCGAACCGCGCGAGCTGGTGGCGCGGGTGCGCAGCATCCTGCGCCGACGCGCGATGGGTGCCGGCACGACGGGGCAGCCACACCGCCACGCCAGCTTCCTGGGCTGGCGCCTCGACTGCGCCGCCAACATCCTGCGCGCGGCCGACGGCAGCGAGCACCTGCTCGGCACCGCCGAGACCCAGGTGCTGCGAGCCTTCATCGAGCGGCCGTTCCAGATCCTGACGCGCGAACAACTTGTCGGCCAGCGCGACCTGTCGCCGCTGGACCGCAGCATCGACGTGCGTATCTCGCGCCTGCGCCGAAAACTCGAGAGCGATCCGCAGAACCCCAAGATCATCAAGACCGTCTATGGCGCCGGCTACATGTTTTCGGCGGCCGTGACCTGGTCGTGATGGGGTTCTGTTGACGATTCGCGGCACCAGATCGCATGCCGAGCCGACGTCACCTGCTTAAACGACTCTGCCCCGTAGCGCGCCCCCGATCGCGATGGACGGATGGCAGGCACCCCTCACCACGACGACGCGTCAAGCTCAGCATTTCGTTGTCCAAGGCCGTCGGCGGATGCTGCGGATCGCGAACTCGAAGGCCAATTTGTACCAAGCCCGTGGTACGCCACTGCATCCGACAACTCTTGTTCCGGGCCCGACAGACCTTATTCCCACGGAATAACGCGCTGCAAAAGCGTCACCGTCATTCGACGGTGACACTTTTGGCGAGATTGCGTGGCTTGTCCACATCCGTTCCCCGCGCGCAGGCCGTGTGATAGGCCAGCAACTGCAACGGCACCTCATTCAGCAACGGCGACAGCGCGCCGTAATGCTCGGGCATGCGGATCACGTTGATGCCCTCGGCGCGTTCGATGCGGGTGTCGCCATCGGCCAGCACATACAAGACACCGCCACGCGCGCGCACCTCGTGCATGTTGCTCTTGAGCTTTTCCAGCAGCGTGTCATTGGGCGCCACCGTCACCACCGGCATTGCGCTGGTAACTAGGGCCAGCGGGCCATGCTTGAGTTCGCCGGCCGGGTAGGCTTCGGCGTGGATGTAGCTGATCTCTTTGAGCTTTAATGCACCTTCGAGGGCGATCGGGTAATGCAGGCCGCGGCCAAGGAACAGCGCGTTTTCCATCTTCGCGAAGTCCTGCGCCCAGGCGATCACCTGGGGTTCGAGCGCCAGCACGGCCTGTAGCGCGACCGGCAGGTGGCGCATGGCCTTGAGATGCGCGTCTTCCTGCTCCTGCGTCAGCTTGCCGCGGCTTTGCGCCAGGGCCAGCGTCAGCAGGAACAGGCCGGCCAGCTGGGCGGTGAAGGCCTTGGTCGATGCCACGCCGATCTCGATGCCGGCGCGGGTGATGTAGGCCAGCTTGCATTCGCGCACCATGGCGCTGGTGGCCACGTTGCAGATCGTCAGCGTGTGCTGCATGCCCAGGCTTTGCGCATGGCGCAGCGCGGCCAGCGTGTCGGCGGTTTCGCCGGACTGGGTGATGGTGACGACCAATGTCCTGGGATTGGGCACCGAGGTGCGGTAGCGGTATTCGCTGGCCACCTCGACCTGGGTCGGTATGCCGGCAATGCTCTCCAGCCAGTATTTGGCGGTGCAGCCGCTGTAGTAGCTGGTGCCGCAGGCCAGGATCAGCACCGAGTCGATTTCCTTGAACACGCGCGCGGCGCTGGCGTCGACGCCATCGAACAGTTCGGGCACGATGCCCTGCACGCCCTCCAGGGTGTCGGCAATGGCGCGCGGCTGCTCGAAGATCTCCTTTTGCATGTAGTGCCGATAGGGGCCGAGTTCGGCCGCACCGCTGTGCGCCAGCACCGTCTTGACCGGGCGCTGGGCCGGCTCGACCGGCTTGTGGGCCTTGTCGACCAGCCAGTATTTGCCCAGTTGCACGTCGACCACGTCGCCTTCGTTCAGGTAGACGATCTGATCGGTCACGCCGGCCAGGGCCATGGCGTCACTAGCCAGGAAATGCTCCTTGCCATCGGTACCCACGCCCAGGATCAGCGGAGAGCCGGCGCGCGCGCCGATCAGGCGCTGCGGTTCGTCCTTGCAGAACACGGCAATTGCATAGGCACCACGCAGCTGCTGCACGGCCGCCTTGACGGCCTCGAACAGGTCGCCGTCATACAGGCTGTCGACCAGATGCGCGATGACCTCGGTATCGGTCTGGCTCTGGAACAGATAGCCGCGCGCAGTCAGGCTGGCGCGCAGTTCGTCATGGTTTTCGATGATGCCGTTGTGCACCAGGGCAATGCGCCCCGGCTTGTCGTAGGCGTCGGCACCGGTCCCGTGGCTGAAATGCGGGTGCGCGTTGTGTACCGCCGGCGCGCCGTGGGTGGCCCAGCGGGTGTGGGCGATGCCGGTGCTGCCCTGCAGCTTGCCGTTGCCGACCTGCTCGGCCAGTTCGGCCACGCGCGAGGTGCTGCGCGCCCGTTGCAGGCCGTCCACATGCACGGCCACGCCGCATGAGTCATAGCCCCGGTACTCAAGGCGCTGCAGGCCCTGGACCAGGATGGGAACGATATTGCGGGTGGAGACTGCACCAACGATGCCACACATAGGATGTACCCCGGAAGTTGTGGCGCGATGGTAAGTGCACTGTCGAAAAATTATCAGCCAAATAGTGCACAGGTTTGACGGATTGTTTCATCATCACATTTATATGTTCATATATTTCATGGAAGATACAATAATGGAACAAATCGAACTGGACGAAATCGACCTGCGGCTGCTGGACCAATTGCAGCAAGACGCGTCACTCAGCAATCTGGAGCTGGCGCAACGCGCGTTCACCTCACCACCGACCTGCCTGCGTCGGGTCAAGCGTCTGCGCGAGGCCGGGGTAATCGAGCAACAGGTGGCGGTTCTGTCGGCCGACGCGCTGGCGCCGCTGCTGGGCTACGGGCTGACCGCCATCGTCGAGATCACGCTCGACCACCAGGGCGCCGAATGGCTGGACGCATTCGAGCAGCGCGTGCTGCCCGATACCGACGTGCAGCAGTGCTACCGGGTCTCGCCCGGCCCGGACTTCATCCTGGTGGTGCAGACCCACGACATGCCGCACTACCACGCGCTGGCGCAGCGCCTGTTCACCAGCGACGCCAATGTGCGCAACGTGAAGGCGTTTTTCAGCGTCAAGCGTGGGAAGTTCGGGGCGCGCCTGCCACTTGGTCCGCCACGCGCGCCAACGGCAGGCTCAGGCTGACGCGGCAACCCAGGCCGGGCCCGCTGCTGGCCCGGATCTGCCCACCATGGCGCTCGACCACCCGGCGCGCCAGTGCCAGGCCGACGCCGATGCCGTCAAACTGGCGGGCGCTGTGCAGGCTCTGGAACACGCGAAACAGGCGGTCCTGCATGCGCGGGTCGAAACCGACGCCGTTGTCCTGGATGTGGATTTCGCACAGGCCGTGCTCCAGCAGATTCCACTGCACTGCGATCTGGCTGCTCGCGCTGTCGCGGCTGAACTTCATCGCGTTGTCCAGCAGGCAGCCCAGCATCTGGCTCAGCATGGCCATGTCGCCGCGCACCCGGGGCAGGTCGGGGGCAATGCTCCACACAATCTGGCGCCCTTCAGCCTTGTCCTGCAAAGTTCGGCGCAGGTCGTCGACCATCCGCACCAGGTCGACCTCGCCTTGCTGCATCACGGCGCGGCCCACGCGCGACAGTTCCATCAGCCCGTCCATCAGCCGCCCCATCTGCGCGGCCGCGCCGGCGGCGGTATCCAGGTGAGCGCTGACTGCAGGGTCCAGCCCGTCGCCCAGGTCTTCGCGGGCGATGCGCAAATAGGAGATGACGTGGCGCAACGAGGCGCGCAGGTCGTGCGATACCGAATAGGTGAAGTCTTCCAGCGCGAGCCGGGCCTGCGCCAGTTCGCGCTCGAGTTGTTCGACGCGCTGCTGCGGCTCTGGTGCGGCCGCGCTCATTTCTTGGGACGGCTCCAGCCGGGTATTGCGATCTGACGGCCGCGCGCCACGCTCAGTGCGCCCGGCGCGGTGTTCTTGGTGATGGTCGAACCGCCGCCCACCGTGCCACCGGCACCGATCGTGACCGGCGCCACCAGCACGCAATTGCTGCCCACATGTACATCGGCCTCGATCACGGTCTTGTGCTTGTAGGCGCCGTCGTAGTTGGCGGTGATGCTGCCGGCGCCGTAATTGACGCGCTCGCCGACGATGGCGTCTCCCAGGTAGGCCAGATGGTTGGCCTTGGCGCCCCTGGCCAGGGTGGAGTTCTTGACTTCGACAAAGTTGCCGATATGCACGTCCGGGCCTAGCACCGCGCCCGGGCGTAGGCGCGCAAACGGCCCCACCAGGGAGCCCGCGCCCACCGTTGCGCCGGCCTTTTCGCCGTCGATATGGGTGAAGGGGTGGATCACCGCACCGGCGTCGATGCGGGCATTGGCAATCACGCAATTGGCGCCCACGCGCACGTCGTCGCCAAGCCATACTGTGCCCTCGAACACGCAGTTGACGTCGATCGACACGTCCTGGCCGCATTGCAGGTCGCCGCGCTGCTCGATGCGCGCCGGATCGGCAAGACGCACGCCCTGCTCCATCAGCTGCGTTGCCAGGCGCATCTGGCAGGCCCGTTCCAGTTCGGCCAGCTGCACCGGGCTGTTGACGCCAGCCACTTGCACTGCATCGCTGATGCGGTGCGCCACCACCGGCACGCCGTCGGCGACAGCGAACTTGACGATGTCGGTCAGGTAATACTCTTTTTGTGCGTTCTTGTTGTCCAGCCGCGCCAGCCAGGCCCTGAGCAATCGCGCCGGCACTGCCATGATGCCGCTGTAGATTTCGCGGATCGACAGTTGCACCGCGCTGGCATCCTTTTGGTCGACGATGGCACGCACCGGGGCGCCGTCACCACCGCCGTCGCGCACGATGCGCCCGTAACCCGTGGGGTCGGAAAGCTCCAGCGTCAACAGGGCCAGCTTTTCGCCGCCGCACAGTGCGATCAGATCGCGCAGCGTCTGGGCCCGCGTCAGTGGCACATCGCCACTGAGCACCACGACCATGGCGTCGTCCTGCAATACCGGCATGGCCTGCTGCACGGCGTGACCGGTTCCCAGTTGCGGCTCCTGTCGCACACATTGCATTTGCAGCGCCGCATCCACGCCGCTGCCCGGACCACAGGCCGCCTCGACCGCATCAGCGCCGTGACCAGTGATCAGCACGGCCTTGCGCGCGCCCAGCTCAGCCGCAGTAGCCAACACATGATGCACCAGGGCGCGGCCGGCCAATGGATGCAATACTTTGGGCAACTTACTTTTCATGCGGGTGCCCTTGCCCGCTGCCATGATGACCACATCCACGATGCCAAGGCCTGCTGCCATATCTGTTTCCCGTCGTCTGGTTTTATCCTGGTCGAGGATTATCGGCCTGCTGGCCTGTGTCGCCGCCCTGGGAATGCTGCAATCGTGCAGCGCAATCAAGCTGGCCTACAACAATTTGCCGGAACTGAGTTATTGGTGGGTCGACGGCTATGCCGACCTGAACGAGGCCCAAACATTGCAGTTGCGCGCCGATCTGGCGCGCCTGCATGACTGGCACCGTGCCAATGAGCTGGGCAAGATTGCCGATCTGTTGCAGCAGGTGCAGCGCATGGCGCCGCAAGACACCTCACCCGAGGACGTCTGCGGCCTGTATTCCGATATACGCCAGCGCCTTGACGCAGTGGCGCTGCAGGCCGAGCCGGCTGCGACGGCAATGGTGCAGACACTGACTGCAACGCAGCTCAAGCATATCGAGGCGCGCCAGGCCAAGGACAACGCAGAATGGCGCAAGCAGTGGGGCAAGCTGGACCCGGCAGAGCGGGCCGACAAGCGCGTCAAAAGCGATGTCGAGCGCGCCGAAGAGTTCTACGGCAATCTGGACGATGCGCAACGCGCCCCGCTCAGGGCCACGATGCACCAGCCGGAATTCGATTCCGGGAAACGCCAGGCCGAGCGCGTTCGGCGCCAGCAGGACCTGCTGCAGACCTTGCGCACGATCAATGGCAGCGGCGGCAAGCCACGGCTCGATGCGGCGCAGACCAGTGCGGCCCTGCGCGCCTACCAGGACCGGTTTGCGCGCTCGCCCAACCTGGAACATCGCGCCTTTGCCGATGCCGCTGTGCTGGAAAACTGTCGCCGCTTTGCGGCCTTGCACAACACCACCAGCGCGCAGCAGCGCGCGCGTGCCGTCGGCCGTCTCGCCGCCTACGAACGCGACGCGCGCGAGCTGGCCCGGCCGCGCTGAGCGAATGCGTCCCCCGTCCGATGGACGCGCTGCGGCGTCCTTGTTGATTGGCCGCGCTACAGTAGTGCCGCGGCCCCACCCGGTTGGCCGCTGAATCACCGACCCGATGACGATTGAATTTGACAGCTTCGTTGCCAATCCGCTCTACCCGCAATCGCTGCGCGCACTGGTTGCAAACGCCGACGCGCGCAAATACCGCAAGGGCACGATCCTGATCCATGAAGGCGACGTCGGTGACACCTTGTATGTGGTGCTCAGCGGGCGCGTCAAGGTTTTTTGCATCGATGCCAACGACAAGGAAATCACCTTTGGCGTGTTCGGGCCGGCCGAGTATTTTGGCGAAATGGCACTCGATGGCGGACCGCGCTCGGCCAATGTCATGACGCTGGAGCCCTGCGTGTGCGCCGTTGTCAGCCGCGCCAGATTGCTCGCCTTCATCGGGCAGCGCCCGGAGTTCGCGTTCGAGATACTGTCCAAGGTGATAAAGCGCCTGCGCCTGGCCACGCGCGATGCGCGCAACCTGGCCTTCATTGACGTGTATGGCCGGTTGACGCGCTTGCTCAACGAACTGGCAGCAGAACAGGCAAGCGAACAGGCCGACGGCAGACGCCTGATCGCCGAACGCGTCACGCACCAGGAAATCGCCAGCCGCGTCGGTTGCAGCCGCGAGATGGTCAGCCGCATACTGAAGGACCTGACCAGTGGCGGCTACCTGACGGTCGAGAACCGGCGCATCGTGCTGCTGTCCCGGTTGCCCCAGCGCTGGTAGACCGCGGCGCACCAGAGCAAATCTGGTGCATGCGTCACAAGAATGGGGCGCCAGTTTTACATCCTGTCACGTCTTGTTTTTTTTAAGCTTCTCCCAGCACATCGACAAAGTGATCACCCCCGTGACCCCGGTGCGCGAACAGGAGAAGCGCACCATGTCCAGCCAAGCCAACCGAACGCAGCCAGAGCCTCAGATCGGATCACCCTACCCCTATGAACAACCGTCACGCCCGATCGACTTTTCCGAGCTGAGCTTGCTGCGCCTGGCCTTCAATCAGATCGACTATGGCGTGGTGCTGGTCGACGCCGATTCGGGCATGGTCCAGTTCGCCAATGCGCTTGGCAAGGCCGAACTGCTCGAAGACCAGATCCCCGGTGCCGCGGCGCCACGCGGCACCGGCCTGCGCCTGTTGCACGGCCGGGTGATGGCGCAACGCGCGTCCGACATGGAGACCTTTCGCCGCACGCTGGAGCGCTCCTGCGCCGGCTTGCGCGGGTTTCTGTGCCTGGGCGACGCATCCCAGAGCGCAGCGGTGGCGGTCGTGCCGCTGACCAATCGGCGCACTGCGACAGAGCGACCGGCACAGTTGGGGCTGGTCGGCGCAACCGAGCCGAGCTTTGCGATGTTGATGTTCTCCAAGCGCCAGGCCTGTGACGAATCGACCTTGGCCCTGTTCGCGCGCGAACGTGGCCTGACCAGCACCGAAAGCCAGATACTGGTCCAGGTCTGCAAGGGCCTGCGGCCGGCACAGATCGCCGACAACCAGGGCGTACGGATATCGACGGTGCGCACCCAGCTGCGCAGCATCCGGCTCAAGACCTGCTCCAAGACAATCCGCGACCTGGTTCAAAAGGTGTCGGTGCTGCCGCCAATGGCGCGCCAGCTGTCCGGCCGGTCGCACAACTGAAAAAGGGCCCGCGGGCCCTTCTCCAGTTCTTGCCGGCATTAACTAGCTGATGCACAAGAAGTCATTATTTTGCAATGATGACAAGAGCCTGGAGGCCGTCTCGGGATCGCCGTCAATCTTTGGGAGACGTCCCGCCTTGAAGCCCAAGTTGACTGGCTTGCCCCGTGTACCGCGTGCAGTTGCGGGCTGAGCGGTCTTGCCGTGGCGCCGACTTTTCGACAAGCGCGCGGTCTTGTGCTACTTCAGCTAGTAACATACAATGAGTCGCAGTAATCGCACAAGGAGGCGCCTGTGATGCACCTGAACTTCCAAATGGATCTGGATCCCCCTCGTGGTCTCACGGACAAAGACCTCGAAGATGTCAAGCAACTCATGAGCGATGTAGTCGCAGTGGCATTGGCTGCGCGCCCTCAGCGCCGTGAAGTGGTGCGCGACCAACTCGTGAATCTGCTCGTGGGCGACGTCGCACTGACATCTGTAGACATGAAGCGAGCGCGGCTAGAGGCCCAAGCCGTGCGTGCGATCCGCCAGGGCACCGAATGGCTCACTGCCGCCGAAATCGGGGACCTTGCTGATCTGGGACCCGCCAACCCGATCGCGACTGTCAGCCGCTGGAAGCAGCAAGGCCGCATATTCGCGCTTCGCCATGGCGGAAAAGACTACTACCCCAGGTACGCGCTGGGTACGGACTTCCGCCCACTGCCCGCGATTAAGGGGATCCTGGCCGTGTTGGCAGACTACGATCCCGAGTTGCTGGCAGCTTGGTTCGACAGCACGTCCCGCTTTCTCGGCGGAAAACGTCCGCGCGAGATCGTGGCCAATGAGCCCGCAAAAGCGCTTGCGGCTGCGCGCAACATGATCGAGGTGCAGGAGAACCAATCTTGACATGGTTCAGCGGCGCACTGTCCGACAAGCGGCTTGACCCGACCAAAATCAGCACGATTGACCTGACGCTCCCGCTCCTTTGGCGGGTCTACTCCAAGCGATACGCGGCAGACGGCTTCAATGGCACCTCTCTCGGCAATGCGCGCTTTTCTCCATTGGAGGTCTCTGGCGCGATCGTTCCGACCCTCTATGCGGGAAGCACGCTTGGCGTCGCGCTGATGGAAACCGTGTGGCACGATGCGCCCACCCCGTCGCACGGATTCCACCTCGTACTCAAGCAATCGACTGAGCTGCGCCGTGTGGGCTCTCTCAAGCCGACGTCCGCCTTGCGCTTGGTCGACTTGTCCACAGTAGGTTTGCGCCGGCTGGGACTTTCTCGCTCCGATGTGATTGACAGCGACCAGGCGGGTTATCCGATCACGCGGGAATTGGGCGCATGGCTGTACGCAAACAAGCCCGACGCCCACGGGATTTGCTGGATCTCCCGACAAAACGACGAAGGCAGAGCCGTCGTGCTGTTCGAGCCGCGGCTGCGCTCGATCAAACTAGATGTCATCACCGAGGATGAGGTGTTCACCGAAGGATCGCATCTGGAAGAGCTGCTCACGCTGGCCCAGCGCATGGGCGCCAGTGTGATCATTCGTTGATCAGACCCGTGGATGCGGGCAGTCACCAAGCCAGTGTGATTACGGCTCGACGGCATGGCCCGAGCGCCTCACAACGGTCGGGATTGATCCAGTGCATCAGCTAAATAATGCCGGTTCTTGCAGCGCTGCCCTCAATCCTGCAGTGCAGCCCACATATCCTTGTCGCGTTCGGCAGTCCAGATGCGCGGGTTCTTGATGCCCTTGGCCTCGTCGTAGGCGCGGCTGACATCAAAAGGCAGGCAGTGCTCATAGATGAACACGCTGCCGAACAAGGGGTCCATGCTCTTGCGCGTATGCGCCATCGCCGCCTTGAGGTCCATATCGGCGGCGGCCGCTTCCTTGCCACAACTGAACAGGGTTTCGACCCAGGACTTGGTGTAGTCCAGCGCCTTGTTGACGTCGGCGCTGCCCTTCATCGCCTCGCCGCGGCCCGGCACGATGGCCTGCGCGTCGAGCGCGCGCAACGCCTCCAGCGTGGCCGGCCATTCGGCCAGTTGCGCGTCGCCGGTATAGACGCCCGCCTGGTACTCGACCAGGTCACCGCTGAACAGCACTTTTTCGGATTCGACCCAGGCGATCGTGTCGCCCCGGGTATGGCCCGGCCCCGGATGCCAGATCTGTACCGACACGCCGCCCAGATCGAGCGTGAGTTTGCCGGGTACCTCGCCACGCGTGGGGTCGCCGCCACTGATAACCATGGTCGGCCAGGTCAGGCCGGGCACCGACTCGGCGTTGCGAAACAGGCGCGGGAAACGCTCCATTTCGCTTTGCATGTCCTGCGCGCCGCGCTCCTGTATCAGCTCCAGTGTGCCCTGGCTGGCAATGATTTCGGTAGCGCCTTCGGCGAAGTAGGCACTGGCGCCCAGCACCCGCACCGCGTGGTAATGGGTCAGCAGCACATATTTGATCGGCTTGTCGCTGACGCCGCGGATGCGCGCGATCAGATCACGCGCCATTGCCGGCGTGGCGGTCGCATCGCTGACCATGATGAACTTCTCGCCAATGATGACGCCGGAATTGGGGTCGCCCTCGGCGGTATAGGCCCAGCAATGGGCACTCAATTGCTCGAAGGTGATTTTCTTGTCTTCCAGGTCGGCCTGCGAGGCAAATGCCTTGCTGCCACCGGTCTTGGGGTCGGTCATGTGTTGCTCCTTGGGGAAGCGAACGATCTTACCTATTCGCAGAGGTTTGCGGATTGACGATTCAAACGCCGCGCCAAAACAGGACCGGCAAACAAAAAGGCCGCCGGCAGTTGGCACTGCGCTGCGACCTCAGAATATCTTGCCGACGCATGTTCGGGCCAGCAATACAGAGCCAGCTTGCACCAGCCCAGACAGAACCGAAGGGCCAGCCATCGCCGGCCGGACGCTGCCTTACTCTTTGCGGAAATCGTCGTGGCAAGCTTTGCAGTTGCCACCCACCGCGCCCACCGAGGCCTTGATCGAATCGAGGTTGCCTGTCTTTGCGGCGGCCAGCAACTTGACCGCATCGGCATTGAGCTTTTCTCCAACCGCTTTGAATTTGGCGGTGTCGGTCCAGATTTCCGGCTTCGCCTTTGTCTCGCCCTTGTCGCTGCCGGCGCTGAATCCGGCCAGCGGCAAGCGCGTGATCATCTCTAAAACCGTCGCGTTTTCGACCACCGCCGCAGCATCGAAAGGCACTCGCCCACTGGCCATCCCAGCGATTCGCCCGAAATGGGCTCCCTGTAAGGTCATGACCGACTTACGGTACTTGATGGCATCCTCCGGCTTGGCGAACTGGGCCTGGGCCGGAACGGCCAGCGTGACAGCGGCGGCGGCAAGAACAAACGAGGCGACTAGTTTCATGAGGGCTCCTTGATTTGCAAAAAAATGACTGACAGACCATGGAGTCTGCCTGATGTCCAAAAGTTCTTTCCAAACAGCGTGACTAGGGAAAATACCTAGCGCTTGCATGGTCATAGGCACACGGCAATTGGCTCAGGCACTCGCAAACAGCAAAGCCTCCTCGTATATGCCGCTCATGTCGCCCAGTGACACGATGACCTCGTCCAGCGTGCCGCCCAGGCGCTCGGCGATGAAGGGTGGCAGTTCCTCGACACAGGGGTTTCCGGCCGAGCCGTACTTGAGCTTCTTGCTGACCTGGTTTGCCGCGAAAACGCAGGCGATCATTGCGGTGTCGCGCAGGTCTTCGCCATATTGATGCCGGATGGTTTCAACCAGCGGCTCGGCGAATCGCCATTTGTCGACCAGCATGCTGCCCACCACGGCGTGGTCGGTGCCGATCACCTTGCGCAGTGACTCGAACAGCGAGACCTGGCCCCAGTCGCTCATGACCAAAGCCTCTTGAAACTCCTTGGGCATGAACTGGGCAAACACCACCTTGCCAAAGTCATGCAGCAAGCCGGCGATGAAGCAGTCATTGGCGTCGGCGCCATCGACCCGCGCGGCCAGGGTCTTGGCAATATTGGCAGTCGTCAGCGAGTGCAGCAAATACTGCTGGGCGTCAAAACCGGGCACGCTGTTCTTGGGCAGCATGCCGATGGCGGCGATGCTCAGCGCCAGGTTCTTCAGGCTGTTAAAGCCCATATACACCACCGCGTGATTGATCGAGGTGATCTGCTTGGGCAAGCTGTAGTAGGCCGAATTGACGACCCGCAGAATCTTCACCGTCACCACCGGGTCATGGTCTATCACCCGCACCAGGTCTTTAGGTGAACTGTTGACGTCGCGCGTCAGTTGCAATATTTGCTGCACGCTGCGCGGGAAAGCGGGCATGCGGTCAACTGCGGAGGCGAGCTTCTGGGCAAGTTCTGGGGACATGGTGCTTGGACAATAGCGCCCCTATTCTGGCAGCACCGCGCACCACCGGAGATCCTCCCATCGGACCGTGTCGTTGCTATCAATAGTTGAGCTGTGCGCGGCCGCCCTGCGCGGCCTCCTTGAAGGCCTTGATGATGATGCCGGTGGTGACCGAGGCAAAGTAGCGCGCGCCCCAGGCCGCGTATTTGTCTTCATCGGCCGGCGTAAGCGCCAGAATGCCGGGGCATTTGCCGGTCGCGGCGACGGCCTTGAGCGTCTTTTCAATTGCCGCCTGCACCGGTGCGTCGTTCCAGCGGTTCTCATGCCCCATGGAGTGCGCCAGGTCATTGGGGCCGACGAAAACCGCATCGACACCGTCCACGGCGGCAATCGCTGCCGCATTGGCAACACCTTCGGGCGTCTCGATCATGACGACCAGCGCAATGCCCTGGTTGCTGCGCAGTGTGTGTTCGGGCCCGCCAAAGGCACCGTAGCCAGCCGCGCGGGTCGAGAACGCGCTGCCGCGCTGCCCCGACACGCCGCTCGCGCCTTGCGCCAACGGGTACTTGACGCGTTGCACCAGGGCCGCAGCATGTTCAGGCGTGCTGACCATGGGTATCTGCAAGCCACCGGCGCCGATGTCCAGCGTGCGCGCGATGTCGTGCTCCAGGCAGCGCACCAGGGTCGGCAGATTACTGGCGCGCGCAGCGCGCAGCATGTTCTCGGTGGTCTCGAGCCCAGCGCTGCCGTGCTCGTTGTCGATCACCAGGAAGTCAAATCCGGCATAGGCACACATTTCGACAATGGCCGGCGATGCAATGCCATTGAAGATGCCGCGCAGGCGCCTGCCGCTGCGCAGCATCTCGGGCAGTCGGGTATCGAGGGGGATTTGTTGGTCGGTCATCGTGTTCCTCCGTGCTGCGCACTGCGGGATTCGTTCTTGAAGCGGTCGGTCTGATTGACAGGGTTGCCTGCATGCCGCGCACTGCGGTATTGGCCCTTGGGACCGTCCGACAGGCGCATGATCACTTCCAGAGTTCTTCGCTGGCGATGCGGGCGCCTTCGGCCATACTGGCCAGCTTGGCATAACAGATCGGCGGGTGGATCGCGCCAAAGCCGGCAAAGGTGCCAAAGCCGCAATCGGTGGCCGCCATCACCCGATCGCGCCCGACGATGTTGGCATAGGTGAGCAGGCGCTGCGCGACCAGGCGCGGATGCTCGATGAAGTTGTTGACCGTATCGAGCACACCGGGCGCCAATATCTTGTTGTCCGGAATGCGATTCTCGGCAGCGGCCTTGGCCCAGACCTCCCATTCATGCGCATGGCGCGGGTTGGCACCCTCGAACAGCACCGTAGCCGGCTTGGCCTTGAGCACCACGTCGATGATCTTGTCCATGCCGATATCGCGGTGGTGCGGGCCTTCGTAGTTGCCCCAGCACACATGCATGCGCACCCGCTCGGC
>JBBKVW010000006.1:0-3076 GCA_037968655.1 Burkholderiaceae bacterium
CGCACACCCACAGGAACCTCGCCATGCGGCGAATGCGCCGTTTCCCGAATCAAGGCCACCGATCCGTTCTCGGCCACGATGGCGTCAACTGGCCAGCTGCGGGCGAACGGTTCACTCCAGCCAACCGGACGGCCGGTGATGGCGATGACGTGCAATCCTGCGTCTTTCAATCGTCCGAGCGCGTCCAGCGCATCGTCGGTGATCGCGCCATCGGTCGTCAGCGTGTCGTCGATATCCGTAAAAACACCAATGATCTGGCGGCGGGCCTCCAACGGCCACTGGTCCAGCGGCAGCATGGTTGCCTCGATCAGGCTGTCGCCTGCAGCGCCAATCCTGCATGTTCGCGCAGCGGATGGAAATGGATCTTGGGAAAGCGCTCCTGCGCCAGTCGCACGTCATAAGGTGAGGTGGTCAGGTAGGCCAGCGTGTTGGCAGCGTCCAGCGCCATGCGCATTGGGTAGGCATCGGTGAAGGCGCGCAGCTCCTGCGGGGTATCGGCGGTGATCCAGCGCGCGCCCACGTATTGGCTCGATTCCAGGCGAATGTCGGCATCGTATTCGCCCTTGAGCCGATGCTGCACCACCTCGAACTGCAGTTGCCCAACGGCGCCAAGCAGCATTGGCCCGCCGACATGGGGCCGAAACACTTGAATGGCGCCTTCTTCGCCCAATTGCTCCAAACCTTGCTGTAATTGCTTGGTACGGAGCGGATTTCGCAGTATTACTGTCTGAAAGAGTTCGGGCGCGAAGAACGGCAGACCAGTGAATTGCAGGGCCACTGACCCGTCGGTGATGGAATCGCCCAACTGAACGCCGCCATGTGTGGTGAATCCAACAATGTCGCCGGCAAAGGCCTCTTCCACTGCTTCGCGGCGCTGGCTCATGAAGGTCACGACGCTGGTGGGGCGTAGCTCCTTGCCGGTGCGCTGCACCTTAAGCTTCATGCCCGGCGTGTACTTGCCCGAGCAGATACGGACAAAGGCGATCCGGTCCCGGTGCGACGGGTCCATATTGGCCTGCACCTTGAACACCACGCCGGAGAACGCATCGTCCTGGGGCTCGACCTTGGTCACCACTGGATCGGCGCCGGCGGCGGCTTTGGCCGGCAGCACCGAGCTGATACGCGGTTGCGGCGGCGGCGCCAAGTCGACCAGCGCGTCCAGCACCTCCATCACGCCAAAGTTATTGACGCCCGACCCAAAAAACACCGGCGTCTGCTTGCCGGCTAGGAATTCTGCCTGGTCGAACGCAGGCGACGCACCGCTGACCAGCTCCATATTGGATTCGGCCAGCTTGAAATAATGGCCGAAGCGCTTGAGCAGCGTGTCGCGCTCGGTCAGTGCAATCGTGTCGAAATCCTGTGGCCGGCGGTCCTGGCCGGATTGGAACACTGTCATTGCCTTGCTGCGCAGGTTGACGATGCCACCGAAATGCTTGCCCTGGCCGACCGGCCAGGTCAAGGGCACACAGGACATGCCGAGCTCGCGTTCGATTTCGTCCAGCAGTTCGAGCGGCTCGCGCACTTCGCGGTCCATCTTGTTGACGAAGGTGATGATGGGCGTGTTGCGCTGGCGGCAGACCTCGATCAGGCGCCGGGTCTGGGCCTCGACACCGTTGGCTGCATCGATCACCATCAGCGCGGCATCGACCGCCGTCAGCACGCGGTAGGTGTCTTCAGAGAAGTCCTTGTGTCCTGGTGTGTCGAGGAGGTTGATGACATGGTCGCGGTAGACCATCTGCATCACCGAACTGGCCACCGAAATGCCGCGCTGCTTCTCTATTTCCATCCAGTCGCTGGTGGCGTGGCGCGTGGCCTTGCGCGCCTTGACCGAGCCTGCGATCTGGATCGCGCCCGAGAACAACAGCAGTTTTTCGGTCAGCGTGGTCTTGCCGGCGTCAGGGTGGGAGATGATAGCAAAAGTTCTTCTTCTCCTTGTCTCATGGGCATATGATGGGCTTTGCATTTCTCAGTTTTTTCAATTATGTACGCACCTATGTACGCAGATTTCAAAGTGCCTTCTGTGGGGCAAACGCCTTCGTCAATGAGCACAAAAACCTAAAAACCGCACAACACGAAAACCTAGAGATGGCCTAGGTGGCAACGGCTTAGGGTCTTGAGCAAGGCTCCAACTTCATTTTTGAGGTTGATAATAACACAAAAATGCTCGTAAGAGAGGTTTAAATAGTTTAAAATGCCCTTGAGGAAGATTACCTAATTGATTTCACGAGTACACCTGTGTTATTTTGAATGATGCGCTCTTAATGGTGATGATATGACCGCCCGGAACAAGCTATTGATTGCACCGCCCTACGCTGTCGAGCAGTCGCTCAAACGGCTGGGCGCAGACCTGCGCACTGCCCGGCTGCGCCGCAATCTGACTATCGACGACATGGCGGAAAAGATTGGCACTGGTGTACGCGCTATCGCTGATGCTGAAAAGGGCAAACCTTCCACCAGCGTCGCCGTGTACACCGCCATGCTGTGGGCGCTAGGCCTGTTGCATCAAATCGACGATGTTGCCCTTCCCGAGAAAGACGAAGAAGGACAAACCCTTGCCATCGGGCGCGAACGGACGCGCGCGCGCGTCAAGACGGCGGTAAACAATGACTTCTGAACCTTCAGTTGCCTGCTACGTTTACATCACGCTGCCGGGCCAGATTGAGCCTGTTACTGCCGCGCGGTTCGAGTTGGCAGCTGATCGCAGAGGCGTTCCAGAGGGACAGTTTGTCTATGGGCGCTCCTACCTTGAACGCCCGGACGCCTTACCACTTGATCCTGTGGAGTTAAAGCTTTCGTCACGAATATACACAACCAACGCCTTAAAAGGAATCTTCGGGGCGTTGCGCGATGCCAGCCCCGATTACTGGGGCCGCCGCGTGATCCAGCGCCACACAGGACTGGCCCAACCCAGCGAACTTGATTACCTGCTCCATTCACCTGATGACCGGGCTGGCGCACTGGGCTTCGGGCGCAACCCTGTACCGCCAGCGCCCAAGCGGATATTCAACCAGACACTCAATCTGGCCAATGTGCAGGCGATAGCCGATGCCATCATCGGTGACGAGGACCACCCTGT
>JBBKVW010000007.1:0-5006 GCA_037968655.1 Burkholderiaceae bacterium
CAGCCCCGCCATGACCTCGTCGAGCAACACGATCTCGGGCTCCAGCGCCAGCGCACGTGCCACCTCCAGCCGGCGCCGCAGGCGTGGGTCGAATCCGGCCTGCGGATTCTCGGCACGCGCCTTGATGGCCGGCACCAGTGTGCGTTCGGCCAGGCATTCGAGCACCACGGCGTCGACCGCGCCCGAGGCCGCCAGCGCCACCGCCGGATCGATTCGGTCGCCGGCAAAGCCGGCACCGGCACCGATACGGCTGACGACCGGGTGTTTTTGCGGCTGGGCCATCGTCACAGGCCCATGTAGGTACGCCGCACGTCCGGGTCGCGCAGCAATTCCTCGCCCGGCGCCGTCTTCAGGATGCGGCCATGGTCCAGGATGCAGCCGCGCTGGCACAGGCGCAAGGCATTGCCGACGTTCTGCTCGACAAGCAGCACCGACAGGCCCTTGCTTTTGACCAGCTCCAGCACCATCTCGAACACCTTGTCGACCATGATCGGCGCCAGCCCCAGCGACGGTTCGTCGAGCATCAGCAGCTTGGGTAGCGACATCATCGCCCGCGCCACGGCGCACATCTGGCGCTCGCCGCCGGACAAGCGCCCGGCCAGTTGACCACGCCGCTCCTTCAGGATCGGAAACAGCGTCAGCACCTCGTCCAGCGTCTGCGCCATCTGCACGCGTGCAGCCTTGTGATAGGCACCCAGTTCAAGGTTCTCCAGCACCGTCATGAACGGAAACAGCCGCCCGCCTTCGGGCACCATCACCAGTCCTTGCGCCGCCGCGGCATGCGCCGGCAGGTGCGAGATGTCCTGTCCGTCGAAATGCACGCTGCCCGCATGCTGGCGCAAATGCCCGCCGATGGTCAGCAACAGCGTTGTCTTGCCGGCGCCGTTTGCGCCCACGACCGAAACGATCTCGCCGCGTCCGACCTCCAGCTTGATGTCTTCAAGTACCGGCAGTTCGCCATAACCCGAATACAGGCCTTTGACCTGCAAAATCAGATTGCTCATTGGTGTCCCTCCCCCAGATAAGCCTTGATGACCTCGGGTGAACTGAGGATTTCCTCGGCTGTGCCTTCGGCGATCATCTGGCCGCGATCAAGCACCACGACCCGTTCCGAGAATGCGCGCACCACCTTGAGGTTGTGCTCGATGATCAGGAAGGTCTGTCCCGCCGCATGCAGGTTCTGCAGCAGCTCGATGGCCAGTCCCACTTCGCTCTGGTTCAGCCCCGCCATGACCTCGTCGAGCAACACGATCTCGGGCTCCAGCGCCAGCGCACGTGCCACCTCCAGCCGGCGCCGCTCACTCAGCGTCAGGTCGCCGGCCCGGCGCCGGGCCCGGTGCCCCATGCTGACCTCTTCGAGCACCGACATCGCCTTGTCGCGTGCCACCGACAGCTTGGGATGGCGCATGAAGGCGCCGATCATGACGTTCTCCAGCGCATTGAGCCCGATCAGCGGCTTGGCGATCTGGAACGTGCGTCCCATGCCGAGCTGGGCCCGCGCATGCGGCGGCAGTTCGTTGATGCGCTTGCCGCGCAGCCGGACCTCGCCCTCGGTCGGCGCGAGTTGTCCCGTCAGCAGGTTGAAGAATGTCGTCTTGCCGGCACCGTTGGGGCCGATGATGCTGACGATCTCGCCCTGGCGCACCGACAGCGACACGTTGTCGACCGCGCGCAACCCCAGAAACTGCTTGCTGACGCCGGTAACGGCCAATAGAGCTTCAGCCATTTTTCTTGCCCCCCTTGTCGCGCATGCGGCGCAGCAGGTTGTCGATCACGCCGACCACGCCGCGTTTCATGAACAGCGCCGCCAGCACCATCAACAGGCCCAGGATCGCCAGGCTGACGCCGGGCAGTGCATTGGCGAGTTCACCACGCAGGAAGTTCTCGAACGGGATGATCAGCGCCGCGCCGAGCAATGGCCCTGCAATGGTGCCGATACCGCCGATCAGCGCCAGCAGCGCAAACTTGACGCCAACCTCGGGCAGTGTGAACAGCGTCGGCGGGTCGACGAAACGCAGGTACATCACGAACAGCGTGCCACCGATCGCCGTCAGCCCGGCGCTCAGCGCCATGCCGCGCAGCTTGGTGCCCAGCACGTTGATGCCGGCGGCACGCGCCGCGTCCTCGTCCTCGCGCACCGCCAGCAGGTAGTAACCCAGGCGGCTGCGCCGCAGCACCACGCTGACACCGACGACGACGGCCATGAAGGCGAACATCAACAGCGCATATTGCCAGCGCTCCTTGAAGATCATGTTCTCCAGCCCGGCCTTGTACGGAATCATCATGCCGCGCGGACCGCCAGTGAGCGAATCGAAATGGTTGGCGATGACGAATGCCACCTCGTTGAACGCCAGCGTCGCGATCGCGAAGAACGGGCCGCGCAGGCGGAATGTCGGCCACGAGATCAACACCGCGACCAACGCCGCGCACAAGGCCCCCGGAATCATCGTCAGCCACGGCGAGATTCCCCACAGGCTGTAGAACTGCGCCGTCATGTAGGCGCCAATGGCGAAGAACACGCCGTGGCCGAGCGAGAACTGGCCTCCGAAGCCGCCGATGATGTTCCAGGCCGCGGCCAGGCCGCCCATCAGGTAGGTGAAGGCGATGATGTTGACCCAATGCGCATCCTGCAGCAGCACCAGCAACGGCGCGAACGCCAAGGCCATGCCGATCAGGAATTTCAGGAGCGCCTTCTGGCCGGACTCGATTCCGGAGACGTCGGAACTGACCGGGGCGTGGTCCGGCACTTCGCCGATATGGTGTTGTTCAGCTTTGCTCACGGAAACCTACCTCCTCTGCGCCCACCTGGCCCATCAGGCCGGCAGGACGAACAATCAGGACCACCAGGAAGATCGCGAACCAGATCGCGTTCTTCAGTGCCGGGTCGATATAGAAACCCGCGAAGGCTTCCACCACGCCGACGATCAAGCCGCCGATATAGGCACCCCAGACGCTTCCCAGGCCGCCCAGTACCACCACCGCAAACGCGGCCAGGATGAAATTGCCGCCGACGGCCGGCGTGATCGAATAGATCGGTGTCAGCAGTGCGCCGGCCAAACCGGCCAGCCCGGCGCCAATACCGAAGGTGATCAGGAAGGTGCGCTCGACGTTGATGCCCATGACACGCGCGGCGCGCTTGTCCTGCGTGACCGCGCGGATCGACTTGCCGGCAATCGTGCGCGACATGAACAGGTGCAGGCCGATCGTGATCGCAGTGGCCGCCAGAAACGTCACGACCCGCACCACGCTCAACTTGATGTCGCCGAGCGTCAGCACCTGGCTTCCGACATCGCCGCCGACGGTCAGGGCCTCGCCCCGGGTGACCGCCAGCATGATGTTCTGGAACATGATCAGCAACCCGAAGGTGGCAAAGATCTGCATGTTCGGTTCTGCCTGCAGCGGCTGTATCACGAGTCGCTGTATCGCGATGCCGAGCAAGCCAACCAGCGGCGCGACGACCAGCACCGACAGGTAGGGACTGATACCGAACTGCGCGTAGGCGAAATAACTGCCGTACATGCCGAACATCACCAGTTCGCCTTGCGCGAAATTGACGATGCGGATGACGCCGAAGATCAGGTTCAGCCCGATACTGACCAGCGCGTAGATGCCGCCGAGCAGGATGCCGAAACTCAATACGTTGAGGATGGAGTCCATGGTTTGGCTCCTCAGTCCGGCATTGCGGGCCTGTGGCCCGGTGCCGATTGCCTGCCGACGGCTTCCGCCGGCACGTGATGTGTCTCCATTTTTGTTGTCCTTTCTGGTTCAGGTTGTCGTAACAGGTAGCCGATGCGCGGGAAATGCACATGCACCGTGCCAACCCGCGGGTTGTGCTGGCGCAGGCTGTAATGGGTCTGTGTGGCCGCCACCAGCACCCCGGTGCTGGGCTCGGTGCCGAAACTCTCGGCGCAGATCTGCACCGCGCTGCCGGCTGCGATGCCGTGTTCGTCGTGCCAGTTGCCCTCGGGCAGCCATGGCGTATCCATCGCAGGGCTCGCCAGCCGTGCCACATCAATCGCATAGGCCGCGTCAGCGTCACGCGACGTGCCATGGCCGATCGCCTGCAAGCGCTCGAGCCAGGCGCGCACGGTGGGGAACGGCGCCAGCACGTCATGCGCCGGCGCGCTGCGCAGGTGCGCCAGCAACAGCGGGTGGTAGGCGCAGAAGTCGGCGACACAGGGCCGTGCACCGAACAGGTAATCCTGCGTTCCCAGCATGCCGGCAAGCTGGCGCAGATAGGTCTGGTACGGCACCGAGGCGTCCTGCGGGCGCCGCCACTGCAGGTCGAACCCCATGGCCTGGCGGTCGTCGAACAGGGCACGTGCCTGCTCGCCTGACAGGCCGGCGCCCAGTCCCGATCCCTTGGGTCCGCGGTTGTGCCGCACCGCGGCCCAGAACAGATGGTCGTCGGCCCATTGGCCGACGGTGCGTGCCACGCTGGCCTCGGCCGCCGGGTACAGGCTGGGCGCCGGCTGCAGCCGCTCGAGCACGTCCAGGATCAGCGCGGTGTCGCAGAAGATGTCGGCACCGATCTGCAGCAGCGGCGTGCGCCGATAACCGCCAGTCAGCGCAAGCACGTCAGGTTTGGGCATGATGGCCGGCACCTGCACCGACGTCCAGGCGAGTTTCTTGTGGCCCAGCACGAGACGCACTTTCTCGGAAAATGGCGAGGCCGCGAAATGGTGCAGGATCAGTTCGGTCATCGCGTCACTCCAGCGCCAGTTCCCGCAGCGAAGCGGCACGCTGGCGCGCGGCGCTGAGCATGAAGTCCCATTCGTTGCCGGCGGACACGAAACGCACACCGGCGCGCACCACCTGCTGCATCACCTGCTGCGCCTGGGCAAGGCCGCCAGCGCCGGCGGTCTTGCCGTGCGCGCGGCAGGCCGCAACGACGCGCTCGAAGCTGCCCAGCACTGCCGGATCGTCGAACCGGCCAGCGATGCCCATGGCCTCGCACAGGTCGGTGCTGCCGACGTGCAGGATGTCGACACCCGGCACCGCAGCGA
>JBBKVW010000008.1:0-2902 GCA_037968655.1 Burkholderiaceae bacterium
CCTCCATAGGGTGCGCCCGCTGCCACCACATGGTCGCCCTGCAGCATGAGCGTCATCAGGGCCATCGTCTCGGCAGCCATGCCGCTGGCCGAGGCGATGCCGGCGCGTCCGCCTTCGAGTGCGGCCACGCGCTCTTCCAGCGCCGCCACGGTCGGGTTGGACAGGCGCGAATAGACATTGCCGAAGGTCTGCAGGTTGAACAGGCTGGCGGCATGCTCCGCGCTGTCGAACACGAAGCTGGCGCTCTGGTAGATCGGCAGCGCCCGCGCGCCGGTGGCGCTGTCGGGCACCTGGCCGGCATGGATGGCCAGGGTCTCGGGCTGGAACTGGTGGTCGGCCATGGCGTGTCAGATCCGCGCCTGCGCGCGTTGTGATGAAACGATGCCGGTGTTCACGCCCACCAGGTTCAGCCCGCCAAAGATGCGGCCGTGTTCGATCTTGACGCATCGGTCCAGCACCGATTCCATGCCTGCTGCCTGCGCGAGCGCGTGCGCCTCGGTGTTGACCACGCCGATCTGCTGCCACAGGCACTTGGCGCCGATGTCGGCGGCCTGTTGCGCTATCGGCAAGACGTCGGCGGTGCGCCGGAACACGTCGACCATATCCACGCTAAACGGAATGTCGCCCAGCTGCGCATAGCAGTGCTCGCCCAGAATGCCGTCGGGCGCACCGGCATAGCGCGGGTTGACCGGCACGATGCGGTAGCCGTGCTGCTGCATGTACTTGGCCGCAAAGTAGCTGGGCCGGTGCCATTCGGCCGACAGGCCCACGACCGCGATGGTGCGGCATTCGTGCAGCACGCGGCGCAGTTGCGCTATCGTGTTCATGCGGGCGGCCGTGGCCTGCTCGACGTAGCGCCCGTCATGCACCGCGAGCGACGCACCGCGCCCAGCGCAGCGTGTGGCCGGGTCGCGCGCATGTCGACTTGCAACGACATGCCAAGACAGTTGCGGCGCGCTCCCGGTCTCACTTTCCGTTGCGCGGCAAGCCGATCACCGTGCCTTCGCGGCGCGCATCGGCAGCGCCATACTGCTTGCCGGTCTGGCGATCGACCAGCACCGCCTGCACCGATCCGATCTCGGTCAGGTTGACGGTATAGCCCAGCGCGCGCAGGCCGTCGATGGTGGCTTGCGGCAGTCCAGCTTCAGCCGACATGCTGCTGGTGGCACTGGTGATCGAGACCCGCGGCGCATCAATCGCCTGCTGCAGCGTCATCCCGTGGTCGATCAGGTTGAGCGCCACGTTGAACACCGAATTGATGATGGTCGAGCCGCCGGGTGAGCCGAAGGCGATCAGCGGCGTACCGTCGGGCGCAAAGATCATGGCCGGCGTCATGCTGCTGCGCGGACGCTTGTTGGGCTGCACATCGTTGAAGCCAGGGCCACCGGTGTAGGGGTTGGTGGTGGGCGTCGTATTGAAGTCGGTCAGTTCGTTGTTGAGCAGAAAGCCGTGGCTGCGGAACGTGCCGTCGGCGCGGCGGTAGCCGGCAAACACGCCAATGCCATGCGAGGACTCGATGGTGTTGGTGTACGAGACCATGTTGCCCCATTTGTCGACCACCGAGAAGTGGGTTGTGGTCTCGCCCGGTCCGGTCACCGGCTCGGCCACTGCCATGCGCGTGCCGGGTTGCAGGCCGGCTGTCTCATACGGCCGCGGGTCGCCCGGCACCGGATTGGGCGAGATGCGCACGCCCGGTGTGATGGCGCCGCCGCGCAGGCTGGTGAAGCCCGGGCTCAGCAGGCCGCTTGCCGGTACCTGAACGAAGTCGGCATCGGCCATCCAGATCGAGCGGTCGGCAAAGGCGATGCGCATCGCGTCGGCCATCACATTGACGGTCTTGACCGAGCCGAAGCCAAAGCCCTGGCTGGCGTCGCCGATCGGGAAGCGCTCGATCATCTTCATCATCTGGATCAGCGTGAGGCCGCCGGACGAGGGTGGCGACATGGCCTTGATCCGGTAGCCGCGGTAGCTGCCTTCGGTTGGTACGCGCACCGCAGCCTGGTAGTTGGCCAGGTCGTCGTAGGTCATACTGCCGCCCTTGCCGGTGGCTACCGGCGGGCGCTTGAAGCTCTGGCCTTCAAGGATTCCCCTGGCGATGTCGCAGCCCTTTTCGGGCATGTTCAGGTAGAAGCAGTCGGGCCCGTTCTTGGCGATCAGGCGCAGTGTCTCTGCCAGCGGCTTGTTTATTACCATGGAGCCGACGGCAGGAGCAATCCCGCCAGGGCAGAAAAATGCGGCCGCCTCGGGCGAATTCTGGGCCCGGCTGCCGCAGCTGACTGCGGAGTAGCGTGGCGTTGCGGCGAAACCCGCATCGGCCAGCTCTATCGCTGGCTGCAGCACCTGGTTCAGGCTCAAAGCGCCATATTGCTCGAGCGCCATGGCGGTGCCGCGTACCATGCCGGGCACACCCACGGCCACGCCCTGCAGCGAGGAACTGGGCACGCCGACAAACATGCTTGGCGTGGCGCCAGCCGGCGCCTTTTCACGCGTGTCGATGGCAATGGTTTGGTTGGCGCGCGCCAGATGAATCATCATGAAGCCGCCCCCGCCGATGCCTGCCGATTGCGGCTCGACGACGTTGAGCGCGTAGGCGATTGCGACCGCGGCATCGATTGCGTTGCCGCCCCGCTCCAGCACCTTGGCACCGGCTTCCGCACCATAGGGGTTGGCCACCGCCACCACACCCTGCCGGAAGGCCTTGCCGGCCCACGAAGGCGGCTTGCCCTTGGCTTGTGGCGGCAACTGCACCGACGACACGACGCCAAGCGTCTCGTCGTCGCTGTCGGCGTGCGCCAGACCGAAGGTGCTGCAAGCCAGCACAATGCCCAGATGCAGCGCCGTCCGGCGCTTGGGTGTCGACGGTGAAAAACTCATGCGGATCTCCCGAGGCAAGTTGAGGTAG
>JBBKVW010000009.1:0-2538 GCA_037968655.1 Burkholderiaceae bacterium
GTTCCCGAGGATCGAGGCATCGCTGAAGGACGGCTCGGCCGACTTTTACATCGGGCCCGTGGTGGACGATGTGCCTGCCGAACTGGACGTGGAGCAGGTGCTGGAGGCCCGCCGTGTCATCTTCTGTCGCAAAGGGCATCCCCTGGCAAATGCCAGATCGCTACACGAACTGGTCCGGGCAGAATGGATCACGTCGTCGGTTACCGCCAAAGCCGAAGATGAAATCGGGCCTATCTTCAAGCAACATGGCCTGCCCGAGCCCCGTTTGGTCATGCAGGCCCATTCCGGTTTGACCTACATGCTGGCGCTGGCAAATTCCGACTTTCTGATCATGCTGCCGCACCGGTGGACCCAATTTCCGTTGTGGGACCAGCTGTTTCAAATCATCACCATCCGCGAGGAACTGCCAACCCGCCCGATCTGCATCGTGCGGCGTACCGGTCTTCCATTGGTCCCTGCTGCCGAGTATTTCTGCGACATGTTCCGGCGTGTAGCGGGTTACGTGGCGCACTGATGGCGACCGTGGGAGGCTGCGCACGGGGCGGTCTGAAGCCAGCCCCGTGACACGCATATTGCGGGTGCGCGACGACAGCGGCATGCCCGACGCGCGCGCCGCTGCACGCCAGTTGCCTTTTTCAGCCATGCTCAGAGCGATTCGAAGCGGCTTGGGTTTCATGGCGATACCTTTATTCGATCGTCAGCATTTTTTGCCGTCATTTCTATTTCAAGAGTGCCTCGTAAACTGGCCGCCATCGCCATCGCCATCGCTGTCGCCTTGCTGTCGACCCGCGCCATTGCCCAGAGCCCTGCACCATTTCCATCCAAGACCGTGACGCGCCGTCAGCACAACTTGCCTCTGCGCACCCTGGGTTTCCAATAATAGCGGTATCATCGGCAATACCGTGAGAACACTGCCCAAGATTGTTGTCGATACCAATGTACTGGTGTCGGCGCTGCGTTCTCGCAGAGGATGGTCGTTTGATCTGTTGACGCGCATAGGGCAAGGTCAGTTCGAACACGTGGTAACGGTGCCGTTGGTGATCGAGTACGAGGACGTGTTGCGCCGCGAGGGCATGGTTCCGCTGTCCGGTGGAGCGGTGGATGATGTGCTGGACTACATCTGCGCCAGTGGACTACGCCGGCAAGTACATTTTTTGTGGCGACCGAAACTCACCGATGTCCGTGACGATATGGTGCTCGAAGCCGCGTTCAACGGGCAATGTGACGCGATCGTGACGTGGAATGTTCGCGATTTTCGCGCGGCTGCAGATATAGGGATCGATGTCCTGAGTCCTGACCTGTTTTTGAAGCGATTGAAGGAGCAAGCACCATGAGCGCACTGAGTGTCCGTTTGTCCGAGTCCCTGCACAAATACGCCAAGGAGTTCGCTGCCCAGGAAGGCATTTCGGTCAACCAACTCATCAGCACGGCGTTGGCCGAAAAGCTGTCGGCGTTGGCGACCGAGGATTTTCTGGAACAGCGTGCCCAGCGCGGCAGCCGCAAGAAGTTTGATGCTGCGCTGAAAAAAGTGCCCGACGTGGCAGCCGAAAAGCCGGACTACAAGTAGGCTGGCTCCAGATAAGCAGTCAGGTCGGAAACAACTTCGCCAATTTCAAGTTGCACCGGGTTCCAGTCATGTTGGCTGCGCCACCGGCGGGTCAACCCACCTTTTGCGACGACGAGCCTTGACGCAGTATTCGGATCTGTCGCGCATCGCGCGGTTCAGTTTTTCTGGCCCACGGCTTCCAGCGCCCGCCGCGCCGCCTGCGCAATACTGGCCGCATCGACATGGAAGAACTCGCG
Organism: Burkholderiaceae bacterium; assembly: GCA_037968655.1. Classification (GTDB taxonomy): domain Bacteria; phylum Pseudomonadota; class Gammaproteobacteria; order Burkholderiales; family Burkholderiaceae_C; genus CAISIP01. Next base: position 1,804 of record JBBKVW010000009.1, read on the forward strand.
CAGTACCGCCCGGGTGTCGCTGCGGCCGAATCCATCGGTGCCCAGGGTGTGGAACGCCCGTCCTTGCGGCATGAACGCGCGGACACTCTCTGGCACCGCGCGCACATAGTCCGTAGCGGCAATGACCGGGCCGCGGCCGTCGGCCAGCAGTGTTGTGATGTAGGGCGTGGCCTGCGCAGCGCCGTCACGCGCGAGTTCACTCCAACTCGTCACGCTGATCACGTCGGCGGCGATGCTGTCGTTCTGTAGCAGTTGCGCAGCCTTCATGACCTCGGTCAGGATGGCGCCCGAGCCCATCAGCGTGACACGTCGCTGGCCACCGTTCGCGGTGGTGGATAAGCGGTAGGCGCCGCGCAGCACACCCTCGGCCGCACCGTCAGGCAGGCTGGGCTGGGCATAGTTCTCGTTCATCAGCGTGATGTAGTAGAAAACATCGCGCTGCTCGACCAGCATCTCGCGCATGCCGGCGTCCAGTATCACGGCCAGTTCGCCGGCGAACGCGGGGTCGTACGCCTTGCAATTGGGGATCGTCGCGGCCACCACATGGCTGCTGCCGTCCTGGTGTTGCAGGCCTTCGCCGGCCAGCGTGGTGCGGCCCGATGTGGCGCCGAGCAGGAAGCCGCGCGCGCGCTGGTCTGCGGCGGCCCAGATGGCGTCTCCGACGCGCTGGAAACCGAACATCGAGTAGTAGATATACAGCGGCAGCATCGCAAGGCCATGCACGCTGTAGCTGGT
>JBBKVW010000010.1:0-12615 GCA_037968655.1 Burkholderiaceae bacterium
GCAGGGAGCCACACACCGTGGGCGACCGTGGGGGCAAACAGAGCGCCGCCGGGCCGCCCCAAGGCGCGACGGCCCCCTCGGGGGGCAGGGAGCCACACACCGTGGGCGACCGTGGGGGCAACATCTGGTGGTGCAACATTTCCGGCGGCACCGACTTTGCCGGCGCGTTCATTGGCGGCAACCGCGAACTGGCACAGGTTCCCGGGCAGATGCAATGCCGCCTGCTGGGCTGCGCGGTACAGGCCTGGGACGAGGACGGCAAGCCGATGCTGGACGCGGTTGGCGAACTGGTGTGCACCGAACCGATACCGTCGATGCCGCTGTATTTCTGGGGCGACACCGACAACAAGCGCTATCTGTCGAGCTACTTCGACATGTACCCGGGCGTCTGGCGCCATGGAGACTGGCTCAAGATCGGCGCCGACGGGGGCTGCGTCATCTATGGGCGATCAGACGCCACGATCAACCGCCATGGACTGCGCATGGGCACCAGCGAGCTGTACAGCGCGGTCGAGGCGCTGGACGACGTGCTCGACTCGATGGTGGTGGACCTGGAATACCTGGGACGCGACAGCTATATGCCCTTGTTTGTCGTGTTGCGCGAGGGCCTGGTGCTCGACGCGGCCTTGCGCGCGCGCATCAACCAGTCGATCCGGACGGCCTTGTCACCACGATTCGTACCCAACGATATTTTTCAGGTGGCGGAGATTCCCCGTACCTTGTCGGGCAAAAAGCAGGAGCTGCCAATCAAAAAGCTGCTGCTGGGCCAGCCACTGGAGAAAGTGGTGAACCGGGAGGCGATGGCCAATCCCGCTTGTCTGGATTGGTATGTGCAGTTTGCGCGTTCGCGCCAGGCTATGACCAAGCCTTAGCGCCGGGCTATTTGTCGAGCTGGTGCAGGCTGATCAGGCTCATCAACGCCGAGACGACTTCCGGCTTGAAGCCAACGCGGGTCTTGCCCAAACCGTCGCCGCCATTCAAGACCAGTTTTTCGATGTATTCAACGCAATCGCGGCTGCCCCAAAAGGCAGTGATCGCCTTGGCGATGCGTTCATGGTGACTGGCCACGATGGCCATCGCGTTGTCGATGCCGACCTGGCGCGGCAATTCATGCAGGGGCATCGGCCTTGTGTCCTGATCGTCCGCGTCCCATTTGAGGGTCGGAAAACCGAGGGATTCGTTTTTGCCCGACGTAGCCATCGTTGTCTCCTGATGCTGAAAGGGCCCTGAACCTGCTGGTGCCCTGGTAGTCCTTGTACACCTGAATTATCAGCCATGAGAACATGCCCGGCGTTTCAACTTTCGCCGTCGGGGTTACCGATGTGCTCGAGTTGTAGCCGGCTGGCAGTTGCAACGCGCTGCCAATCGTGCGCGGCGACCCTGCATTTGTCCGTCAGCGGCCAAGCCACTACGATCAGGGCCTCACCAAACGATAGAGGAGCATCACGATGGCCCACGCCGCATTCAATTGGCAGGATCCCTTTTTGCTGGAGTCCCAGCTGAGCGACGACGAGCGCATGGTGCGCGATGCGGCGGCAGCCTATTGCCAGGACAAGCTGTTGCCGCGCGTGACCGAGGCGTTTCGCAATGGCACGACCGACGTGGCGATATTTCGCGAGATGGGCGAACTCGGCCTGCTCGGGCCCACCATTTCCGAGCAATACGGCGGACCGGGCCTGAACTACGTCGCCTACGGGCTGATCGCACGCGAAGTAGAACGTGTCGACTCGGGCTATCGCTCGATGATGAGCGTGCAGTCCTCGCTGGTCATGGTGCCGATCAACGAGTTCGGCACCGATGAACAAAAACAGAAGTACCTGCCCAAGCTGGCCAGCGGCGAGTTGATCGGCTGCTTCGGCCTGACCGAGCCCGACCATGGTTCGGATCCGGGCTCGATGGCAACCCGCGCCCACAAGGTGGCTGGCGGCTACAAGCTGAGCGGCTCCAAGATGTGGATCTCCAACAGCCCGCTGGCCGATGTCTTCGTTATCTGGGCCAAGGAGGTGTCCGAGTCCGGCCAGGTCGGGCCGATCCGCGGCTTCGTACTGGACAAGGGCGCCAAGGGGTTGTCGGCGCCGGAGATCCACGGCAAGGTCGGCTTGCGCGCGTCGATCACCGGCGAGGTTGTCATGGACGGTGTGTTCTGCCCGGAAGAGAACGCCTTCCCTGAAGTGCAAGGGCTCAAGGGCCCGTTCACTTGCCTCAATTCGGCCCGCTACGGCATTGCCTGGGGCGCGCTGGGTGCGGCCGAAGACTGCTGGTTCCGGGCGCGCCAGTACACGCTGGACCGCAAGCAGTTCGGCCGCCCGCTGGCAGCCAATCAGCTGGTACAGAAAAAACTGGCCGACATGCAGACCGAAATCGCGCTGGGCCTGCAGGGCTGCCTGCGGCTGGGCCGCATGAAGGACGAGGGCACGGCGTCGGTGGAGCTCACCTCGATCCTGAAGCGCAATTCCTGCGGCAAGTCGCTGGATATCGCCCGCCTGGCGCGCGACATGATGGGTGGCAACGGCATCTCGGACGAATTCGGCGTGGCCCGGCACCTGGTGAACCTGGAAGTAGTCAACACCTATGAAGGCACGCACGACATCCATGCGCTGATCCTGGGCCGCGCCCAGACCGGCATTGCGGCCTTTGCGAACTGACATGGCAGGATCGAAGGACACGCCGGTGCCGAGCCCCGGATCGGGCGGGAGCCCGATACGCACGGGGGCCCAATTTCCCGCCGGGCCGCCCCAAGGGAAATTAGCCCCCTCGGGGGGCAGTGAGGACACGCCAGTGCCGAGCGTGGGGGCCCTATCCCATCTGAAGGTGCTGGATTTATCGCGCGTTCTCGCCGGCCCGTGGTGCGCCCAGATGCTGGCCGACATGGGCGCCGACGTGGTCAAGGTCGAGCGGCCCGGCGCCGGCGACGATACGCGGCATTGGGGTCCGCCCTTCATGCCCGATGCCGATGGCAACGACACCACGCAATCGACCTACTTCAACAGCGCCAACCGCAACAAGCGCTCGCTGACGCTGGACATGTCGCGGCCCGAAGGCCAGGCGCTGGTGCGCCAGATGGCCGAGCGCAGCGACATCCTGGTCGAGAACTTCAAGGTCGGCGGCTTGAAGGCTTATGGACTGGACTACGACAGCCTCAAGGGCCTGAATCCGCGCCTGATCTACTGCTCGATCACCGGTTTCGGCCAGAACGGCCCCTACGCCGAACGCGCCGGCTACGACCTGATGATCCAGGCCATGAGCGGCATGATGAGCATCACCGGGCGCGCCGACGACCAGCCCGGTGGTGGACCGCTACGTGTCGGCGTGGCGCTGACCGACCTGTTCACCGGCGTCTATGCGACGGCCGCCATCCTGGCCGCGCTGGAAGTGCGCAACCGCACCGGCCAGGGCCAGCATATCGACATGGCGCTGCTGGACGTGGGCATGTCCACACTGGCCAACCAGGCCAGTGGCTATCTGAATACCGGCAAGGTGCCGCAGCGCCAGGGCAACAGCCATCCCAGCCTGGCGCCGTATCAGGATTTCCCGACCCGTGACGGCGCGATGCTGCTGGCGATCGGAAACGACGGCCAGTTCGCGCGCTTTTGCAAGGCCGCCGGCAAACCCGAGTGGAGCGTCGACCCGCGCTTTGCCGGCATGTCGGGGCGGGTGAAGAACCGCACCGTGCTGATCCCGCTGATGGAGCAGGTCACGCGCGAGCGCGACAGCGCAGACTGGATTGCGCTGCTGGAAGACAAGGCCGTGCCCTGCGGCCCGATCAACGACCTGGCCCATGCCTTTGCCGACCCGCAGGTACAGGCGCGCGGCCTGATCGTGAGCCAGCCGCGCGCCGACGCGCTGGTGGCGCAGGACGGCATCGCGGCGATCCGCAGCGTGGCCAGCCCCCTGCGCCTGGCCGACTATCCGCCGGTGCTGCGGCGCCCGCCCCCGGCGCTGGGCGAGCACAGCGACGAGGTGCTGGCCGAACTGGGGCTCGATGTCCAGGCCATCGCGGCGCTGCGGGGCTCCGGCATCGTCTGAAACTGGCATTGGCACTGGAATCGGCTTGGGCTTGGGCTTGGGCTTGGGCTTGGGTTTCGATACGCGCTTGCCCACGCAGCCACGGCCGGGTGTTCGAATGGCCAGGCGCGCGTGCCTGCGCATGGATACTTGCGACATGCTGACGCGAGTTGTGGACTCCTGACATGCGTGCCGAAGCCCAACGCAATTTGATCCTGGGCCTGTCCGTGGCCCAGCTGATCACCTGGGGCAGCGTGTTCTACACGTTCGCCTTGCTGATCGGTCCGATCGAGCAGGAACTGGGCATAGACCGGGCCCGCAGTTCGGTCGCGTTCAGCCTGGCCCTGTTGGCCGAGGGACTGTGCGCCTATGCCATCGGCCGCTGGATCGACCGCGGCCACGAACGGCTGGTCATGTCGCTCGGCTCCCTGCTGGTCGGGCTGTGCCTGGTGCTGCACGGCTTTGTCTCCAGCCTGGCTGGTTTCTATGCGGTCTGGACGGCGCTGGGCGTGGCCATGGCGGCGACGCTGTACGCGCCGGTGTTTGCCGTGGTGACGCGGCGCTTTCCAAACGACTTTCGGCGCGCCATCGTCACCATGACCTTTCTTGGCGGCCTGGCCAGCACGGTGTTCATACCGTTGACGGCCTGGCTGATCGCGCACTGGGGTTGGCGTGGCGCGCTGTGGAGCCTGGCCAGTTTGCAGTTTCTGGTCTGCCTGCCTATCCATGGCAAGCTGTTGCGCAACGCGCCGCGCAGCGGTTCGGTTGCGACGGCAGCGGGAACAGGAACAGGAACGGGTGCAAGTGCAAGTGCAAGTGCAAGTGCAAGTGCCACCGCGCCGGTTGCCCTGGGCGGTTTGCTGCGAAGCACTCCCTTCTTGATGGTGGGCGTTTTCATCGTGCTGTTCATGGCTGTCACCGCCGCCTTGCCCGCCCATCTGGTGAGCCTGCTGCGCGAACGGGGCATGTCCGAGACCTGGGCCATTGCGGTCCCGGCCAGCATCGGCGTGATTCAGGTGCTGGGCCGCCTGCTGCTGTATTTTTTCGAGCACCGCTTCGACGTGCATGCCGCAAACCGCTTCATACCCTGCCTGATTCCGCTGGGCCTTGCCTGCCTGCTGCTGGCACCCGTGCTGGGCAGCGGGTCGGCGGCGTTGGCGCTGGTATTGCTGTTCGTGCTGTTGTTTGGCGCCGGCAACGGCATGCTGACCATCGTCAAGGGCACGGCGATCGCGCAGTATGTGAGCCGTGAACATGTGGCCAGCCTGAACGGCGCGCTGGGCGTTCCGCTGGCGCTGGCACGATCCAGCGCGCCGCTGGTGATGGGACTGCTGTGGCAGCCGCAGGTGGGATATCGCTATGGCCTGTGGTTGATGCTGGGCATGAGCATCGTGGCCATCGCCATGCTGCTGCTGGCTCAGCGCAGGGTGCGGGCCAGTGCGGCGACTTGAGATGCGTGGCAGGGCGCCTGTACTGGACTAAGGGGGTGCGGCTTGGCCGGCGCCAAAAGGGCCCAATGGCCCGGCCCGGCGGACTCCCGAGTCGACCGCTGCCGCAACCGCTTGGCCGATCAGCGGGGAGCGATCAAGCGGTTGCGGTCAGTTGCGCTCGCTGGTATAGACCCTGGCCTGCGGCGGCGCCATGGGTTGTGGTCTGCGATTCTCGCCTGCCGTGACCATGCCGCTGTCCGGGCTTCGCACAAGCTGGCCGTCCAGCGTCACGGCACTGCCGATGGCGGGCGCGCTGGGCCGCTCGATCGTACGCAGGCTCCCGTCGTCCATGCGCACACGCACCTGGTAGACCGTGCTCGTGGACATGTTCTTTTCGACTGCGTTACCCGCGACGCCGCCGCCCACGGCACCCAGGATGGTGGCAACGGTGCGGCCGCTGCCCTTGCCGATCTGATTGCCGACCACGGCGCCGAGCACACCTCCGGCAACCGCGCCGACGCCCTGGGTGTGGCCTGCGCGCGGGATTGGCGTGACCGATTCGACGCGACCGCAGGTCGCGCAGACCGCGGGCGGGGCCATCACGACCCCTTGAGTGGCCATCGGAACCGCGTCTTGCCCGCGGTAGGTTGAATGCGCCGGCTCTTGGGCCGTGGTGGCGCCTGCACCGGCTGGCGCAGTGCGTCCGTTGGCGCCAACCCGTGGTGCGGCCGGATCAGCCGGCGCAACGGCCGGCCGAGCTGGCGTTGTTGTGGCGCGGACAAGCGGGGTCGTGGGCTTGGCCACTTCGCCAATCGGCGAAGTGCCTGGCTTTTGCGCCGCTTTGGCCGGCACGACAGCTTCGTCGGCTGCGACAGTCGCCACCGGCAGTCGGGAGTCAGCGCCACTCTGGCTGTCCAGGTCGAACATCGCGGCGGAGTCCATCTGCGCAAAGGCTGCGTGTCCGTCGACCGGACGCGTCTGCACATGGATCAAGCTGGCGCCGAGCGCGACAACCGCAACGCCGAGCACGGAGATGGCCGCCCAAAACGGCTTGGTATTGATGCTGCCCACGGGCAGGTTCTGGACACTGGTATTCATGAAAATTTTCCTGGCTGCACCGACGGCAGGGCCGCACATTGCGAGGGTGGCACCGCTGTTGCTGGCCGATCCGTATCGAAGGTACACAGCAGTTGTTGCCCCAGCCCGGCCGCTGTGTAACGGTCGGTAAAGCGCGCCGTGCCGACGATCGGCAGCGCGCGGCGCGCAAAACCTGGTTCAGGCTGCGGCTTTCGCCGGCAAGTGCCAGTTTTCGCGCGGATAGTGGCAGGTATAGCCGTTCGGTTGACGTTCCAGGTAGTCCTGATGCTCCGGCTCGGCGTCCCAGAACGGCCCGGCCGGCTCGACTTCTGTTACAACCTGGCCCGGCCAAAGGCCCGATGCGCTGACATCGGCGATGGTGCGCAGCGCTTCCTGCTTCTGTTCATCGGACACATAGTAGATCGCCGAGCGATACGACATGCCCATGTCGTTGCCCTGTCGGTTGCGGGTGGTTGGGTCGTGGATCTGGAAGAAGAATTCCAGCAGCTTGCGATAGCTGATGACGGCCGGATCGAACCGGATTTCTATGCCTTCTGCATGGCTGCCGTGATTGCGGTAGGTGGCGTTGGCCACGTCGCCGCCGGTATAGCCCACCCGAGTGGCCTGCACGCCGGGCATCTTGCGGATCAGGTCCTGCATGCCCCAGAAACAACCACCGGCCAATACTGCACGTTCCTGTGTCGCCATGTCACACCTCCTTGACTTGATTCAGATAGTCGCCATAGCCCTGGGCCTGCATGTCGTCGCGCGGCACGAAGCGCAGCGAGGCCGAGTTGATGCAATAGCGCAGCCCGCCGCGGTCACGCGGCCCGTCCTCGAACACATGGCCCAGATGGCTGTCGCCGTGGGTGGAGCGCACTTCGGTGCGCACCATGCCCAGGGTGCTGTCGCGCAACTCGTTGACGAAAGCCGGCACGATGGGTTTGGTGAAACTGGGCCAGCCGCAACCGGACTCGAACTTGTCGGACGACGCGAAAAGCGGCTCCCCCGACACGATGTCGACATAGATGCCGCTCGCGTGGTTGTCCAGGTAGGCGCCGGTGCCAGGGCGCTCGGTGCCGCTTTGCTGCGTCACGCGGTATTGCTCGGGCGTGAGCTTGGCGATGGCATCGGCTGATTTGGTATAACTGGTCATGTCGTTCGGGTCCTCCTTGTGATGGGCGCGTACGCACGCCACTTCGGGCATGTGGGCACGCTGCCCGTGCATTTCAACCGATTGTTCGTCGTTCTGCCATTGCTGGGCTTACAGCAGGGTCAATGGGCCGGCCCCTCGTACGCCATGAGGGCCGATGGACATTGGCCATGCCGCAGGCCCGCTTCATGGCTGCTGCAGACGCTGCAGCAGATCTGGCGTCGGATACGCGTCTGCCGGCAATCCGGCGCTGCGCTGGTAGGCGCGAATGCCGGCGCGGGTGGCGGGGCCCAGCAGGCCGTCGGGCGTGCCGCTGTCGAAGCCGCGCCGGTTCAATGCGGTCTGCAACGCCAGGATGTCGCTGCGTGTGAGCGCTGGCAGATCGCGTGGCCAGGACGCCTGCACTGCCGGCCCGCCCGCTATCTGTTGCGCCAGCAGGCCGACCGCCAGCGCGTAGCTGGTGGCGTTGTTGTAGCGCAGGATAGTGCGGAAGTTGGCGCCGATCAAAAAGGCCGGGCCGCGCGCGCCTGCGGGCAGCAGGATGGCTGCATCGCTCAGGTCCGGCAGTGGCTTGGCATCGACGCTGCGCACGCCTTCTGCGGCCCAGCGCGTGCCGCTTTGCCGGACCTCCGGGTCGGCACGACCCAGATCAAAGCCGGCTGGCAAGTAGACCTCCAGGCCCCAGGGCTGGCCGGCGCGCCAACCGGAGCGAGCCAGAAAATGCGCCGTCGAAGCCAGCACGTCGGCCATGCTGCCCCAGATGTCGCGCCGGCCGTCGCCGTCGGCATCCACCGCATAGGCCAGGAAGTTGGACGGCAGGAATTGCGTCTGGCCCATCGCGCCAGCCCAGGAGCCGATCATGCGTTCGCGCGTGATGTCGCCACTTTGCAGGATCTTGAGCGCCGCCATCAACTGATCGCGCGCCCATGCCCCGCGCCGGCCGTCAAAGCCCAGCGTGGCCAGTGCGTCTATCACCGGCGTCGATCCATAGTTGCTGCCGTAGTTGCTCTCCATGCCCCAGATCGCAACCAGTATCTGCGCCGGTACGCCGTAGCGCGTGGCCGCGGCGTCGGCCAGCGTGCGCACCTCGAGCAGCCGGTCCTGCCCGCGCGCAATCCGGCCCGGCGAGACTGCGCTGTCGAGGTAGTCCCATACCGTGCGCGTGAATTCGGACTGGGACCGGTCGCGCTCGACGACCTCGGGCAGGAGTTGCACGTTGGCAAACGCGCGCTCGAGCGTGGTCGCGTCGATGCCTTGTGCCGCGGCGTTTTTCCGGAATGCGGCGACCCAGGCTCCGAACTGCTGGTCCAGCATCGGCGTTGGCGTCGCGCTTGCAGGCGGCGCTGGGCTGGCGACTTCGGTAACCGGGGCCGGTATTGGCGCCGTTGCTGGTGCGGCGGGCGGCGCGATCGGCGCTGCCGCGCAGCCGGTCAGCGCGACGGCGAGGATGGCCGCCAGGACACCTGAACGGGGCAGGGGTGTGAATCCGGAGATGTGCATGGACGACATTGTCCCGCGTGCGAGGCGACGGGCGGTTCGAGTCAAGTGGTGGACTGATTGCCAAGCACGTTGAACGTTGGATCGCTCCTTACCTGGAGCGAGGCAATCGCGCAGCGTGTGCAGCCGATTGCTCGATTGGAAATGGCGATGTCATCGCCATTCGGATCCTGGCATCACCCGCTGCATGAATGCGTCGAACATGGGCACGGTGAATGCGGTGTCGCCGTGGTTCGGACTCCATACCATTCCCTTGCTGATCAATGAACTACGGGTTGGAGCCAATGAGGATACGGCTGCGTTGTAGCTTGCAGCGATGTCGCCGGAACGATGCGGTCCCGCCCCCAGTTCGGCCATCGCGCGCAAGTATTTTTTCTCTTTCGGAGTTAGGCGATCGAAGCGAACCCGAAAAAAACTTTCATCCATTGCTGCGATCGCCGTGATGGATGCCGCGTCGACCACATCGCGACCAATCGGAGAAGTTTGTGCTGCTCGCCATGTATGACTACCCCATTGCTGCAAGAAGTAGGCGTATCCGCCTGTGATTTGAATGATCCGGTCAAGCGCCTCTGGCACGATGCCAACACCCTCGTCTTGGAGTGGCTTTTCGATCGCTCGGCTTGCCGCTTCCTCGGGAAGCGGACCGATAGTCGGAAAATCGAACAGGCGCTCGGCGTAGGACTTGGCGTTCCCCATCTGGCCCCGCAATTGAGGCAATCCGGCGCCAACCAAAACGACGGGCAGCTTGCGCTGCTCGGTGCGATGCATCGCAGTAATCAGTGCCGCCAATTCAGGCTCTTGCACATACTGCAACTCGTCGATAAAGATGGCCAGCGCAGTTCCTGCAGCCTTGGCTGCCAGGCCAACTTGTTCAAATAGCGCTTGCAGGTCATGTTCCAGATCGCCGTTGTCCGCCAGACCGGGCTCGGGATCGTAGTCAATCCCGACTTCGATATCGCCGAATGTGACTTTGAGCTTGCCGACAAACCCTGCCAAGGCGCGCAAACCACGGATTGCGATGTCCCGGGCGGCTGCGACTTGGCTCAGCCGCAATAACGCCAGGCGAAGTTGTGGCGCGAGCAGCGCAGGAAGAGAGCGTCCTTCCGGTGCCTCGATTCGAACCGTGTGAATGCCCACGGCCTCCGCATCCTCGCGCACCCGGTCCAATAAAACAGTCTTGCCGACACCGCGCAATCCAACCAGCATGGCGCTTTTTGCTGGCCGACCAATTCTTGCTCGCTCAAGGGCAATGTGTAGCGATTCCCGCAACGCCTCTCTACCGGCAAGTTCAGGAGGTGGTGTGCCGGCGCCTGGTGCGAAAGGGTTTCGAATCGGGTCCATTGGCGAAGTTTATATCAAAATTTGCAAAGTTATCTAAAGTTGATAACTTATAAAACATTGCTATAAATTGGACCCCACCAGCCGCTTCAACTCCGCCGCATCCACTCCACGCCGCTGCACCATGTCGGCCAGCTGGTCGTCGCCGATCCGGCCGACGTTGAAATAGGTGCTGTCGGGGTGCGAGAAATAGAAGCCACTCACGCTGGCTGCCGGCGTCATGGCCAGGCTTTCGGTCAGGCCCATGCCGATGGCGTCACATTCCAGCACGCGGAACATGTCGTGTTTGGCGCTGTGGTCGGGGCAGGCCGGGTAACCGGGTGCGGGGCGGATGCCGCGGTATTTCTCGGCGATAAGTTCGGTGTTGTCCAGTTGCTCGTTGGCAGCATATCCCCACAGGTCGGTCCGCACCCGCTTGTGCAGGCACTCGGCAAAGGCCTCGGCGAGGCGGTCGGCCAGCGCCTTGAGCGTGATCGCCGAATAGTCGTCCAGGTCGTCGAGAAAGTACTTCTCCTTCTTGTCCACGCCGATGCCGGCGGTCACCGCGAACATGCCGATGTAGTCCTGCACGCCGCTGTCCTTTGGCGCGATGAAGTCGGCCAGGCAGCGGCTGGGGCGCATCACGCCATCGATGACCTGCTTCTCGGCCTGCTGGCGCATGCCGTGCCAGGTCATGGCCACGTCGCTGCGGCTGGCGTCGGTATAGATCGCGATGTCGTCGTCGTTCACCGTATTGGCCGGGTACAGGCCGACCACGCCGTTGGCGGTCAGCCAGCGGCCCTCGATCAGGCGCTTGAGCATGCGTTGGCCGTCGGCATAGACCCGCACCGCCTCGGTGCCGACGACCTCGTCCTTGAGGATGTCCGGAAAGCGGCCCGCCAGGTCCCAGGTCTGGAAGAACGGCCCCCAATCGATGAACTGCGCCAGTTCGGCCAGATCAAAATTACGGAACAGGCGCTTTCCGATGAACTTGGGTTCGGGCGGCGTGTAGCCGCTCCATTGCACCGGCGTCTTGTTGCCACGCGCCTTCGCGATCGGCCACATCGGAGTCTGCTTCTTGTTCGCGTGCTGTACGCGCACGCGTTCATAGTCGGCCGCCAGTTCGGCCAGGTAGCTGCTCGGGTTGTCGGCCAGAAGGCTTTGCACCACACCGACGCTGCGCGAGGCATCGGGCACATAGACCACGGCGCCGTCGTAATGTGGCGCTACCTTGACGGCGGTATGCACCCGCGAGGTGGTCGCGCCGCCGATCAGCAGCGGGATCTTGCGCAGGCGGCAATATTCGTCCTTCTGCATCTCGCCGGCCACGTATTGCATTTCTTCCAGGCTGGGCGTGATCAGTCCGGACAGGCCGATGATGTCGGCACCTTCGACCTTGGCCTTGGCCAGGATCTCGTGGCAGGGCACCATCACGCCCATGTTGATGACATCGAAGTTATTGCACTGCAGCACGACGGTGACGATGTTCTTGCCGATGTCGTGCACATCGCCCTTGACGGTGGCGATCACGATCTTGCCCTTGGCGCGCACGTCCTCGCCGGCGTGCTTCTGCTGGCGTTTCTCCTCCTCGATATAGGGAATCAGGTGCGCCACCGCCTGCTTCATCACGCGCGCGCTCTTGACCACCTGGGGCAGGAACATCTTGCCCTGGCCAAACAGGTCGCCGACGATGCCCATGCCGTCCATCAGCGGGCCTTCGATCACGTGCAACGGCCTGCCGCCCTTGGCCAGGATGCCCTGGTAGGCCTCCTCGGTGTCGTCGACGATGAAGTCGGTGATGCCGTGCACCAGCGCATGCGACAGGCGCTGGCCGACGCTGGCAGGTGCTTCGGCGGTGCCCCGCCACTCCAGCTTCTTGCTGTCGTCCTTGGCGGCGCCCTTGGCCGAATCGGCGATCTCGATCAGGCGCTCGCCGGAATCCTCGCGGCGGTTCAGCACGACGTCCTCGACGCGTTCGCGCAGTTCCGGCTCGAGATCGTCGTAGACGCCGACCATGCCCGCGTTGACGATGCCCATGTCCATGCCGGCCTGGATCGCGTGGTACAGGAACACGGTGTGGATCGCCTCGCGTACCGGGTCGTTGCCGCGGAACGAAAAACTCACATTGCTGACACC
>JBBKVW010000011.1:0-2714 GCA_037968655.1 Burkholderiaceae bacterium
AAGGAACAGATCAAGCGCTGCTCGACGGTGCACGGCAATCTGGTCGTGCTCGACCTGCGCCAGGAAGAGACCATCTATGCGGTCAACCGTTTCATGATCTATGCGCTGTTCCCGCAGACCAACATCTCGATTCACGCAATGTGGGGTGTGCAAAAGCAGAACACCGTGTTCGCCACCGGCAAATCAATCACCAACCGCACGTCGCGCACCAATATCGGCGACCTGATGCTGCAGTACCACGGTGGCGGGCATGAAAATGCCGGAACCTGCCAGATCGACAACGACAAGGCCGACGCGGTACTGCAGGGACTGATCAAGAAGATCAACGCCGACGGCTGAAACCCGGCAATGGCAATGCATCCAGCGTCGCCATCGGTGCGGCGTTGGCGGCTACGTCGAGGGCGTGGGCCTAAAATGATGCGGTGAAGACCATCCTCAACGCCGACCTGCATTGCCACTCCATCGTCTCTGATGGAACGCTCACACCCGAGGCGCTGGCCGAACGGGCAAAGGCCAACGGCGTAGAACTATGGTCACTGACCGACCATGACGAAATTGGCGGCCAGGCCCGTGCCGCCGCCGCGGCCCGCACGCAGGGCCTGCACTACCTGACCGGCACCGAGATTTCAGTCACCTTCATTGGCAAGACCGTGCATATCGTCGGACTTGGATTCGACGTCGATGACGCGCGTCTGCGCGAGGGCCTTGCCAGCACCCGCGGCGGACGCAACCAAAGGGCCCGCGACATGGCCGAGGGTCTGGCCAAGGTCGGCATTTATGGCGCCTATGAAGGTGCGCTCAAGCACTCCGGCAACCATGACCTGATCTCGCGCACCCATTTCGCCCGCTTTCTGGTCGAGACCGGCGTCTGCAAGGAAACCAACGAGGTGTTCCGCAAATACCTGACCGAAGGCAAGCCCGGCTATGTCGAACACCGCTGGGCCTCGCTCAAGGATGCGGTGACCTGGATCACCCAGGCTGGCGGCGCGGCGGTCATTGCGCATCCGGCGCGCTACAGGTTCAGCGCCAACGAGGAATATGCGCTTTTCACCGAATTCAAAAGCCACGGCGGCCAGGGCGTCGAGGTGGTGACCGGCAGCCATTCCAGCGCCGAATACGTGACTTACGCCCACACAGCACGCGAATTCGGCCTGGCCGCATCGCGCGGCAGTGACTTTCACAGCCCCGACGAGTCGCATACCGAACTGGGCACCCTGCCCCTGCTGCCCGGCGAGTTGACGCCGGTGTGGGAACTGCTGGAGTCCCGCATCCAGTGAAGTCGGCTATTCGCGCCTTGCGTCAGGTCTGAGATGGCGCAATTTTTCGAACTGCACCCTGACAACCCGCAGCCACGGCTGCTCAAGCAGGCGGTTGCCCTGCTCGAGGGAGGTGGCGTGCTGGCGGTGCCAACGGACTCCAGCTACGCGCTGGTCTGCCATCTGGACGACAAGGCCGCCGCAGACCGGTTGCGACGCATTCGCGGCGTCGACGACAAGCATCACCTGACGCTGTTGTGCCGCGACCTGAGCGAACTGTCCAATTACGCGCGGGTCGACAACCGGCAATACCGGTTGCTCAAATCCGTCACGCCCGGCCCCTACACCTTCATCCTGGCGGCCAGCAAGGAAGTACCCCGGCGCGTCAGCCACCCGCAGCGCAAGACCATTGGCGTGCGCGTACCTGAACATCGTGCATTGCAGGAACTGCTGGCGCTGTACAACGGCCCGCTACTGGCGACCACGCTGATCGCACCCGGCGAGAGCGACCCACTCAACGACGCGCACGAGATCCGCGCCCAATTCGAACACCTGATCGACGCGGTGCTCGATGCCGGGGCCTGCCCGCATCAGGCCACCACCGTTGTCGATCTGAGCGGTGGCGAACTGGTGTTGCTGCGCCAGGGCCGCGGCGACGCAACTGCCCTTGGACTGTGAGCCGACCTCTCGAAGCACTCTGAGACAATTGCCTAGTGGACATACCCAACCTGATTCAATCCGTCCTGATCTACGCGCTGCCCGTGCTGTTTGCGATCACAGTGCATGAAGCCGCCCATGGCTACGTAGCGCGGCACTTCGGCGACGACACCGCCTACAAGCTGGGCCGCATCACACTCAATCCGATCAAGCACATCGACCCGGTCGGCACGATCCTGATCCCGCTGATGCTGCTGTTCGCCACCAAAGGCGCCTTCCTCTTCGGCTACGCCAAACCTGTTCCAGTGCGCTTTGGCAATCTCCGCAATCCCAAGCGCGATATGGTCTGGGTCGCGCTGGCCGGCCCGGCGTCCAACCTGTTGCAGGCATTTTTCTGGGGCGTGCTGCTGATCGTTCTGCACGGCATGGGCGTCAACGAGCTGTTCTTCCTCAAGATGTGCCAGGGCGGCGTTCTGGTCAATGTGGTGATGTTCGTGCTCAATCTGTTCCCGCTGCCGCCGCTCGATGGCGGCCGCATTCTGGTCGGCCTGCTGCCCTACCGCCAGGCCGAACTGGTGGCACGCATCGAACCGTGGGGCTTTTTCATCGTCATGGCCCTGCTGCTGATGGGCGTCGTCAGTACGTTCTGGATGCAGCCCCTGATGGCATTGACTTTTGGCCTGCTCGATATCGTGCTCAAGCCGATTGTCTGGATCTTCGGCTAGCAACTGAGCGCACCATGAGCAACACGCGTTTTCTCACCGGTATCACCACGTCCGGCACGCCCCACCTGGGCAACTA
>JBBKVW010000012.1:0-4126 GCA_037968655.1 Burkholderiaceae bacterium
CCTGCGCCGCCTTGGCCTCCTGCAGCCAGCCCAGCACCGCGTTCAGCAGCACCACGCAGCTGATGACGATGGCATCCAGCGGCCAGCCGGCCGCACCCTGGTGACCCCGGCCTTCAAACCACCAGGCGGCCAGCGCCACCGCAGCCGCGGCACCCAGCAGGTAGACCAGCGGGTCCTGCAACTGCGCCAACGCACGGCGCCAGGCCGGCACGGGTGGTAGCGCGCGCAGTGCGTTGGGGCCGTCCGTGCGCAGTCGCCTGGCCGCCTCCTCGGCGCCAAGGCCGCGGTCCAGATCGGTGCCAAGTGCCTGGGCCAGATCGGCGATGTCGATCAGCGAGGGGTCGCCCGTTGGCGCAGGTCGCTGTTCCGCGCGCGGATTCATGGCCGGTGGGGCGCCCGCGCCGTGCGTGTGCGCCGGTTTCCCGGTAAATGTGGCGGCAGGTTCACGCGCGTGGAGATCATCCGCGTTGATTGTCACGACCGGTGCCTGCAGCACCGTGCGTTGCCACACAGACGAGGGTGCGGGACATTCCTGAGCATGGGATCGGCGTCGGCATGTGCGCTGTCGCACAGACCCGCATACGGCGCGGGTGCATTCTCAGCGCAACGCCTTCGCGCCTGCCACTTCGCCCGTTCAGCAGGGGGAGGGCCGGTGATGCGCCAGTCCTCCTCTGTCAGGGAGGTGCTGGCTCCCAGCAGTTGTCTTTTTCACCAGGAGTTCACCATGAATCGTTTTCGCATGCTTGTTGCCTTGTCTGTCGCCACCCTCGCGACAGCCTGTGCGAGTCCGGGCGCCATGAACGGCGCAAGCGCCTCACCCGGCATGGCCCACATGAAGATGGGTTCATCCGGTTCGATGGCTGCGATGGATCCGCGCATGAAGACGATGCAGGAGATGCACCAGAAGATGAAGGACGCCAAGACGCCCGCAGATCGCCAGGTGCTGATGGCCGATCACATGCAGGCGATGCAAGGCGGCATGGACATGATGAAGGGCATGCACGGTGCAGGCGGCATGGGCGCGATGGGAGGCAAGGGCTCGCCCGGCAGTGCGGCCCCGATGACCGGCATGGGCGACGGCAAGGGCATGCCGGCCGATATGGCCAAGCGCCACCAGATGATGGCAGACCACATGGCCATGATGCAGATGATGATGGACATGATGGCCGAGCGGATGGCGCCAGCCGCCGCCACCAAATGAGAACACAGTCATGAACACCGTGCCCGACAGGTTCCCCGCGGGCGCTTGATCAGATTGCAGGCTTGCCGTTGAGCCGATGCACGTTGGGGGTATTTTTCGCGCATCGACTGTGTCGGGGGCGAGCGAACGCGCCAGCGTCATCAGTTCTACGGGCGGCCAGAGCAGCGGCGGCGCCATGATGCGAGGATATGGCCAGTTGCAATGATCCCGAAAGGCCCCGATGTCTGATTCCCTGACCCCCGACACCCTGCACAAGATGGACGCCTATTGGCGCGCGGCGAACTACCTGTCGGTCGGGCAGATCTACCTGCAGGACAACCCGTTGCTCCAGCGTCCACTCACGCGCGCAGACATCAAGCCGCGCCTGCTGGGGCATTGGGGCACGACGCCGGGCTTGAACCTGCTCTACGTGCACCTGAACCGCCTGATCAAGGAGCACGACCTGAACATGATCTACATCATGGGCCCGGGCCACGGCGGGCCGGGCATCGTGGCGCACAGCTATCTGGAAGGCTCGTACACCGAGCACTACCCGGCCATCGAACGCAGCAGCAACGGCCTGCAGCGGCTGTTTCGCCAGTTCTCTTGGCCGCAGGGCATACCCAGCCATGTGTCACCCGAGCTGCCGGGTTCCATCCATGAAGGGGGCGAACTGGGCTATTCGCTGGCGCACGCCTATGGCGCGGCATTCGACAACCCCGACCTGATCGTCGCCTGCGTCATCGGTGATGGCGAGGCCGAGACCGGCGCACTGGCGGCAAGCTGGCATTCCAACAAGTTCCTGAACCCTGCGCGCGACGGCGCGGTGCTGCCGATCCTGCACCTGAATGGCTACAAGATCGCCAACCCCACGGTGCTGGCACGCATCAGCCGGGAAGAGCTGACCGATCTGATGCGCGGCTACGGCCACGAGCCGTATTTCGTCGAGGGCGACGACCCGGCGCTGGTGCACCTGGCGCTGGCCGCTGCGCTGGATGCGGTGCTGGCCCGGGTGCGCCAGATCCAGGCCGACGCGCGCGCGCTTGATCCGTCGGAGTCGCCGCAGCGCCCGCGCTGGCCGATGATCGTGCTGCGCACACCCAAGGGCTGGACCGGTCCGAAGCAAGTCGACGGCAAGCAGGTCGAGGGCAGCTGGCGCTCGCACCAGGTGCCGATCGCCGAGTTCAATACCGCAGGGCATGTGCAGCAACTCGAAGACTGGCTCGCGAGTTATCGGCCCGACGAACTGTTCGATGAGAGTGGCCGGTTCCGCGACGAGTTGGCCGCGCTCGCGCCCACCGGCCAGCGCCGCATGGGCTGCAACCCGCACGCCAATGGCGGGGCCTTGTTGCAGCCGCTGGCCATGCCGGCCTTCCGCGACTACGCCGTGGCGGTGCCCGTGCCCGGCGCTGTGGACGCGCAAGCGACGCGGGTGCTGGGCACGTTCCTGCGCGACGTGATGAAGCTGAATCTGGAGGCCGCCAATTTCCGCATCTTCGGCCCGGACGAGACGGCGTCGAACCGCCTTGACGCCGTGTTCGAGGTGTCCGGCAAAACCTGGCTGGACGAGGTGCAGCAGGAGCGTGACAACCACCTCAGTGCCAATGGCCGCGTGATGGAAGTGCTGAGCGAGCACCTGTGCGAAGGCTGGCTCGAGGGCTATCTGCTCACCGGGCGTCACGGCCTGTTCTCGTGTTACGAGGCCTTCATCCACATCATCGACTCGATGTTCAACCAGCACGCCAAGTGGTTGAAGGTGTGCAACCAGATCCCCTGGCGCAAGCCGATCGCGTCGCTGAACTACCTGCTCACTTCGCATGTCTGGCGGCAGGACCACAACGGCTTTTCGCACCAGGACCCGGGCTTCATCGACCACGTGGCCAGCAAGAAGGCCGAGGTGGTGCGGATCTACCTGCCGCCCGACGCCAACACCCTGTTGTCGGTGACAGACCACTGCCTGCGCAGCCGCAACTACGTCAACCTGATCATCGCCGGCAAGCAGCCGGCGCCGCAGTGGCTGGACATGGATGCGGCGGTGCGCCACTGCGCGGCCGGCGCGGGCGTCTGGGCCTGGGCCAGCAACGACGCGGGGGAGCCTGACGTCGTGATGGCCTGCGCCGGTGATGTGCCCACGCTGGAGGCGCTGGCCGCGGTGACCTTGCTGCGCAGCTATGTGCCCGACATTCGCATCCGCTTCGTCAACGTGGTCGACCTGATGGTGCTGCAACCGCCCTCGGAGCATCCGCACGGCCTGGCAGACCACGAATTCGATGCCCTGTTCACGGCCGCCAAGCCGGTGATTTTCGCGTTCCACGGCTACCCCGCGATCATCCACAAGCTGACCTACCGGCGGCGCAACCACGACAACATCCATGTGCGCGGCTACCAGGAGGAGGGCACCACCACGACACCGTTCGACATGGTGGTGCTGAACAACCTGGACCGCTACCAGCTCGCGCTGGACGCGATACGTCGCATCCCGAGGCTGGCGCACCAGGTTGAGGCCGAGACCGCACGCTTCAACACGACCATGCAACGCCACAAGCTCTACATCGGCGAGCATGGCGACGATATGCCGGAGATCCTGGACTGGCGCTGGACAGCATGAAGGTCTGTGCATGGGCCCGCTGAACGTTCTCGCGCTGAACAGCGGCTCGTCATCGCTCAAGTTCGGCCTGTACCGCGTCGATTCGACCGGAGCCGGGAAGTTGTTCGACGAAAGCATCGCGACGGCTGACGATCCGGACGCGATGACGCGCGTCGCCAGCGTTCTCGCCGCATCCGCAATACCGCCACCCGACGCCATCGGGCACCGCATCGTGCATGGCGGGCCGGCGCTGCGCCAGCACTGCCGCATCGATGACACGGTGCTGCAGCAACTGCAAGCGGCTGCTGCCTTTGCCCCGCTGCATGCACCCGCGGCGCTGGCGCTCATCCGCTTCGCGC
>JBBKVW010000013.1:0-3757 GCA_037968655.1 Burkholderiaceae bacterium
CCCGCGTCGATGCGGTAGACATGCGAGGCGCCGATCTCGCTGGGCGCGGCGTCGCCCTCGTAGTCCGAATCGATGCCATAGGTCGGATCGGTGAACCAGATACTGCCGTCCGAATGCACCACCACGTCGTTGGGCGAATTGAGCCTCTTGCCATCGACCGTGTCGGCCAGCACCGTGCGCCGCCCGTCGTGCTCGGTACGCGAGACGCAGCGGCCACGGTGTTCGCAACTGATCAAGCGGCCCTGCCGGTCCAGCGCATGGCCGTTGGCGTTCCAGGCCGGCTGCTGGAACACCGAGACCGACGCGTCGGTTTCGTCCCAGCGCATGACGCGGTCATTGGGAATGTCGGACCACAACAGGTAGCGACCCGCGGCAAAGTAGACCGGGCCTTCGCTCCAGCGGCAACCCGTGTGCAGGCGCTCCAGTTGCACATTGCCCAGCGTATAGCGGGCAAAGCGCGGGTCGCGATGCTCAAAGGCCGGGGTTGGCATCGTCATCGTCATCGTGCTCCATGTTCGGACCTTGCAGTCGCAGCAAGCCGCCGCAATGCGTCAGCATTCGTTTCACCCCGGCATGGCCGCGGGTTTCCATTCCAGCCGCTGCAATCAGGGCACTTCATTGCCCCATCCGCACCAGCCGCCCCGGCCTGGCATCGGTGACCACGCTTTCGCGCTGCACGCATTGCCCGGCCACCCAGCTGCCGATATAACCCTGCGCGGTCTGCACAAACCGCTTGCCGCCGGCAGGCAGGTCGCGCAGCAATTGCGGCTTGGGAAGGGCCAGCCGCGCGGGGTCGATCACATTGAAATCGGCGCGCAAGCCAGGCGCGATACGCCCGCGATCGGCGAGCCCCAGAAAATCCGCATTGCGCGCGCTGAGCATCTGCACGGCCTGCTGCAGCGACATCTTGCCCTTGGCGACCCAATGGGTCAGCAAGAAGGTCGAGAAACTGGCGTCGCAGATCGTGCCCACGTGGGCACCCGCATCGCCCAGGCTGAACAGCGCACGCGGATGGCGCAGCATCTCGCCTACGCAGTCCAGGTTGCCGTCGTTGTAGTTGAAGATCGGGAAATACAGCAAGTTGGCGCCGTCGCCCGCGCACAGGTAGTCATAGATCGCCGCCAGCGGCGCCACGCCGTGCTGCCTGGCGCGCAGCAGCATCGAATCCTGCAGCGATGGCTCGTAGTCAGGCACGTCGCCCAGCGGGAACATGCGCGCCGAGATCTGGTCGATGCGCGCGAGCAGCAGGTCGATTAACGGCGGCGCAGCCGAACCGTCGCCGGCCAGCGGGCCCGACTTGCCGGACAGCACACGCGCGCGCCGCTCGGGTTCGCGCAGCGCCGCGGCGCGTTCGGCCAAAGGCAGGCGCGACACCTCCTTGTAGCCGGCAAACCCCAGGAAGGGATGAAAGCTCGCATCCAGCCCCATGATGACGCCGATGCCGCGCGCGCCTGCCTGCAGGTACAGCGGCAGGCCGCGCTCGACCGCTGCCTCGACCCGGCGCGCCACATGCTTGTATTGATCGCCGCCCGGGTCGCGTTGCAACCAGGTCATGGCCAGCGGACGGCCCGAGGCCTGCGCCAGCTGCTCGACCAGGTCGAACTCGGGGTCGAATCGCCCGGGTGCGCGCAACACGTCGAAATCGCTGACCATCTGCACCACGCCATGGCGCAGGCCTTCGAATGCGCGCGCCAGCCCGGTCAGCTCGGCTGCATCGGCCTCCGACGCTGGCGTCTCCTGTCCCTTGGAGGTGCGGTGGTTGTCGCTGCGGCCGGTCGAAAAGCCGATCGCCCCCGCCACCAGTGCCTCACGCAGCAAGCCGCGCATCTGCACCACATCGTCCGGCGTGGCAGTCTCGTGGCCGCGTGCGCGCTCGCCCATCACATACATGCGCAGCGGGTCGTGCGGCACCAGGCAGGCGAAATCCAGGCTGTGCGGCATCGCGGCCAGCCGATCCATGTATTGCGCAAAGCTCGACCACTGGAAATCGATGCCCTCGGCCAGCGCCACACCGGGAATGTCCTCGACACCTTCCATCAGGCTGATCAGGCGGTCCTGTTCGCCGGCGCGCAGCGGCGCAAATCCGACGCCGCAATTGCCCATCACCAGCGTCGTCACGCCATGGTGGATGCTGGGCGAGAAGGTCTGGTCCCAGGTGGCCTGCCCGTCATAGTGGGTATGGATGTCGACGAATCCGGGCGTCAGCCAGGCGCCGTCGGCGTCGATGGTCTCCCGCGCGGGCTGGTCCAGCTTGCCGACCTCGGTGATCCTGCCGTCGAGAACACCGACATCGGCACGCACAGGTTCGCCGCCGCAGCCATCGACAACGGTGGCGCAACGGATCAACAGGTCCAGCATGGCAGGGCTCCCGGGCTGAGGCGAAAAGACAAGGCGGTGAGGTGCATGGCGCTCGGCAATGCAAACGCAATATGCCACAGCCTCGTCGAATCCAGGCACTTCACGACAAAACCCGAAAAGACCGATCGGCGCACGACAGGTGCAATGTTGCGCTGCCCGCCCAGCCGTAGCCGATCGGCCTGGCGCGATCGTGCTGGTGGCACGGTCACGCCGGCCTGACTTCAGCCGAGCATCTGCTTGCCCACCATGGCTGCGGCAAATCCCAGCACCGCCCCCAGCGCCGGCGTCCAATGGCGCTGCATGCGGGCGTGTGGCGCGCAGAAGACCAGCCCGCCGGCGACGAATACCGTGCCGAGAACGGGAGCCGACAGAACTTCCAGGCCGAGCGGCGTCAGTGCAAAGGCGACGGCAGCCACCAGCACGCCACCGCCAAAAGCCACCACGCCGTGCACGAATTCGCGCTTGCCTTCGGTTTCCGCGCTGCCCTCCCACCAGGCGATCAATCCGCCAGCCGCCGCCGCCAGTCCTGCCAGCCAGGCACTGAGCATGACGGTCACGAGCGCCGCGGCAGTTGCAGTTTGCATCGTGAGGCGGATTGGCTGGCGCCGCGTCTGCGCGGCTGGATTCAGCGCGGCGCCGAGCGCAGCGTGCGACTAAGCAGGATGACCGGCAGCAGGCCCGCCAATACCAGTGCCAGCGAGGGCAACGCCGCCTCGCCCAGCCGTTCGTCGCGGGCCAGCTGGTAGGCCACCACGGCCAGCGTGTCGGAGTCAAACGGACGCAGCACCAGCGTGGCCGGCAACTCCTTCATGACGTCGACGAACACCAGCAGCGCGGCAGCTGCCGTCGAGCGCCGCAGCAGTGGCCAGTGCACCCGCCGCAGCAACTGAAAGCCACTGGCGCCCAGGGTGCGGGCCGAGTCATCGAAACTGGCCGGAATGCGGGTGTAGCCGCTTTGCACCGACTGCAAAGCCACCGCGCAAAAGCGCACCAGGTAGGCCCATACCAGGCCGATCGACGTGGCCGTGATGACATAGCCAATGCCCAGTTGCGGCAACGCGGCCTGCAACCAGCCCAGCGGCAACAACAGGCCGACCACGATCACTGCCCCCGGCACGGCATAGCCCAGACCGGCGAGCCGCGCCACCGCGCGCGTCAGTGCGTCTGGTTTGCGGCGCAGCGCAAAGGCAAGCGCCAAGGCAATGGCAACCGACAGCAACGCCGTCACCAAGCCCAGCCGCAGGCTGTTGAGCGACCATTCAAGGAATTTTCCCCAGGCCAGCAGTTCCCAATCTGCCGCCAGCGGCCGGAACATGAACAGCACCGGCAGCAAGAAACCCATCAGCACCGGCAGCGCGCACACCAGCCAGGCCGCCAGCGCGGCCCCACCGCGCAGGCG
>JBBKVW010000014.1:0-7987 GCA_037968655.1 Burkholderiaceae bacterium
GGGTGCACATCGTCCTTGAACAGCTCGTCGTGGGTGGTGACGATGTTCTCGATCTCCGAGCTGTCCTTGGCCTCCTGCAAGCCCAGCGTGTTGATCAAGATGCCCTGGTTCGGAATCGACCCCGCCAGCCCCTTGAGTTCAGCCAGCCGCCGGCTGCTCGACGCCAGCTTCTTCAGGATGGCCGGCGAATCGAACCGCGCTGGGTCGAGGGTTTCAAGCGGCTTCACGATGGGCGGGGCACAAACTGGAAATGCATAGAAAGTCGGAATTTCTATACATGTTACGCGGCATATGTATAAAAAGCACGGCTTTTCTGGCGGGTGCCACCCAGACTGGGGGAGTCCGCAACATGCTGATCAGGTCAGAGGGCTTCCGCCACTTGCGCTTCGGCGTCTGGGAGTCGGAGTTGGCCAGAGATCAGGCGGGGGAGCGCAGTGTTGCGTAGCCGAAGCGGTCAACATGACGAGCGACGGGAAGGGAGTCTCGGACGTGGCCAGGCTGCTCAAACTGTCGCGTGCCGCGACGTACCGAATCCTGGAGGATCCGGCTGCGGCAAACGCTCGAGTGCTGCTATGGACGAACTCGACAGCTTGACGACGATTTGTCCGAGAACGTCAGCGCCGAGCGGCCATATAGCCAAAACCTCTGCTTGCGATACCACTCCAACTTCTCAACTACGCCCCTTCGCTCCGCTGAAGCACTGAAAAACAACCAATAGGCCGGCAGACCAAGCAGCCAAAGGAAAGACAGAAAATCCATAAAAAACACGACTGTAATTTCAGTCATAGCCTTTGACATTAGCGGCGACTGGAGGCCGCAGACCGAAGGGCGTCCGATCGATGGAAAGGTTATGCGTCACTTCGACACTGGGCAGGCCGTGTTCGGCGCCAACTTGTAGATTGGCTCGGCCTTGTCTTCGATGACACATGTATACCAATAGAAATCGTGCTTGAACGGCGTGTACTCCGACTTATGCCGTTCCCCCATCGACTTGATCTCAATTTCGTGGTTTCCACTTCTCTGCTGAAGCTCAGCCTTTCGAGCACTGCAAAATTCGCCTGGGGAAGAGCCACCCTTGATCCAACCAGAGTCAATTACAAGCTGTTGCTTGCTCTTCCAATCCTCGACTCCGTGCTCGGGAAGTCGGCAAGAGGCAAGCTGACCAGGCAAGCTTGGGGCACTTGCCTGGCTGGTGGGCAATAGCGGCTTAGGCGTGGTGCCTTGAGTCGGCGTGAGTTCGACGGTATTCGGCGGTTTGTCTGGCGTCTGCCAGAACACAAGCGAGCCGACGAGGACTGAAACAACGGCACCCAAGGTGGCCGCTATGGCTACCGATCGTTTTCCAGCGCGAGCCGGTGAGCCAGCGTACGGCTCATCTAGATTCAGCAGTCGCCTTGCCAGATTGGTGACAAGGTCCGGCAACTTCGAAATGTCAATTTCTCGGATCGCCTGTCGGTTGGCGACCAAGGGCCAGAGAACATTCTCTTCAGCCTCGTCGTCAATGAGTACTGGAAGAACCTCACGAGACCCACCGCCTTCCAGCGCTGCAATTAACTCCTGCTGAACCCAACGGCTACGGCGTGCATTTCGAGATAGCACTAGAACTACAAGGCGAGCTGACAAGACTTCGTTTTGGATTGCATCTGCAAATGTTTCGCCAGTTACCAGTACTTCCTTGTCAATGAATACGCTGAAGCCAGTAGACCGAAGCTTCGACGCAATAGCTTCAGCTATCGGAGCGTCCTCGCGCGCATAGGATATGAAGATGTCACTCATGGCGATGACCGTTGATGCGTGCGCGGAGTTCGCTGTAGTACTGATCGATGTCGTTTAGCTCGACGTAGTGGCTGGTTCCCAGCAAAGACAGTACGCCCTTGCTCTGCAGTTCGTGCTCGGGAACTCCATACAGCACTGCGATCACCCTCACACTGCGCGATATGGCGACGCCAAGCTCGGCGAAGATCCACGGTCGAGAGACCGAGGTTGGCGTAATGAGCAGTAGTAACTCTTGGCACGAGTTCAACTCCTGAAAAATCATTCGTCTGAAGTCATCGCCGTATTTGATTTGGCCCCGATCAACAAAGACGGTTGCGCCAGTCTCAACAAGCTTTGGCTCGATGTGTTTGACAATGAAGCTATCTGCTCCCCCATGAGAGAGGAACACACGATATGCAGGACACTGGACTGGCGCTTGCTGCATGCAACGATTATTGGCGGTTTGCCTCGACGCGGAGTGTCATTGACGCATAACGAAAAGCGTTTATCTGCCGCACAACCAAATCTGTAGACACCTATAGCACCTCAAGCGGCAGACAAACCTTGTTGGACTGAACCACGCCAGGGGCGGTGGTGATAGGGGATTAGAACTCTGGCCGTCGCTATTAGCCGGATTATGGCCCGGCCCGAGCGCAATTGGGTAGCCCGGAAGCAGTGCGGATCGCTGACATTGTGGGATCGACGGCTTGGCGACCGATTGCGGCTCGCGTCATGGCCGGTGCCGCGCGCGTATTAAGCTGCAAGACCGCGCTGCCTCTGGAATCAACCGTGTACGTGTTCGCCCAACCTCACATGGCGCCCTCTTCCCCTGGGTATGACAGGCCCGCCTGGCGCAGGCACTTGGGAACTTCCCGGCATAGCGACCATGACGCATAGCAGCTCGAGCCTGCAGCACAGGCACACCATCATGTCCATGCTCGCCACGCTGATCATGAAGCGCGGCAAATCGACGAGCGCACCCGGGACGCACTGGCCGCGGCAAAAGCCCGTGGCGTGGATCTGGGGGCGACAGGACCTGCCAACCTCAAAAAACATACTCAGGGCCGTCAAGTAGCTGCCAAGGCCTTAGGCGCCAGATTGATGCCGTTGCTGACCGGGTTCATCGCCCAAGGGCTGAGCCGCCGGCAATAGTGCTGCAGTTGAACGACCTGGGCAGCAAAGCACCGCGCGGGGGAGTGTGGTCACTGGGGCAGGTGCAGCGGCGAGTCAATGGGTCAGGGTTGGGCTTGACGGCTTGATCGTCTGCGGGTCGGGCGACTGAGTCCTCATTGCTGCCAGCGAGATGCCCTTCTCGACCATCCGCTGGCTGGCGCAAATTGAACGGATGGACTTGTCCTCGACTTTGCCGCGTCGCTGCAGCTGACTGCTTTTCTTCGATCGTTCGAGCAAACCCTACTACGATAGGCGGACTGAAAACTGCCGGTGGCTAGTTATGCATTCTCACAGGCACGTCAGCAAGGGGAGGCGCGATGGCTTTGTTGGACGAAATCCTGAAATGGTCCCAAAGCGAGCTGAAGCTTTGGCAGCAGGACGCGATACGCCGCCT
The DNA here is from genome assembly GCA_037968655.1 of Burkholderiaceae bacterium. GTDB lineage: Bacteria > Pseudomonadota > Gammaproteobacteria > Burkholderiales > Burkholderiaceae_C > CAISIP01. Next base: position 3,323 of record JBBKVW010000014.1, read on the forward strand.
TTTCCTTGCGCCAAAGACTGGTCTCACGGAGCAGGACATGGCCGATCTCTATGACTTATTGCTCGCTGAACATCAACTGCCCAATCCGAGCAACCTAGTTCCAGTGCCGTTGTCTGCCGCGCACCTTCCCGCGAACCAAACTGCCGCAGCGCCGGTGGTGCTCAAGGCAATGCGGGATACGAAGCACCTCAATCGTCTGGCAAGTGGGCAGGTGCTCGCCTTTGCCACCATCGGCTTGACCGTGATTTTCGGTGGCAACGGCAGCGGCAAGTCCGGCTACGCCCGCGCACTGAAACGCGCATGCCGCGCTCGAGACCAAATTGAACCCGTGCACCCAGATGCATTTGATCCGCTGGCTGTACCGTAGCCTGTCAGATCAACGCCATTCGGTAGGCATCAATGAGATTCCAAATCATGGACGTAGCCATTCTCGCAATACTCGGCCTTCAATTCGTAGTCGGCGGATTGCTACTCTATGCGAAGAGCTATGTGGGCGAGAAGGCGAAAAGCCAAGCCACAAAGGAAGACATCGCCCATATCACAGGTCTTGTCAAGCAAGTAGAAGCAAGTTTCCAAATCGAGTTGGGAAGGCACTCACTCCGCAACGAGCTTCACTCAAAGATTGCCGAGTTGCTCTACGAATTGGAGTTTGTGGCCGGAGACTTAGTCGCAAAGCACGGCCTGGAAAAGGTCAACGCCAACGCCATTCCTTACGAGGACAAGCGGGCAATGCTCGAAGCGACGAGCAAAGTGAATGTTGTCCTGGCGAAGCTCTACCTCACAATGCCGGATGACGCCTACAAGTTCGTCTTTGATGCGGTCCCGAACGGGATTGGACGGATGAAAGACTTCCGGATTGGGGCGCTCGTGTCACTTCGGCGATCGCAGTTCCCTGACTCCACCTACCTTAGCAAAGAGAGCATTCGAGGGTTTTCGTATGACCCCGACGCATCGGAAATCAGCGAGTCAACCGGTTGATTGATCGTCGGCCGGGCCGATGTAGCACCAGCCGTGCGCCGTCTGCACCTTTCGGCGCAGGAGGTCGGTCATGCTGCCCGGGTTGATGCCGTATCGCTTGCCGAAGTCGCGCCGTTTGGCCCGCACCTCGGTTCCTTCGGCATCCATGAACACGTAGATGGTCGGGTCAGCGCCCGACCGTGGATGCGGGTGTGGCACCGCTGGCTGTGTCGGCTCGATGCGCTGCGCGGTCATGACGGCACTACCTCAATCATGCGGCGGTACTCCTCGGGTGACATGGCCGCGTTGATGATGATGGAGACGCGCGGCGCGATGTCGTCGCCTCCTTGCTTGCCGAGCTTGAAAACGGCAGAGGCCAGCCAGGTTGCGGCCGTCTCGCTATTGTCTTGAGTCATGCGCCGCTTCATGAACGCGATCACGTCGGCCTGACCTTCGGCGAGCCCTTCAGCGAGTGCCAGCGACAAGAGCGACAGCTCACCATCGGGCATGTCGGCGCGTAGGGCCTTCCACTGTTGTGGCGTAAGGCCCAGGGCACGACGGGCTGTCATCTCACGGACGCCTTCGCGCGCCAGCGAGCGGATGGCGTCGAGTTGCGCAGTGTTCAGGGTCGGCAACGTGGCGAGGTCGTGGCGTTTGGGCCTGCCGACCGGGTTGATGGCCGTGCCCGTGCGGCGTGGTTCGTCGGTCACGATGCGGCCCCCTCGGGCAACTTGAGTTCGTCACGCACGCGATACACGGTGGATTTGCCGCAGCCGACAAGGCGCGTTATGCGCTCGGTGGAGGTGCCAGCACGGACCAGCGCCACGATGCGGGCCTCAGTGGTGGAGGGCACGCGCGGGCGACCGACGGGAAAGCCTGCCGCAGTGCGCTTGCGCACGCCGGTGAAGGCCCGTTCGGTGTGTAGGTCGTGGTCCAGCTGCCCGGCCAGCGCGAAGCCTGCGGCGGTGCGGCCGTCGTCCTTGCTGGTGCGGCCCCATCATGGGCAATATCAGGCCCGTACAAATGGGCATAGCCCACGTCCTTGAGCCAGCCCAAGGCCTCCCGTTCGAGCTGGTCTTCGGTCATGCGGACGCACCTCTGATGCTTAGCAAGATGCTTAACATGCTAAGCCGCAAGCGGTTGATTTGATTGAACATTTTTTACCAACGGGCGATTGCTAAGCTCACTGCTAAGCATCGCGCCGCAAGGTATAGGCATAGGTTCTGCCAAGCCGTCGCCGGTCCAGGAAGCCTTCACCTGGCTGACTCCATTTCTTCAAGTAGCGCGACGCCTCCACCTGTGCCGTAGGTGAGTTGCCCAACCCCAGCAACTCGCGCAACTCGGAATTCACGATCTGCTGATGGTCGCGCAGGTACTCCCGCACCATCTCGGCATATCGGATCGGGTTGAGACCGCGGGTCCGGGTGTACGCAGCCTTGCCCTTGAGGTCCTTGGCAACACCCTTGGCCAGGTGAAACGTCGCCGACGCCGTGTGTCCCTTGCGTTCTAGCAATCCCAGGGGCGGCAGGCACATGCCCTCCAGAATCCGCCGGGCGTCATCCCGGGGCAACTGCAATACGTTCGCCGCCTGCCCAACGTCAATGAACTCTTGCCCCAGCAAGGCATCGAGCACCAGCATCTGGTCAAGCCCCACCTCGGCCCCCTGTGCGTCCAGCCTGGCGATCAGCCCGGCCAGCGTGTCATGGGTCTCCCGGTTGAACATGCGCAGCGTAACCGCGTGTCCATCAGTCACGTACTCAGGACGGCGCTTGCCGAACACCAGCGCCGAGCGAAAGATGCGCCAGCGCCCGACGCCCGCCGACTCGACCAGCCGCAACTTCACCAGCGCATTGGCCAACGTGCGGTTGCGCGGCACGGCCTCGTGACGCAGGATGTTCTCGGGCGTGATGCCCGCCACAAAGCCTCCCGGGCTGGTAACCACCAGTTCCTTGGCCGAATGCCGAACCAGGACTTCGCCCGGATTCAGGTAGTCCCGGTGCGTCAGCGCGTTCAGAATCGCTTCGCGCACCCCCTCCAACGGGAATTGCGGGATGCGCAGCTTGAACAAACCCAGCTCGATCTCCTTTTCCGGGTTCAGCGGCCCCGTGAAAAACTGCTCCATGCGCTCGACGATCTCGAGCAGAGGCAGGCGATCGATGTCATTGCGCGCCACGCTTGTCTCGCCGTCGTGCAGCACGTAATGGAACTGCGCCTGCGGGCAATGCCGCGACAACACCTCGTGTCGGGCGAACAGCAACAAGCCCGTATGCGTGACCTGGCCATTGCGCACCGCCTCGATACCGCTGAGGAACGCCGCATCGGCCAGCTCCAGCAAGACCGATGCTGGCGCCTTGCTGCGCAGCACCTGCCGTGCCCGCTCGATCTGCAGCGGATCCAGGTCCTGCAGCGTCAGACCCTGTGCAGGTGCGCCGCTCCAATCGACAGCTGCGCTGCGCACCTGGGCGCGCTGGAAGGCTGCAGGGTCCAGCGGCATGCAGTTCTTGCCCACCCGTTGCTTGAACAGGCCAGCCGCCGTGCCATACGGCTTGCTGTCGCCTTCTGGCACGCGCACCACCAGCAACTTGCCCGACCCCTCAGGCACCTCGATCTCGAATACCTCCGCCGCCACGCCGGGCTGCGTGCCGTCGAAGATGCCGCGGCGGAACACATCCAGGTCGTAACCGCGCACACCGTGGATCGCACGGGCGCGCCCGTGCTGCTTGTCAGCCACACCGAACACCACGGCACCGCCGCCAGCATTGGCAAAACAGACCGCGTACTCGCAGGCCAGCCTCAAGTCCTCCTTTGGCCCCTGGGCGGGTTTGAAATCGAGGAACTCGCTTTCGAGGTCGTCAGCGGTCTCGTGCTCGAGGCGGTCGAGCATGCTGAGCAGGTCAGCGACATCAGGTACAGCCATCAAGTGACCTCGTCCAGTTCGGCCAGCGCCTCTGGGAGGCGCAGTTGGCCGGAGATCAGGCGGGGGAGAAGGGTGTCACGCAGGTTGGCGAGAGATCGGACTTGCTGGGCATTTTGGATCCGCCTCTCCAAAATTGGCTCCAATGCTGAGTCGGCAATTGCAAGCACATCATCAGACGGCAGTACAACCTTCGCGGCTGTTAGGTGGCCGCGCTGGATGTGCCCCATGGTAGTGGCCTTGCTGGCTGCGATCTGGCGGAAGCTCGCTAGGTGCCGGAGAGTCCAAAGGTAATAGAACCACTTGGGAAACTTTGTTGACGTGACCTTGAATAGATGCTGATTCAATGCCCCTTCACCTCCGCACCAAAGCTCGACCTCCAGGCTGCCAGACCACGAGAACAGCACATCGCCGTTCTGGATGATGTACTCAGGCTTCATGCCTCTGGATGCCATATCCGCTCCGACGGCATCGCCCTTGCGCAGTTGCGCAATCTTGATGACTGGAAGGTCGCTGGCACCAGTCGGTGGGTACTTTTGTAAAGCGAGACCATTCAGGAAGGTCGCAATCTCATCCAGCGCGCAGACATGCCAACCACTCGGCACCAACCCCAACTCCGACTCCTCGAACCCATCTGGGAACAGCGCCGCCGTGTCCTCATCCATGCCATCTGGCACCCGCCCCTCCATCTTGGCGCGCACGAGGTCGAAATCAACGAACCAGGACTTGAACAGCGCCTGGGCGATCGCTTCGAGCGAGGCGTTGGTTTCGCGCAGGAGGGTGATGCGGTCGTC
>JBBKVW010000015.1:0-3101 GCA_037968655.1 Burkholderiaceae bacterium
CTTTTCACCTGCGACCACGGGGAGATGGGCGGCGACCATTACACCTGGGGCAAGGAGCTGTACTTCGACCAGAGCTTTCATATTCCGCTGATCGTGCGCGACCCGCGCGAAGCTGGCGACAACGCACGTGGGCGCCAGGTGGACGCGTTCACCGAATCGGTCGACCTGATGCCGACCATGATCGACTGGCTGGGGCTGGATACGCCGGCGCAATGCGATGGACGCTCCTTGCTGCCCTTTCTGCGTGGCGAGGTGCCTGCACGCTGGCGCACCGAGGCGCATATGGAACTGGATTTTCGCTCGGGACCCTACAGCGGGCTGGACGCCGAGCAGGCACTGGGCCTGACGCCCGACGAATGCCAGCTTGCCATCATCCGCGGCGAACGCTGGAAGTATGTTTTCTTTGCCGCGCTGCCACCGCTGCTGTTTGATCTGCAGAACGATCCGCACGAGATGAACGACCTCGCACGCGACCCGGCGCACCGCGCGGTGCTGCTGGAGATGGCGCACAAGATGCTGTCCTGGCGCCTGATTCACCAGGAGCATGTGCTTTCGAATCTGCATAACGGCCGCAACGGGGTCGAGGATCGCCGGCCGGTCATGCGCTGACAGCCGGGCGTGGCCGTTGCCAAACTGGCAGGGCTCGCTGTTTATTGATGTGAATCAAGAACAGGTGCCGGCGGGCTGCGGCTGACGCGTTTGCCAGTCGGGCGAGCACTCACAATGGCGCCATGGGTTCCAGTCGCGTGCTCCCGCCAGGGTTGGCATGCCGCTGCGCAACCCGTATGAATGGACGCGATGGATCGTTTTAGTGCTACCAGGACCGGCGCAACACCCGGCGGTGTTGTGGCAGCGATGCGCGGCAGCGTCGTCGACGTGTATTTCGATGGCGCGCTGCCACCGATACGCTCGGTCCTGCGCGCCGGCGAAGGTGAGCGGGTCGTGCTGGAGGTGCATGCGCAACGCGACGCCCGCCATGTGCGCGCCATTGCGCTGACGCCCACGTAGGGGCTGGCGCGCGGCATGGCGGTGCGCGACACCGGCGGGCCGCTGATGGTGCCGGTCGGACGCGGTGGCCTGGGGCGCATGTTCGACGTGTTCGGCAATGTGATCGACCGGGGTGCTCCGCCCACCGACGTGCGCTGGCGCTCGATTCACCATGCGCCGCCGCCGCTGGTGCGCCGATCCACCACGTCCAAGATATTCGAGACCGGCATCAAGGCGATCGATGTGCTGGTGCCGCTCGATCGCGGCGGCAAGGCAGGCCTGTTCGGCGGCGCCGGCGTCGGCAAGACGGTGCTGCTGAGCGAATTGATCCACAACATGGTCGGCCATCACGAAGGCGTGAGCATCTTCTGCGGCATTGGCGAACGTTCGCGCGAAGGCGAGGAGCTGCACCGCTAGATGCAGGAGGCCGGCGTATTGCCGAACATGGTGATGGTGTTCGCCCAGATGAACGAATTGCCCGGCGCACGGTTCCGGGTCGGGCATGCGGCGCTGACGATGGCCGAGTATTTTCGCGATGACGAACATCGTGACGTACTGCTGCTGGTGGACAACATCTTCCGGTTCATCCAGGCCGGCTCCGAAGTCTCGGGCCTGATGGGCCAGATGCCGTCGCGCCTGGGTTACCAGCCCACGATGGGCACCGAGTTGTCGAGCCTGCAGGAGCGCATCGCCAACACCGACCACGGCGCCATCACAGCGATCGAAGCGGTCTACGTGCCGGCCGACGACTTCACCGAGCCGGCGGCGGTGCACACCTTCTCGCATCTGTCGGCTTCGATCGTGTTGTCGCGCAAGCGCGCCAGTGAAGGCCTGTATCCGGCGATCGACCCCTTGCAGTCGAGCTCGAAGATGGTGACGCCGGGCATCGTGGGCGAACGGCACTATGCGCTGGCGCAGGAGATCCGGCGCACATTGGCCCAGTACAACGAGCTCAAGGACATCATCGCCATGCTGGGCCTGGAGCAGTTGTCGCAGCACGATCGCAATACCGTGGCACGTGCGCGCCGGCTCGAGCGCTTCCTGACCCAGCCGTTCTTCACCACCGGACAGTTCACCGCGCAGCAGGGCAAACTGGTCCCGCTGCAGGATGCGCTCGATGGCTGCGAACGCATCTTGCGCGATGAGTTCGAGGACCTGCCCGAAAGCGCGTTGTACATGATAGGCGCCGTCGACGAGGCCAAGGCCAAGGCGGCCGGTGAACCCGCACATGCCGATGCAGCTTGAGATCCTGTTGCCGTTTCGGGTCTTCGCCAGCGCGACCGGCGTGCTGCGCATCGTCGCCCAGACGCTGCAGGGCTCGCTCGGCTTGTTGCCGCGTCGGCTCGACTGCGTGGCGGCGCTGGTGCCGGGCATCCTCGTGTACGAGACAGCCGCTGGCGGCGAGCTGTTTGTCGCGGTCGACGAAGGTGTACTGGTCAAGGCGGGCGCGCAGGTGACGGTATCGGTACGCCGGGCGATCGCAGGTGCCAGCCTGGAGCAACTGCGCGCGGCGGTCGACAAGGAGTTCCTGGAGCCACGCGCAAGACGATCGAGCACGGCCGGCGCATACGGGCATGCCTGAAGCAACCCGAGTCCGCCCCGCTGGGCGTCGGCGCACAGATTCTGGTCCTGCTCGCGTTGACGCAGGGTTTGTTCGATGGCGTCGCGCTCGAGGCCATGACGCAGGCCGAACAGGCGGTGTGTGGCGTGGCCGACCAGATACCGCCGGACGTGGCGGCCCGACTGATTGGAACCGACCAACTGCTGCCGGCCGATCGCGAGAGCCTGCTGGTCCTTGCACGGGCTGCGTTGGCGTCGATGGCGCCGGACTCGGCGCCAGAGGCAGAGGCGGGCCCACAGGCTGCTGACGGGAAGCCGCGCCAGGCCACGCCATGAGTGACGGCCTGGCGCAGTTGCGCCACACCATGGCCAGTGCCGCCGACCTGCAGTCGGTGGTGCGCACGATGAAGTCCCTGGCTGCGGCGAGCATCGGTCAATACGAGCAATCGGTGCGTGCGCTGGCGGATTACCACCGGGCCGTCGCGCTCGGGCTCGGCGCCTGTCTGCGGGCACAAGCTGCGGCACCGGCGGTGGCGCCCGAGACGGGTGCATCA
>JBBKVW010000016.1:0-7191 GCA_037968655.1 Burkholderiaceae bacterium
ACCAGCACCACGCCGGTCGTCGATGCGCGCGACCGCATCGGCAAAGGTCCCTGGTTCAACGCCAAGGGCGCGCTGATCGCCCGCGATGTCGCGCATCTGCATGGCGACAATCTGCTCACCAAGGATACGGCGCTGGATGAAAAAGGCATGCTGATCAAGGGCCGTGGCGACACGCCGAACCAGCATGACATCCTGACCGGCTCACGCCTGGATGGCACCGGGTTTTCGTCGGCACCGGGGCAACCAGAGATGACCTGCGGTGAATGGACCAAGAGCGGCGATGGCTCGGCCATGACCGGCCATCACGACCGCAGCGGCCTGGCGTCGGACGCCTGGTCGATGTCCTGGAACTCATCGCACAACTCAATCGGGTGCAGCCAGGATGCGCTGGCGCGAACCGGTGGCGCAGGATTGTTCTATTGCTTCGCCGCCGACTGAAAACCGGTCGGCCAGCCACAGGCAAGGTGTTGTCCTGCGGTGGCTGAGCTGATGGCCCCCGCGCGGGTTGAGCTCCCTACCTAAGCGGGTCGTCTCATGGCCTTTGCGTGGCGCGGATCACCAGTGCCGGGTTAAGCTCTGTCCCCCGCTCACTCTTCGATCCGTCCCGGCGTCTGGCCCATGGCCAATGCGGTCAATCGGCCAACGCGGTCAATCGACTATTGCTTCCATGTCCCCCACAACTTCTCCCACACCTCAGATCGCGCTGATCACTGGCGCTTCGTCCGGCATCGGCGAGGCATTGGCGCGGCGCTTCGCTGCGGCCGGCTTCGATCTGGTGCTGGTGGCGCGCAATGCCGACAAGCTGCGGCAGCTGGCGCGGCAGTTGGCCAGGCAATATGTGATCAAGGCGTGGGTGGTACCGGTCGACCTGGCACAGCCCGGCGCCGCGCAGCAGCTGGCCGCACGAATGCGCCGTGCCCGGCGTTCGATCGATGTGCTGGTCAATAACGCCGGCGTGCTGGAGCACGGCGCCTTTGTCGACATGCCGGCCACGCGGCATCGCGAACTGATAGATCTCAATGTCACGGCCTTGAGCGAAATGCTGGCGCATTTCCTGCCAGCCATGATTGCGCGCGGCCAGGGCCGGGTGCTCAATGTGGCCTCGATCGCCGCGTTCCAGCCAATACCGATGCTGGCGACCTATGCCGCCACCAAGGCCTATGTGCTGTCGCTGTGCGAGTCGCTGGCCGAAGAACTGAAGGGCAGCGGCGTCACCATCACCGCCCTGTGTCCCGGCATCACGGCCACCGCCATGCTGGACAAGGCGCAGCACGCCAGCGCCGAGCTCGACAAGCTGCCTGGATTCCTCATTGGCGACGCCGATGCGGTTGCCAGCCAAGGCTTTGATGCCTGCATGCAAGGCGAGGCGATCTGCGTGCCGGGTGCACTGAACCGTGCCGCGACGATGGCCGGGCGCGCGGCGCCACGCTGGCTGGTGCGGCGGGTCGGAGGCGTGCTGGTGCGTCGACTCGGCCGCGCAATTGATTGAGCAACGGCAAAGCACACAAAAACTCCAAAGTAGCGAACACCCCATGACCCTCTCCATCACCGACCCTCGATCTGAACTTGGCCAACTGCTGGCACAGCACACGAGCCGCGCCAGCGTGCATATCAATGTCGCAGGGCAGCAAGCCAACACGCTGCTGCACGACGGCCATGCCTGGAAGGACTTTGCGCGCAGCGCTCTGGCTGGCGCGCGCAAGGCCATGCGCACCGAGGCGAAGTTGCTGGTGCATGCCAGTTGCGCCTTCGTCGTCGCCGATCCGCAAAAAGACCCACTGCGCTCGCTGGCGCAGACGATCCTGGAGTGCGAAGAACTGGTTCTGTCCGGCCCGGTTCCGGCCGTGGTCGTGCGACTGGGCTACCTGTATGGGCCAAGCAGCAAGAACCTGCGCGCCTATCGCACGGCGTTTCGCCTTGGCCGGCCTTACTGGGCCGGTGCGCGCACAGCCGGCCAGTTCCATTTGCACCACGACGACGCCGTGGCCGCTCTGCTCGCCGCAGCCAAGCGTGGCAATGCCGGCAAGATCCTCTATGCGACCAGCGGCGCGGCAGTTCCGTTCATGCGCTTCATGGACCACTTCGCGCGCGGCGTCGGCACGCGCTTTCCGCTGCATGTGCCGCGTCTGGCCGCGCCGCTGATGCGGCTGATCGTGCGCAAGGAGCATATGCAGCAGGTCGCATTGGCCATGCCGGACGCGGCAGACAAGCCGCAAGTGCCAGGATGGACACCCAAGGTCACCGACTACCGCGCCGGCCTGGAACAGGCAATTGCAGCCTGGTGAAACCATATAGGCCAGGCAGGCAATTGAGCCGCCATTCGGGGCGAGCGGTCGCTTGAAACCGGTCCGGCACGCCCCAACTACCCGATTGCCCCCGCGTCAGCATCTTTCCGTGTCCATTACCCCGTTCTTCCTGTTGTCCGTCCTCTTGCACAGCTGGGTCGGCTGGCGCATTGCGCCCATGCTGGGCCAGGCTTTTGCACCGGCCGAAACCCTGTTCTGGCTCTTGCTGCTGGCGTCGGCGCTGCTGATGCCGCTGGGTTTGCTTGGTCGGCGCAAAAAAATCAGTCGCCTGCTTGTGGTGGCCACCTGGGCCGGTCTGCTGTGCATGGGCCTGTTCTCGAGCCTGTTCGTGCTGACGCTGTTGCGCGATGCGCTGCTGGTGTTGGCGCTGGGCCTGTCCATCATCGCAAACCTGGCGCTGGACGAACCGGTGTCGCTGGCGCCGTTGCAGCTCTGGAGCGCCATTGCGGTGCCGGTTCTGGCCTTGCTTGCCAGCGTTCTGGGCTTCTGGAATGCGCGGCGCACTGCCGCAGTCACGCATGTCGACGTCCCGATAGCCGGCCTGCCGCGCAGCCTGCACGGATTTACGGTGGCGCAGATCTCGGACGTGCATGTCGGGCCGACCATACGCAGGGTCCAGGTGCAACGCATCGTGGATCGGGTCAATACATTGAAAGCCGACATGGTGGCCATAACCGGTGACCTGATCGACGGCCAGGTCGACGAACTGCGATCGCATGTCGCACCGTTGGCGCAACTGCAATCGACGCACGGCAGTTTTTTCGTCACCGGAAACCATGAGTACTACTCGGGGGCGCACGCCTGGATCGATGCGCTGCGCGGCATGGGCATGCAGGTGCTTATCAATGAGCATCGGGTCTTGCACCATGACGGTGAGGATGACGCAAGCCCGATGGCGATTGGACGCGACACCGCGATGGTGATCGTGGCCGGCGTGGCCGATTTCAGTGCCCACCACTTCGACGAAAGCCATCGCAGCGACGCTGCCAAGGCCCTGGCCGGCGCGCCCAGGGCGGCCGCTGTGCGTCTGCTGCTGGCCCATCAACCGCGCAGTGCCCCGGCCGCGGCGCTGGCCGGGTTTGACCTGCAGTTGTCCGGTCATACCCACGGCGGGCAGTTCTGGCCCTGGATGTATTTCGTGCCCTACCAGCAGCCCTTCACCGCCGGCCTGCGCCGCATGGGACAACTGTGGGTTTACACCAACCGCGGTACCGGCTATTGGGGCCCGCCCAAGCGCTTTGGCGTGGCGTCCGAGATCACCCGATTGCGCCTGGTTCCGGCCTGAGCGTCCCGCCAGCGCCTCAGCGCCCAGCGTCTGACACCGCCTCGCCGGCCTGGCGACCACGCCCGGCCTTCTTGGCCGCATACAACATGGCGTCGGCCCGCGCTACCAGGCCCGGCCAGCCAGTCGCGCCGTGTACGCCAAATGCGACGCCGACACTGGCGCCGATAGCCAGGCTCTGACCGTCGATCACGAACGGCATGCGCGCAGTGACGACCACCTTCTCGGCCACCATGCGTGCGTTGGCGCTTTCCCGAACCCCCATCAGCAGTACCGCAAATTCGTCTCCGCCCAGGCGCGCGACAAAGTCGGTTGGACGCACCAGCGCCAGCATGCGCTGGGCAAACTGCCGCAGCAGCTGGTCACCGACCGGGTGCCCGTGCTGGTCGTTGATCGGCTTGAAATGGTCCAGGTCGACATACAGCAGAGCCATGGTCGCGCTGGCCCCGGTCTTGACCGCATGCTCCATCTGCAGCTCGAAGCCACCCCGGTTGAGCAGACCTGTCAATGCATCGCGCTGCGCCAATTGCAGCAGTCGCACTTCCTCGCGCTTGTGCTGCGAGATGTCCTGCAATACGCCGACGAATCCGTCAACCGTGCCATCGTCCATCCACAGCGGGATATAGCTGACCGCAATATGCGTGGCGCCACCGCGGCCCGAATAACTGCGCTCGAACTGTACCGATTCCCCCTTGAGCACCCGGTCGACATACGGGCCACTGCGCTCATGGTCTGCCTTTCCCAATACCTGCAGCAGACTGCGGCCAACGATGTGATCGCGCGACGCACCGATCCAGCGCTCGAAGGCGCTGTTGACAAAGCGGTAGCGCCGGTCACTGCCGATCACCGCAACGCTGGCCGGAATCGCCTCAGCCACCGAGCGCAAGGTTGCCGCCTGGCGCGCCATCGCCTGCTTGGCAATCAGCTCGGCAGAAATGTCGCGCATCACCGATGAATAGCGTGCCACCCGGCCTTGCGCATCGCGATGGGCGATCACGATCAAACTGACCGGCAACTCACGTCCCCCGACTGCCAGCACCGTCGCCTCACCAAGCCAGATGTCCTGATCCTTGACCGTGGGTACGATCTGCTCCATGAAAGTGCGGTTGGACTCCTGGTTGTAAAAGCTGGTGAACTGCAAGCCCTGCAGCGACTGTTCCGGCGCAACGCCGACGCATTTCCTGGCCGCGGAATTCATGAAAACAATGTTGCCGCGCCAGTCGGTCTGCACTACATAGTCGCTGGTGTTGTCGATGATGCCGGTCAAATCGCGCAAGGCACGCTCGGTCATGCTGCGCTCGGTGATGTCGACGCCGGTGGCATACAAGCCCTTGACCTGGCCGTCCGCACCTACATCGGGTATCAGGTCGCTCGCAAATTGGCGCGGCACAACACCGACGGTCTCCGAGAATTCGAAATGTTGCGCGGCGCCACAGAGCGCCGCCTGCAACCGCGCCAGCACCTCGGGCGGGTTCACGCGACCGGTCAGTTCGACCAGGGTGCGACCTTCGATCTCGTCACGCGGCCGGCCGAATCGCTCGCAGTGGACCTGGTTGACGAAGCGAAACCGCAGGTCGCGGTCGATATAGGCAATGCGCATCGGCAGGCTGTCGGTAACCTGGCGCACAAAACGTTCGCCATCGGCCAGGCGCTGCTGCAATTGCCTGCGCTCGCTGATGTCCTGAAACGCACCGACGAGCTGCGCCGGCTTCCAGGTGTCCAACTCGATCTGCCCCTGCGTGCGCACCCAGATTGCGCGACCCTTGGCGGTAACCATCGGCATTTCGAGATCCCAGGGCGTGCCATCCCTGATGCATGCATTGACAGCGCTTTCGATCAACGGTCGGACCTCGGGCGTGTAGAACGCCAGCGCGTCCTGCGGGGTTGGCACATAGTCCGGCTCCACCTCATGGATGCGGCGCGTCTCGTCAGACCAGTGCACCGCACCAGTCGCAAGCTCCAATTGCCAGCCGCCAATGCCCGCGATGCGGCTGGTGCGCGCCAATGCCGCCTGGCTGAGTTCCAGCGCCTGCTCTGCCAGTTTGCGGTCGGTGATGTCGCGCCCGACTGAATGCAGCATGGCATTGCCCTGCCCGTCGCGTTGAAATCCATTGGTCCACGCGACCCAGCGCACGCTCCCGTCGACGGCAATCATGCGGTTCTCATTCGAAAGAATAGTGCTGCTTTGCAGCGCCTGCGCGATCTGGTTGGCCACGAAGGGCCGATCCTGCGCCTGGATGAAATCAAACAGGTTCAATCCGATCATGTCCTCGGACGTGCGACCAAAGTGCCGGGCGTAGGCTGGATTGACATACATCAGAGTCCCGTCGGATTGCGCCAGTGACACCAGATCGGTCTGGCTCTCGACCATGGCACGGTAGCGCGCAGCGTTGTCGATCAGGGCCTGCGCATGCACGCCGGCCGTCGCCGCAGCCAGCTGCTGCAGGTCCTGGCGCGCCAGCAATGCCTGGCTGGCGATGCCGGCCAGGCCACGCAAGGTATCGGCCTGCCACGCGGTCAGCGTGCGCGCAGCGTAATCCAGCACGCACAAGGCCCCGACCCGCGCCCCGCCCGGAAGGATCAATGGCGCACCGGCATAAAAGCGTATGCCCGGATGTTGCGCCACCATCGGGTGGTCGACAAATCGCGCATCCTGTGTCGCATCAGGTACGACAAACAGATCGTCGCCACGAACTGCCTGTGCACAGAACGCCCGATCCAGCGACGCCTCCTGGACGCCGGTCAGCCCGACATTGGCCTTGAACCACTGGCGCTGTGTATCAACCAGACTCAGCAGCGCGATGGGAGCGCCGCATATTTCAGACGCCAGCTTGACGATGCCATCGAATACCGGTTCGGGCGCGCTGTCCAGCACCAGCAGCGCGTGCAGGCGTGCCACGCGTTCAACTTCACTGGAACTGGCTGGCTTGGACACGAAGAACCTGACTGGTAGACCGAATGCGCAACAGTTTATTCGCTAGTGTGCGGATGCAAGGCCCCAGCAGGCGAACCAGGCCCTGTTATCTGTCATCGATTTCCCTAGGTTCTTCGGCCTTTGGATGCGGGATACACCGCGGGTGCAATCCTGACCGCGAAAAAAAGCCCCGCACTTTAGGTGCGGGGCTGGTCGCATAGGCCTGCAATCAAGCGGGCCTGGCCGACCTATCGGACCTGACGCGGTCCCGAGTACTCAGGCCTGAAGTTGCCCTTGCCGCGCTTGCCGGTGATGGACTCCAGGCTCATCGCGTACTGCAACACCGAATACGCAACCGCATGGGAGTTCACCTCGAATGCCCCCAGGTTGATGTTGTCGTAGGTGTCGCATGCCAGGTGGTAGCAGGGGTCGTACTGATTGCCCGCAGTGCCGCCCCACAGGGCCGCCTCTTCCGCGGTCTTGATGCCTTCGGCGCCGGTGAACAGGCCGCCGGCTGGAATACCCACCGCGATGAAAGGACCGTAGTCGGAACGGCCGCTGAAGTCGGTACCCTTGAACGGCAGGCCGCGCTGGGTATAGAAGTGCTCGAACAGCTTTTCGATCGCAGCCGATCCATCCGGACCCGCGCCGGCACCGACCGCATCGGAATCGTCACCGTCGTAGATGAA
>JBBKVW010000017.1:0-6831 GCA_037968655.1 Burkholderiaceae bacterium
GTGCGCTGGGTCAGTGGCGGCGCCGGCGACTTCCAGGTCGAGACCATCGAACGCGCGCAGCGCGGCACCAGCGTCACGCTGCATCTGCGCGAGGACGCGCAGGACTATGCCAACAACTGGAAAGTCAAGAGCATCATCAGCAAATACTCGGACCACATCAGCCTGCCGATCCTGATGCAAAAGGAAGAGTGGAAGGAAGGCGAGAAGGTCGAGGGCGACGAATCGGGCGCCACCAAGGGCGGCGAGATGGTCGTCACCGACGAGTGGGAGACCGTCAACAAGGCCAATGCGATCTGGTCGCGGCCCAAGAAGGACATCTCGGCCGAGCAGTACCAGGAGTTCTACAAGCAGATCAGCCACGACCATGAAGCGCCGCTGGCCCATACCCACAACCGGGTCGAAGGCAGCACCGAGTACACCCAGCTGCTCTACATACCGGCCAAGGCGCCGTTCGATCTGTGGAACCGCGACAAGAAGGGCGGGCTCAAGCTGTATGTCAAGCGCGTCTTCATCATGGACGACGCCGAGGCACTGCTGCCGACCTACCTGCGCTTCGTCAAGGGCGTGGTCGACTCGTCCGACCTGCCGCTCAACGTCAGCCGCGAACTGCTGCAGGAAAGCCGCGACGTCAAGGCGATCCGCGAAGGCTGTACCAAGCGCGTGCTGAGCATGCTCGAGGACATGGCGCGCCATGACAAGCCAGTCGAGGCCAAGCCCGCTGACGCGGCCGAAGGCGCCGATGCCGTGACCGACGTCGTCAGCGAAGAAGACAAGGCAGCGGCCGAGGCCAATGCCGGCAAGTACAGCCGCTTTTACGCCGAGTTCGGCGCCGTGCTGAAAGAGGGCCTGGGCGAAGACTTCGCCAACAAGGACCGGCTGGCCAAGCTGCTGCGCTTTGCCTCCAGCACCACCGACGCCATGACGGTCAGCTTTGCCGACTACAAGGCGCGCATGAAGGAAGGCCAGGAGGCCATCTACTACATCACCGCCGACACGCCGGCCGCCGCGCGCAACAGCCCGCAACTCGAAGTGTTCAAGAAAAAAGGCATCGAAGTGCTGTTGATGACCGACCGGGTCGACGAGTGGGCGCTGAACTATGTGCACGAGTTCGACGGCACGCCATTGCAAAGCGTTGCCAAGGGCGCGGTCGACCTGGGCTCGCTGCAGGACGAGGCCGAGAAGAAAGCCGCCGAAGAAGCCGCCGAGGCCTTCAAGCCCCTGCTGGCCAAGCTCAAGGAAGCGCTCAAGGACAAGGCCGAAGACGTGCGCGTGACCACGCGCCTGGTCGACAGCCCGGCCTGCCTGGTGGTGCAGGACCATGGCATGAGCACCCAGCTTGCGCGCATGCTCAAGCAGGCAGGTCAAAGCGCGCCTGACATGAAGCCGGTACTCGAGGTCAATGCCGAGCACGCGCTGGTGAAAAAGCTCGAGGGCTCGGTGCACTTCAACGACCTGGCACACATCCTGTTCGACCAGGCCTTGCTGGCCGAGGGCGGCATGCCCGACGATCCGGCAGCCTATGTGAAACGTGTCAACGCGCTACTGGCCTAGCAAGGCCCTGCCACCAGACGTTTGCCATCGTTGACGACGGTGCTGCTGCGGGCCCTGTGCAGCGGTGCATTAATGCACAGCAAGGCCTGCCAGGTCTCATCCACCAATGGCAGCACGCTAGCAAAACCGGAGTAATCGGCCGATCGCTCCCTAGAATGTCCTGATCCATTAGGATCAAGACATGCCCACTGCTGAACAAGTCGTTGCGTCCAGCGTCAATCTGGTGACTCTGCCGGCCATCTTCACCAAGGTGAAGGAGGTGATCGACGATCGTCACAGCGGCGCCATGGACCTTGCACGCGTGCTGTCGCACGATCCGGCGATGACCGCGCGGGTGCTCAGGCTCATCAACAGCGCCTTCTGGGGCGTGAGCCGGCAAGTCGATTCGCTGTCGCGCGCCGTGTCGCTGCTGGGCATGCTGCAGGTGCATGACCTGGTGCTTGCCAGTTCAGTCGTCGCGGCATTTGACAAAGTCAGGCCCGAGATGATGGACGTCAAGAAATTCTGGCGTGGCAGCGTCTATCGTGGCCTGGCCGCCGCGGCGCTGGCGCGCGAGGCGGCATTGGTCGATCTGGGGCGGGTGTTCACCGAGGCCCTGATGAGCGATCTCGGGCACATGATCCTGTACACCAAGTTCCCGGAGCTTGTCGCCAAGACGCTCACCAAGCCACCCATATCGCCACGTGAACTGGCGCTGGCCGAGAGTGGGCTGATCGGTTGCGACTTTGCGCAGGTGGGTGGTGCATTGGCCGAAGCCTGGAAACTACCGCCCTGCTTTGGCGCGTCGATCCGGCATCAGAACAATCCGCACGACGCCGGCGCATTTGCGCTGGAAGCAGCGTTGATTCATATCGCCGCGCTGCTGGCCCAGGCGGATGGCCAGGCGGTCGACCCGGCAGAAATTGTTGCGCATATCGACCCTTTTGCCTGGCACACCATCGGGCTGTCCCCTGATTGCCTGGGCAAGATCATGCCGGACGTCAATGCCGACCTGTCATCGATGATCGCGCTGTTCGGCGTTTGACGAAAAAACGATCCGAACTCAGGCAAGCGCTTCTGCCGCGACATACGGCAGCACACGATTGCGTCCTGCTGCCTTGGCGGCGTACAAGGCCTTGTCTGCCAGATCGATCAACTGCGCCGGATCGCTGATGTCCGCGCTCAGTTGCGAGATGCCGAAACTTGAAGTGACCTCGAGGCCCGCGGTCGAACGCACCGACGAACCGGCGCGCCGCTGAATGTCGACCCGCAGCCGCTCGGCGATCGCCAGCGCCTGCGCCATGTCCACCTCGGGCAGGATGATGCAGAACTCCTCGCCACCATAGCGACACAGCAGATCGACTTCGCGCAAGGCGCTGGACAGGCTGCGCGTGACCGACTGCAGAACCTGGTCGCCAACCGCGTGCCCATAGCGATCATTGAACGACTTGAAGTGGTCGATGTCGCTCATGATGCAGCACAAGGCGCCGCCTGAGGCATGCTTCTCGGTGAACAGCTGCTCCAGCTGCTCGAACAGTGCGCGCCGGTTCAGGCAGCCGGTCAATGGGTCGCGCGTTGCCAGGCGGCGCAGTTCTTCGTTCTTCTTCTCGACCTGGCGCTTGGTTTCTTCCAGCTCCGCCATCGACTTGATCAGCTGCGCGTTCAATTCATGGATCGGCGTCACGTTCTCGAACGTGATCAGGCAACCACGCACCTTGCGCACGCCGTCCATGATGGGCGAGGCATTGGCAACCACTTTGAGCGTCTCACCGCTGGCCAGCTGAAACTCCATATGCTCGCCCTCGGCGGCAATCGCCGTCGCCATCGCACGCACCCAGGGATGCTCCTTGCGATCCATCGGCAGCGCTTTCTTGAACCAGGCAATCGTCTCGACCGCCTTGCCCTGCAACTCGCCGTCGAACTGCCCACCCATCCAGTTGCGCAAGGCGGTATTGGCCAGCATCAGCCGGCCAGCGGTATCGACGATCATCACGCCGCCGCTAAATACATCGAAGGCACTGCGTACCCGGTCGGGAATGACCGCCGACGGGTCCAGATGCGCCAGCACACGCCGCAGGTAGAGCGTGAATCCGGCGAAGCTGCCAAAACCCAGCAGCAGCAACATGAAAACGGAGGGCTGGCGCAGCCAGCGCCACAGCGTGTCTGGCGCGGCGCGCTGGAAGCTCACTTCGACGGCACCCCACTTGCGCCCATTGCTTTCCAGCGGCACCTGCATGTAGTCCAGCTCAGAGCTGCCACGCGCCGGGGGAACCCAAAACCTGGCATGTTCGCCGGCCTGCGCCGTCAGTTGCCCATCGTCGCGGCGCACTGCGACGGACGTCACGTCCTTGTCGCGCACCAGCACCTCTTCGAACAGACGGTCCAGCGCGCGCGGATTGCCGGCTTGCAAAAACGTGGCAGTTTGAATCGCCAAATTCTCGGCAATGCGGCTGCGCAGTTGCCGCAGCTGTTCGTTCTGGTCGGGCAGCAGGCCGAACACCAGGTCGGCGGCCAGCAGCAGCGAGACGACCATCGACGTCAATCCCATGCTGAGCCGGGCTGCCGGGCCCGGCATCAATTTGCGGATGAAGCGCTTCACATCGGCCATCAGCGTGCACCTGCGCGCGTTGCGTCGCCGGCATTGGACGACCAAAGTCGCGACAGCGCTGCCTCCTCGCGGTCATGCTCCTTGTCATCGGTCCATTTGGGCTTGTCTTCTTCCGGCGCCAGAATCGGCAGCGGGTCGACATTGCGCCAGGCCGGCACGGCCATGAACAAGGTGGCCAGCAGGCCGCCGGCCCGGATCGCCCAGGTGATGTAGCCAGCCGACACCAGGATGCCCGCCACGCTGGCCGCTTCGGCAGCACTCAGACCGAACCGGGCCTGCTCATTGGCGGCATCGCCTTCAAGTTGTTTCGTATGTCCGGCCATGAGTCCGACCACCCGTTCAAACGAGTTGCCATCAGCCGCCTGTGCGTCGGCGCTTTGCGTGGTTCGCAGCAAGGACAGCCGGAACATTTCCAGCAGGTCGGTGGCGGTGGGCACTACGTTGACCGCGCCGGCCTGTCCGAGGTAGTCACCTGGCCCGGATACGACAAACGGCTCTATGTCCAGGTGAAACGGCTCGATCGCATCGATCAGGTTCTGGTTGGACCGAATAAACACCTCCTGCGGTGCGCGTTGTGTCGCAACGCCGGCGGAGGCGGCGGTCGACCGGATCGGCGCCGGTTCTGCCTGCGCATCGGCCGACGATTGCGTTTCAAAAAATACCGGCGAGGAAATCGTCACCGGGATCACCGGATCTGCCGCCGCCCGAATCGGCGAGCCGACCGTCACACGCATGCTTCGGGCGCTCTGGTCTGTGTTCACGCCGCCGAAAGCGACGCCCCCGCTGTCCTGAACCCGGAAATTGAAAGACACCAGGGTGGCGCCCTGCGCATCGGTCGACGGCGTGTAGGTCAACCGACCGGCCGCGATATCGGCCGAACTCACCCACTGGCCGGCCAGCACGCTGACGCCCGCAAGGGCAAGCTGGCCTGCCTGCGGAAGGCTGTCAACATACACCCCCGACAAGGCGTTCGCGGGGCTGTCGTCCTGGTCAATGAACGCAAAGCTGGCCTGCGTAAAAACATACACCGACTCGGCCGCAGTTTGGGCTGTTCCATCGCTGCCCTGCGGCGCGTCATTGACCGATTGCACGGTCAGGCCCGCGTTGGCTGTCGCCACGGAGAACGCACTGGAGCCGCCCGAGACAGTGACGTCGGCGCTCAGTCCGTTGGCCCCTTGCGTCTGGTCCCAGGCCTTGAACAGCAGCGCCGCGGGAAGACTGCCGTTCCAGTTGGCGTTGGGGCGGAAATACAGTCGTGTGTCCACGTCGGCCGCCAGCAAACGCGCCGCCGAGGCCGTCGGGCTGCCCAGCGCGATCCAGTTCGCGCCGTCGTCAACCGAATACCACCAGTCGCCATGCGCCGTGTCTGCCGCCGTGATCGCCACGCCCAGCTTGGCGCCGGCGTCTTCGTCACCCACATTGGCCGTTCCGCCGGACGACCCGGTAAACCCGACCAGCGAGGAAACCAGCGTTCCGGCTGCAAGGTTAGGCATGCCGGCGTCTTCCAGTTGCAGGTTCATGCCCACGGCCACATTGCCCAGCACAGGCGCGTCATTGGCATCGCGCACGGTCACAACGACATCCTGTGTGCCCACGGAACTGCCGTCGCTGACCTGAACTGTCACGTTGTAGATGTTGTTTGCCCCTGCGTCCGCGGGGGCTTCGAAATTGGGTGCGACGACGAAGCGAAGCGCTCCGCTGACCGAGTCTATTGCAAACAAAGCCTGGTCCGGACCACCAGCGAGTGCAAAACGCAACGATGACGTCGGCGAATCGACATCGGTCCCAACGACGCTCGTCACCTGGGTCGTGTTCTCCATCACGTCGATGCTCGCCACGGCCCCACCACCGTTGCTGACGACGACGGGCGCATCGTTGGTTCCGGTGATGGTGATCGTTACCGTCTCTGTGCTTGACAGCGCGGTCGGCGCGTTGTCGCCTGCCCTGATCGTAAAGGTCAGGATCAGGGTCTGTCCGGTGGCAAGGTAATCGAATGCCTCGGATCCTGAGTTGAAGGTCCAGGCCAGGCTGGCGCTGTTCTGCGTGGCATTGAGGATGACCGTGGGCGAGATGCCGAACATGGCCAGCAAGGCCGCGTCGCTCGGGGCTGCCGCATCGGTGCGGTTCGACGTACCGCTGACTACCAGGCCATCGATGCTGGCTGTGACCACATCGGTGGTGTCGGCGTCTGTCACCGTGAGTGCGCCGCTTGCCGTCAGGCCCGCGTTGGTCTCGTCAAGGTTCACGGCGTCAGGGCCATCGGTGATCACCGGCGCATTGTTGGCTCCGGTGATCGTGATGGTGACCGTCTCGGTGCTGGATAGCGGTGCGCCAGCGCTGTCGGTCGCCCGCACGGTGTAGGTCAGTATCAGCGTCTGGCCGTTGGCCAGGTAGTTGAAGGCTTGTGAGCCGGAGTTGAAGGTCCAGGCCAGGCTGGCGCTGTTCTGCGTTCCGTTCAGGATCGCCGTTGGCGAGATGCCGAACATCGCCAGCAGGCTTGCATCACTCGGGGCTGCCGCATCCGAGCGGTCCGAAGTCCCGGCAACCACCAGCCCATCGATGCTGGCAGTGACCACATCGGAGGTGTCCACGTCGCTCACAGTCAGGGTCCCGCTGCTGGCAAGGCCGGCGTTGGTCTCGCTCAGGCTGACACTGTCCGGGCCATCGGTGATCACCGGCGCGTCGTTGGTTCC
>JBBKVW010000018.1:0-11191 GCA_037968655.1 Burkholderiaceae bacterium
AAATGGGAAAAGCGAAATTTGCACGTACCAAGCCCCACGTGAACGTGGGCACGATTGGACACGTGGACCACGGCAAGACCACCTTGACGGCGGCGATCACGAGTGTTTTGGCGGCCAAGTTTGGCGGCGAAGCCAAGGGATACGACCAGATTGATGCGGCGCCCGAAGAGAAGGCGCGCGGCATCACGATCAACACGGCGCACGTCGAGTACGAGACGGCCAACCGCCACTATGCACACGTGGACTGCCCCGGCCACGCCGATTATGTGAAGAACATGATCACTGGCGCGGCCCAGATGGACGGCGCCATTTTGGTGTGTTCGGCCGCCGACGGCCCGATGCCCCAGACGCGCGAGCACATCTTGCTGGCGCGCCAGGTGGGCGTGCCTTACATCATCGTGTTCCTGAACAAGTGCGACATGGTGGACGACGCTGAATTGCTTGAACTGGTTGAGATGGAGGTGCGCGAGCTGCTGGACAAATACGAGTTTCCTGGCGACGCGACCCCGATCATCCATGGTTCGGCCAAGCTGGCGCTCGAGGGCGACAAGGGTGAACTCGGCGAGCAGGCCATCATGAAGTTGGCTGAAGCGCTGGACAGCTACATCCCGATGCCCGAGCGCGCAGTCGATGGCGCCTTCCTGATGCCGGTCGAGGACGTGTTCTCGATCTCAGGGCGCGGTACCGTGGTGACGGGTCGTGTGGAGCGCGGAATCATCAAGGTTGGCGAGGAGATAGAGATCGTTGGCATCAGTGTTACCCAGAAGACCACTTGCACGGGCGTGGAGATGTTCCGCAAGTTGCTCGATCAGGGTCAGGCGGGTGACAACGTTGGCATCTTGCTGCGTGGCACCAAGCGTGAAGACGTTCAGCGCGGCCAGGTGCTGTGCAAGCCCGGTTCGATCAAGCCGCACACGCACTTTAGCGGTGAGATCTATGTGCTGTCCAAGGACGAAGGAGGCCGTCACACGCCGTTCTTCAACAACTACCGGCCGCAGTTTTATTTCCGCACGACGGACGTGACTGGCGCGATCGAGTTGCCCGAAGGCAAGGAGATGGTGATGCCCGGTGACAACGTGTCGATCACCGTGAAGCTGATCAACCCGATCGCGATGGAAGAAGGTCTGCGTTTCGCCATTCGCGAAGGCGGCAAGACCGTCGGCGCCGGTGTGGTTGCCAAGATCATTGCGTAATTCGCAGCACAGCAAGGAATTAGCATGGCTACCAAACAAAAAATCCGCATCCGCCTGAAGGCGTTTGACTACAAGTTGATCGACCAGTCCGCAGCCGAGATCGTCGATACCGCCAAGCGCACCGGCGCCATTGTCAAGGGCCCTGTGCCCTTGCCAACGCGCATGAAGCGTTTTGACATTCTGCGTTCGCCGCACGTAAACAAGACCAGCCGCGACCAGTTGGAGATCCGTACCCATCAGCGCTTGATGGACATCGTTGATCCGACCGACAAGACGGTTGACGCGCTGATGAAGCTCGATCTGCCAGCTGGCGTTGACGTGGAGATCAAGCTGCAGTAAGTCGACTGGCGAGAGGGCCCAGCGACCTTGGCGGCAATGATTGCCGAGGTCGTTTGCAAGTTGCCTTGCCAGATCGCAAAATCCGGAATATAATTTCGGGCTCTGCTGATGTTGCGTAGCAACGCCGGCAGAAATTTATCAACAGTCTTTCACATCACAACGGCGCGGCCAATTGCAGTCGCACCGGTGGAAGTTACGGAGAAAAAAATGAGTCTGAGCAACTCCCTCGGGTTGCTGGGCCGCAAGGTGGGCATGATGCGCCTATTCACCGACGACGGGGACGCAGTTCCTGTCACGGTGGTGGATGTATCCAACAACCGCGTGACCCAGATCAAAACCCAAGAGAACGACGGCTACGTTGCCTTGCAGGTAACGTTTGGCGCACGCCGCGCGTCGCGCGTCACCAAGCCCGCCGCTGGTCACCTTGCCAAGGCAGGTGTCGAAGCCGGCGAAATCATCCAGGAATTCCGCGTTACCGCTGATGCTGCCGCCAAATATGCGGCTGGCGCTTCGGTTCCCGTGACCGACGTGTTCGTGGTGGGCCAGAAGGTCGACGTGCAGGGCACCTCGATCGGCAAGGGTTTTGCTGGAACGATCAAGCGCCACAACATGAAGTCGCAGCGTGCGTCGCACGGTAACAGCCGTTCGCACAACGTGCCAGGCTCGATCGGCATGGCGCAGGACCCTGGACGTGTGTTTCCAGGCAAGCGAATGACGGGTCATATGGGTGACCAAACCGTCACGACCCAGAACCTCGACATCTTCCGTATCGACGAAACGCGCCAGCTGCTGCTGATCCGCGGCGCCATTCCAGGTGCGTCGGGCGGATTCGTTTCGGTGCGCCCGGCCATCAAGGCCAGTGGCACCGTGCTAATCGCGAAAGGGGCGAACTGATGCAGCTCGAACTCCTGAACGAACAAGGCCAGGCAACGTCCAAGTTTGACGCTCCCGAGACGGTCTTCGGTCGCCAATACAACGAAGACCTGGTGCACCAGGTGGTCGTGGCTTTCCAGGCCAACGCGCGCCAGGGCACCCGTGCCCAGAAGGACCGCGAACAGGTCAAGCACTCGACAAAGAAGCCGTTCAAGCAAAAGGGAACGGGCCGCGCCCGTGCCGGTATGACGTCCTCGCCACTGTGGCGCGGAGGCGGTCGGATCTTCCCGAACATGCCGGACGAAAACTTCAGCCACAAGATCAACAAGAAGATGTATCGCGCCGGTATGGCGTCGATCTTCTCGCAACTCGCGCGCGAAGGCCGTCTGGCCGTCGTGGAGTCGCTGTCGGTCGACTCGCCCAAGACCAAGCCGTTTGCAGCGCGCCTGAAGGCCATGAAGATGGATTCGGTTCTGCTAATCGCAGATCAGGTCGACGAGAACCTTTACCTGGCATCGCGCAATCTGGCCAACGTGCTGGTGGTGGAGCCGCGTTACGCCGATCCGGTGTCGCTGGTCCATTACCGCAAAGTGTTGGTCACCCGCGCGGCCATGGACAAGCTCAAGGAGATGTTCGCATGAACGCCGTGAAATACGACGAAGGCCGCTTGATGCAGGTCCTCGTGGCGCCCATCGTGTCCGAGAAGGCCACCATGATTGCCGAGAAAAGCAATGCAGTCACCTTCAAGGTGTTGCAGGACGCCACCAAGCACGAGATCAAGGCGGCCGTAGAACTGATGTTCAAGGTCCAGGTCAAGGGCATATCGGTACTCAATACCAAGGGCAAATCCAAGCGCTTTGGTAAGTCCATGGGTCGCCGCGCCAGCGTGCGCAAAGCCTATGTGACCCTGATGCCGGGCCAGGAACTGAACCTGAGCGGGGAGGCTGCGTAATCATGGCTGTCATCAAGATGAAACCAACTTCACCAGGCCGTCGTGGCGTGGTGAAAGTATCGCGGGGCCACCTGTACAAGGGTGAGCCATACGCGCCTCTGCTCGAGCCTCAGTTCCAGCATGCTGGCCGTAACAACAATGGCCACATCACGACGCGCCACAAGGGTGGTGGTCACAAACACCACTACCGTGTGGTCGACTTCCGTCGCGCCAAGGATGCCATTCCAGCCAAGGTCGAGCGTATCGAATACGATCCAAACCGCTCAGCGCATCTGGCCCTGGTTTGCTATGCCGACGGCGAGCGCCGCTACATCATTGCTCCGCGCGGACTTGAGGTTGGTGCGACCATCCTCAATGGTGCCGAGGCGCCGATTCGCGTCGGCAATACATTGCCAATCCGCAATATTCCGGTTGGCTCGATCATCCATTGCGTCGAACTGCAGATCGGCAAGGGCGCGCAAATCGTTCGTTCAGCCGGCACGTCGGCGACCTTGCTGGCGCGCGAAGGAACCTATGCCCAGGTTCGGTTGCGCTCGGGCGAGGTCCGCAAGATCCATATCGATTGCCGCGCCACGATTGGCCAGGTCGCCAATGAAGAGCACAGCCTTCGCCGCCTGGGCAAGGCCGGTGTCAAGCGCTGGATGGGCATTCGCCCAACGGTGCGCGGCGTGGTCATGAACCCGGTGGACCACCCGCATGGCGGTGGTGAAGGCAAGACCGGCGAAGGTCGCCATCCTGTCGATCCATGGGGCAACCTGACCAAGGGTTACCGCACCCGTAACAACAAGCGCACGCAGGTGATGATCGTGTCGCGTCGCAAGAAGTAAGGGGCACCTACATGACACGCTCACTCAAAAAGGGTCCTTTCGTCGACCACCACCTGGCCCAGAAGGCCGACAAGGCGGTGACCAACAAGGACAAAAAACCCATCAAGACCTGGTCGCGCCGTTCGATGTTCCTGCCGGAATTCATCGGGTTGACGATTGCAGTGCACAACGGCAAGCAGCATGTGCCGGTCTATATCACTGACCAGATGGTCGGCCACAAGCTGGGCGAATTTGCGCTCACGCGGACCTTCAAGGGTCACCCGGCCGACAAAAAAGTCGTGCGAAAGTAAGGCAACATCATGGAAACCAAAGCAACATTGCGCGGCGTGCGCCTGTCCGTGGACAAGGGCCGTCTCGTTGCCGACTTGATCCGTGGCAATAATGTCGACCAGGCACTGAACGTCTTGCAGTTCACGCAGAAAAAAGCTGCAGTGATCATCAAGAAGGTTCTGGAGTCTGCGATCGCCAATGCGGAGCATAACGACGGTGCCGACATTGACGAATTGAAAGTCAAGACCATCTACGTCGAGCAGGGCACTTCGCTGCGCCGCTTTACCGCCCGCGCCAAGGGTCGCGGCAACCAGATCCGCAAGCCCACGTGCCATGTGTACGTGACGGTTGGTAACTGAAAGAGGCCAGGAACATATGGGACAAAAAATCCACCCCACCGGCTTTCGCCTTTCGGTCAGCCGCAATTGGGCATCGCGCTGGTACGCCAGCGATCGTGACTTCGCCGGCATGCTGGCCGAAGACATCAAGGTGCGCGAGTACCTGAAAAAGAAGCTCAAGAATGCGTCGGTATCGCGCGTATTGATCGAGCGCCCTGCAAAGAACGCGCGCATCACCATCTTTTCGGCTCGTCCGGGCGTGGTGATCGGCAAGAAGGGCGAGGACATCGAGAATCTCAAGCGCGAATTGGGCAAGCAACTCGGCGTGCCGGTCGCAGTGAACATCGAAGAAGTGCGCAAGCCCGAGATCGATGCCAAATTGATTGCAGACAGCATCACGCAGCAGCTCGAAAAGCGCATCATGTTCCGTCGTGCGATGAAACGCGCGATGCAAAATGCAATGCGCCTGGGCGCCCTGGGCATCAAGATCATGTCCTCGGGTCGCCTGAACGGCATCGAGATCGCGCGTTGCGAGTGGTATCGCGAAGGCAGGGTGCCATTGCATACCCTGCGCGCGGACATCGATTACGGTACGTCGGAAGCCAAGACCACTTACGGCGTTATCGGCGTCAAGGTCTGGGTCTACAAGGGCGACACCCTTGGCCGCAACGACTTGCCAGCAGTAGTCGAGCCGCGTTCCGACGACGAACGCCGTCCGCGTGGACCGCGCCGTGATGCGCGCCCCGGCGCACCTGATCGTGCACCAGCAGCGCGTCCAGCGCGCCGTGCTGTCGGTGCCAATGTGGCACCTGCCGATGGCAGCGACAAGCCCGCCGAGGCGACAGCAGCAGCGCCTGCTGACGCCGCAAAACCCGCCGTTAAGCGCGTCCGCAAGGCAAGCGCGCCAGCCGCAGCAGCTGACGGCACCAAGACCTGATAAACAGGTCTAGCAATCGGAGAATTTCATGCTGCAACCAGCTCGTAGAAAGTACCGCAAGGAGCAAAAAGGCCGCAATACCGGCATTGCAACGCGCGGCAACTCGGTGGCATTTGGCGACTTCGGTCTCAAATCCACGGACCGCGGCCGCCTGACGGCCCGCCAAATCGAATCCGCCCGCCGTGCGATTTCACGTCATGTGAAGCGCGGTGGCCGGATCTGGATCCGGATTTTTCCGGACAAGCCAATCTCCCAAAAGCCCGCTGAGGTTCGCATGGGTAACGGCAAGGGCAACCCGGAGTACTACGTGGCCGAAATTCAGCCCGGCAAGGTGCTCTATGAGATCGTCGGTGTGCCAGAAGATCTGGCGCGCGAGGCGTTCCGCCTGGCGGCGGCCAAACTGCCGCTGCGCACCACATTCGTGGCGCGCATGATCGGCCAATAAGCGCCACTGCCTGGAGAAATAACGTGAACACCAAAGAACTACGCCAGAAAGACGTGGCTGCGCTTGAAACCGAAGTCAAGTCGCTGCAAAAGGCCCATTTCGGCCTGCGCATGCAAAAAGCCACCCAGCAACTCAACAACACCGCTACGCTGCGCTCGACTCGCCGCGATATCGCTCGCGCCAAGACCATCTTGACCGAGAAGAAAACCGCGGCCAAGTCCGCCACTGAAGGAGCGGCCAAATGACGGAAGAAAAAATATCGCGCAAGCGGACATTGATCGGCAAGGTTGTCAGCGACAAGCGCACCAAGACTGTCACGGTGCTGATCGAGCGCCGCGTCAAGCACGAGTTGTACGGAAAGATTGTCGGCAAGTCCAGCAAGTACCACGCGCATGACGAGAACAGCGAATATAAGATGGGCGACACTATCGAAATCACCGAAAGCCGCCCGCTCTCCAAGACCAAGAACTGGGTCGCTACGCGGCTGATCCAGAAAGCGGTCAACGTCTGATGATGCCATTGCGCTGTTGCGCGGTGTGTTGATACAAAACGGCTCACAATGTGGGCCGTTTTGCATTGGACTGCCCCGGCAGTTTGATGGAAGACGATGTCGGAACTGCATGGCGGTTCGTTATCATGAAATTTTTTTAGGAGCACACAATGATCAAAGTAGGCGACACCCTTCCAGAAGCCACACTGATGGAGTTTTCGGAGGTTGAAGGCAGTGGTTGCAGCATCGGTCCCAATCCGGTTGCGGTCGGAAAGGCCACTGCCGGCAAGACGATCGCGTTATTTGCCTTGCCTGGCGCGTTTACGCCCACCTGTTCGGCCAAGCATGTGCCGGGATACCTGGAACAGTTCTCCGAGCTCAAGGCCGCCGGCGTCGACGAGATATGGTGCGTCAGCGTCAACGATGCATTTGTCATGGGCGCCTGGGCCCGCGATTTGAAGTCTGACGGCAAAGTCCGCATGCTCGGAGACGGCGACGCCGCCTTTACCAAGGCAACGGGCCTGACTTTGGACCTTACCGGCAAGGGCATGGGTCTGCGCAGCACTCGCTACTCGATGTTGGTCAAGGATGGCAAAGTAGCTTCGCTGAACGTAGAAGCGCCGGGCAAATTTGAGGTCAGCGACGCGGCGACCTTGCTGGCGCAGGCGAAGGCTTGAGACGCGCTGATTAAAGTTCGACCTTGAGATAGCGTGCGCCAGGTATCGGATTCACGTAATACGGGGCGATCTCCGTAAAACCGAGTTCCCGGTACATGGCATGCGCCGTCTTCATGTTGCTGAGCGTGTCGAGCAATACGCTGCTGTAGCCGGTCAAGCGGGCCGCGCCTAATATTTCTTGCGCGAGTACACGTCCTATTCCCAGCCCGCGAAAATTTGGGCGGACATAAAGGCGTTTCATTTCGCAGGCATTGGCATGATCCGCTGAGACCAGCGGACGCATGGCACAGCAACCTGCGGGCGCGCCGTCAGCCATTGCCATACGCAATGCGCCGCGCGGCGTCGCATACTGGCCGGGCAACGATCGTAGTTCGGCTTCCAGATCCTGGAAACACAGGTTGACCTGCAGCGAGTCGGCATACTCTCGCATGAGCACTCGAACGAACTCCATCTCCTGGCCGCTTTCCGGCGTTGCCAACTGGACTGTGGGTTTTCCTTGCTGGGCCATG
Organism: Burkholderiaceae bacterium; assembly: GCA_037968655.1. Taxonomy (GTDB): domain Bacteria; phylum Pseudomonadota; class Gammaproteobacteria; order Burkholderiales; family Burkholderiaceae_C; genus CAISIP01. Next base: position 7,851 of record JBBKVW010000018.1, read on the forward strand.
ATCGCGGGCTCGATTATCGACGCACCCCCATGTTTGCACAGCCTGGATGACGGCAAGCGTTCGGCACGCGGAACCATTCTCGCGCGCGATATCTCTATTTCGCCATGGCTATGCGCATTGCGTCGAAACGCGCTATGTCATGATCCAACTGCTGATTTCGGGAGCAAGCAATGCAAATGTTGCGCAATTTTTTAGGTCGATGGGAGATTCTGGTCAGCGGCCTTCTTGCAAGTGTGGTGCTGGCTGTGCCTACGACAGCCTCGGCACAGGCTGATGCAGGCCGCGGGCAGTACATTGCGCAGGCAGCAGGCTGCGTCGGCTGCCACACTGAGGCCAAGGCCGGCGCTGTAGCTTTTGCCGGGGGTCGGGCACTGAAGACACCCTTTGGCACGTTCTTCGGGCCCAATATCACTCCGGATAAGGAAACCGGCCTTGGTGCCTGGTCCGAAGCCGACTTCACGCGCGCGATCCGGCGTGGCGAGCGGCCGGACGGGTCGCATTACTTTCCGGCATTTCCATATCCCTCCTTCACTGGCATGGCGGACGCCGATGTTCGCGACTTGTGGGCGTACTTGAAAAGTATTGCCCCGGCCAGGCAAGCTAATCGGACCCACGATCTGCAGTTTCCGTTTGGCTGGCGATTCCTGGTCGTGATCTGGAAGTGGTTCTTCTTTACGCCGGGCCCCGGCGGTTTGGCGCCCACGGTGGCCAATCTGGTTGAGCGCGGCGCATATCTGGTGCGCGTGCTCGGCCATTGCGGTGAATGCCATACGCCGCGCAATTTCCTGGGTGGGCTCAAGACCGACAGTCCTTTATCAGGGTCCAAGATCCCGGAAGGCAAGGTGCCAAACATCACGCCGACCCGGCTCAAGAAATGGAGCGATGATGCAATCAAGGATTACCTAGTCGCCGGGACCACGCCTAATGGTGATATCGCCGTGGAGCCCATGAGCGAGGTGATCACGAATACAACCAGCAAGCTGACGCAGCAGGACCTGTCGGCCATGGTCGCCTATTTGCGGTCATTGCGATCCTTGCCAGATACGACAGAATAAGTTTGCATTGCTCGATCAGCATCAGGGCTGGTGTTGCAAAGGTAAATCTTGTATCAATGCCGGGGCATACCCCATTGCCAGGTCCGATTCATCAAGGGCATGATCACCCAATACCCACCCATTGACAGGAGAGGCCATGGATCGGCGCAAATTCAACTCTGTTTCCGGCAGCGCACTGGCAGCGTTGATCTTGCTGGCGCATGTGCGGGCGAATGCACTGTCGCTGGCAGACATCACCGATGGCGAGGCATCCCAGGGACTCAAGGCGGCACTTGAAAAAGGTGCGATCGCCGCGATCAGCTTGCTCGGGCGCAAGGATGGATTCCTGGGCAACGACAAGGTCAAGATTCCTCTGCCCGGCTTTCTGGATGACGCCGCAAAATTGCTCAAGACCTTTGGCCAGGGAAAACGTGTGGACGAATTGTTGCTGTCCATGAACCGTGCCGCGGAATCGGCCGTGCCGATGGCCAAGGACTTGCTGGTTGACGCCGTTAAATCGATGTCGGTAACCGACGCCAAGAAAATCCTGACCGGAGGTGATACCTCGGTGACCGACTTTTTTGCCGTAAAGACCCGCGATCCCCTGGGGGTGAAGTTCCTTCCGGTGGTCACAACGGCAACACAAAAGGTGGACCTGGCATCCAAATACAACCGCGTCGCATCCAAGGCGTCCGGTATGGGCCTGGTCAGCAAGGAAGACGCCAATATAGAAACCTACGTGACCGGCAAGACGCTCGACGGCCTGTATTTTGTAATCGGTGAGGAAGAAAAGAAGATCAGGCGCGATCCGGTCGGTACCGGCAGCGACATTCTCAAGAAGGTCTTCAGCGTCCTGAAGTGACGCCGCCCGCGGCTGGTGATTTCAGCCGTCAATCGGCCCGGATAATCGGGGCATGGCTTGTATTCGGGCGCCCCTGGCAGTTGGCTTGATCGCGCTGGTGGCGGCTTGCGGGCCAACCTTCAACTGGCGCGATGTCAGCATTGGTTCTACTGCCCTGACGGCGCTGTTTCCCTGCAAGCCAGAAACGATCACTCGAACCATGCCGATTGCCGGTGCCAACCGGGAGATCAGTATGCGCAGTTGCGATACCGGCGGCGCCACCTTTGCCGTTGGCAATCTTCGCCTGCCTGATCCGGCGCTGGCACCGCAAGTGCAGCAGCAATGGCGGGATACAACCCTGGCTGGCTTGCGTGCAGACCCGGCATCCGTATCAACCAATGTGGCGCCCGGTCTGCGCAGGTTGCCGCAAGCACTGGCATTGCGCGCGTCCCGCGAGCCGGGTGCCGAGCGGACCACGACCGTGCATGGCCTGTGGTTTGTGCAATCCACCGATGTGTTTGCGGCTTTCGTGATGGGCCCAGGTGCTGACCCGGAGGTCATAGATACGTTCTTCGCCGGGATGCGGTTGCGATGAGTGCGCTGCCCAGGCGTGCCGCTGTAACGGTTTTCCTTGCTTTCGCCTGCGCCTACTTTCTGTCGGCGTTGATACGCGCCATCACCGCAACGCTATCGCCGACCCTGACACAGGAGTTCGCACTGCATGCGCGTGACCTTGGGCTACTGGCGGGCGGCTACTTCCTGGGCTTTGCTGCCACCCAACTGCCATTGGGAACCTGGCTGGACCGCTACGGACCCAAGCGCGTGCTGCTGTATTTCCTGGCTGTTTCGGTAATAGCCTGCGTGGCCTTTGCGCTCGCGGGCAGCTTCACGGGCCTGCTGGCGGCACGCGTGCTGTGTGGCGTTGGCCTGAGTGCCTGCTTGATGGCGCCTCTGACGGGCTACCGGCGCTGGTTTGCGCCAGCGGTACAGACGCGTACCAATGCCTGGATGCTGATGACCGGCTCCAGCGGCATGGTCGCGTCGACCTTGCCGGTGCAATGGCTGTTGCCATCGCTCGGGTGGCGGCCTATGTTCATCGGATTGGCAGTGCTGATGTTGCTGTCGATGGCATTGATCGCCTGGCGCGTACCAGCCTGGGAGTCGGCAGAGGTGTCTGCGACGGATGCGGCATCGGGCCAAGGCTACCGCCAGGTATGGGCCGATCCGTATTTCCGGCGTATGGCCCCGTTGGGCTTCTTTTGTTACGGCGGATTGCTTGCGGTACAGACTTTGTGGGCCGCGCCGTGGATGGAAAAGATGGCGGGCTTTACACCGCTGCAGGCGGCGACCGGCCTGTTCTGGATCAATATTTCAATGCTCTGCACGTTCTGGGCATGGGGCATGGTCGGTCCCGCGCTGGCGCGGCGTGGCGTGCAGGCGGACCGTCTGATCGCCTGGGGCCTGCC
>JBBKVW010000019.1:0-2706 GCA_037968655.1 Burkholderiaceae bacterium
GGACGCGGTGGGTGCATGGGTCAAAGAAGCCAAGCTGCGATCTGAAGATTTTCTGTTTCCAAGTCGAATCCATGAATCCCCGCATCTGGGAACGCGTCAGTACGCCCGCATCGTGGACAACTGGGTGCGGCAGATTGGCCTTGACCCCGCTGCCTACGGAACTCACTCTATGAGGCGCACCAAGGCATCGCTCATTTACCGGCGAACCAAAAACCTGCGTGCCGTCCAACTACTGCTTGGCCACGCCAAAATTGACTATCTCCCGTGCCGGACTATGTCCCGCTGAACGCCCGCCCTCCAAGGGTTAGACAAGCAATTCACGGGACATAGGGAGCCAGGCTACAGTCCCTTGAGAAACGCCAGCAATTGGTCTTCGGGCCGATACCGACCGGGCTTGCCTTCAGGTGGCGTCGTCTTGTCGAGGACCGCCTGCTTTATCGCCAAGTTAGCGTCCAGATAGATCTGCGTCGTCTCGACTGACTCGTGTCCAAGCCAGAGCGCGATCGTCGATTGATCGACTCCCCCTTGAAGCAGGTCCATCGCCGTCGTGTGTCGAAGCACATGCGGACTCACGCGTTTGTTCTTCAATGACGGGCACTTCAAGGCGGCCTTCACGACGTGCTTGTTGAGCAGGTAGTGCACGCCGTGAGAACTCAGCTTGCCGCCGCGGGCATTGGGGAAGAGTGCCTGGTTCTCGGCCAACGGCGGTTCTCGCGCCCAGGCGGCCAGTACGGCGTGTGTGTTCTTGCTCAATGGCGTGCATCGCTCCTTGCGTCCCTTGCCGGTGACTCGAACATGGGCACCGACGCCGACATGCAAATCGCCCTGGCGCAGGCTTGTCAGCTCCGACAACCTCAAGCCAGTTTGCACCGCCAGCAGCAGCAAAGCGTGATCACGGCGACCCGACCAGGTCTGCTGATCCGGCGCATCCAGTAATGCGTCGACTTCCTGCCGACTGAGGAATGGCACCAACGCGCGCGTGAACCGCTTGGCAGGAATGGCCAGCACCCGCTGGATCTGCGCCGAGTGCGTCGGCGCTTCAAACGCAACGTAGCGGAAGAACGAGTGCACGGCCGTCAGCCGCAAGTTGCGTGTGCGCGCCGTAATGCCGCGTGTTTGCTCAGCGTCGTCGAGGAATGCCATCACCAGCGGTGCGTCAATGTCGTCCAGTGCCAATGCCGAAGGCGCCTTGCGCAGGCGCTTGTGCACGAACTGCAGCAGCATCTTGAAGGTATCGCGGTACGAGGCGATCGTGTGTGCGCTGGCCTGACGCTGCTGCATCAGCCGCTGGGTGAAGAACCTCTCCAACAGAACGCCGAAGTTGGGTTGACCACTCATAAGGATTCTCCCCAGCGCCGCTCCAATCGGTCCATCGCCTGGGCCATCAGTTCTGGGTTGGCACTCAGGTACCAATAGGTGCCTGCAATGCAGACGTGCCCGAGATAGTTCGAGAGCAAGGGCATCTGGCGTCCAGGATCCTTGCCGGACTGGTACCACCGTGTAAGGGTCTGAACGGCGAAGCGATGTCTGAAATCATGCAGCCGCGGCCCCTTGCTCGCGCCCACTGCACGCAAGCCCGTACTGTGCGACAACGTGTAGAACGCTCGATGAACACGACCGGGATCGAGTCGAGTGCCGCGGCGCGAGACGAACAGATAGGTTGAGACCGGGTGGCGAAAGAACCTCCGACGTCGCTCGATGTAGTCGGCCAGGACCGCGCTGGTGGATGGATGGATCGGTACCAACCGCCACTGGCCGAATTTGGCACCGCGGATCGTCAAGACCGCGTGCTCAAGGTCCACATCGGCGAGTTCGAGGTTCAGCGCTTCAGACAGGCGCATGCCCGTCACGCTGAGCAGTCCGATCAGTCCATAAAACACCCACGGGCGCAGCGACGTGGACGGCCAAGCCATCGGAAGCTCCAACGCCGCGTCCAGCAGCCGTCTGATCTCATCGTCGGTGTACAGGTGCGGTTTGGCGCGCGTGGATCGGTGCGGCAACAGGCCCAGCGGCGGTATCTCCGTGAGGCTGTCGGTGGCGCTGCGATGGCGGGCAAAGCCACGCACGAAGCAAAGCCGCCTGGCCCACTCGGCAGGTTGTGCCGAAGTGCGCTGCGCCCACTCAAGCGCCAACTGGGCGCTGATGTGCTCGGCGCAGTGCACTTCCATGAAGCTGACGAACCGCGGCAACAGCAGTCCCTCATCGTGCATCTTGTAGCCCAATCCCCGGCGTAGGTCGACGTACTCCTGCAGAGCTTGGCGCAGACTGTTCATGGTGCACTCCCCGGCCAGACCATGACCAAGGTTCGCAGGGCTTCCAAGTCCACTTTGGCATAGATGCTGGTTGTCTGCGGACTGCGATGACGCAGCACTTGACCGATCTCGGGTAGCGACGCACCTTGGCGCAGCATGTGAGCCGCCAAGGCATGCCGAAACTGATGCGAGCCACGATGCGGTGCATCGACATTGGCACGCGCGAGCGCGTAGTTCACAATGGAACCGACGCCGTCGGATCCGTCCAGCAGAGCGCGTATCGGCGCCATGGAGCGAAGGAAGACGTGCCGGTCCTCGCATGCCGGGCGGCCATGCTGCAGATACGCGGCGATGGCAACGCCCACATCCGCTGGCAGAGGCAGCAGACTCTGGCGTCCGCCCTTGCCGTGAATACGCAGTTGCGCCTGATCCCAGTCGATGTCGTCCAAAGTCA
>JBBKVW010000020.1:0-25244 GCA_037968655.1 Burkholderiaceae bacterium
TTGCAGGCGTGTGCAACAGCCACCACGCCGGCGTGATGGTCGACCATCTGCGGCCAGTCGCCCAGGCCGGCATGGTGGCACTGGCCTTTGCCAACTCGCCCGCAGCGATGCCAGCCGCCGGCGGACGCCATCCGGTATTCGGCACCAACCCGGTTGCCGCCATCTTCCCGCGCCGAAATGGCGACCCGCTGATGATCGACCTGTCGCTGTCCGAAGTGGCCCGCGGCAAGCTGATGGTGGCAGCCAAGGAAGGCAAGACCATTCCGCAAGGCTGGGCCCTGGACAGCGACGGCGAACCCACCACCGACCCGCAAAAGGGCATGATGGGCTCGATGCTGCCGGTCGGCGCCGCAACCAGCCCCAAGGGCGCCATGCTGGCGCTGATGGTCGAACTGCTGGTGACTGCCGTCATCGGCGCCCAGTTCGGATTCGAGGCCAACTCGTTCTTCGTCGACGCAGGCAACCAGCCACGCATCGGCCAGGCCTTCATCGTCATCGACCCCGGCGCGCTGGCCGGGACCGATGTGTATTACGACCGCATGGAGGTCGTCATCACCGAGATGTTGCGTGATGAAGGCGTGCGTCTTGCCGGGGCGCGGCGGCTGGTGCTGGAACGCAAGGCGGCGAAGGAGGGGCTACAGGTGGCAGATGCGGTGGTGGCGCAGTTGGAGAAGTGGAAGTAGTAAGGTCGGCGAGTGCGATTCATGCAGTGCTCCCATCCATGTTGCGACTGGGCGATGCGCTCCCAGGGACAGTATGTCGCCGCTGTACAGCACAGTGACATCGCCTTTAGCGGCAATGCTCAGTTGGGCAGCCAGTGCTTTTAATGCTTTGGGAGTGGCGTAGGCGCTTGGGTTTGTTTGCAATAGTGTGATTGCATCGGAGGCAGATATGGTCATTGTTTGCTTCGCCTCAAACGTCAAGTGTTAGGGAGTAGTCAGAGCACGACGCGAAAACACCACCATCCTTGTGAGCTATAAGCGCTTTTTTCAGGTCGGCAAGGATTTGGGGCTTACGATCCACGAGCGTTTCAGGTAACTCAATCCTGCGTAATCGCTTGTGCGCTGTACAAGGCCCGCCACGCCGACCCTCAAATTTCAGCATGTCAATTTCGAGATAAATGCACTGTCCATCCCAAAAGAAATTCCAGCCAGACTGACTGCGGTACTCCTCTCGACCATTCGTCACATTTCGCAGGTAAACGTTGCGCTCACGATCAATAGTCCAATCTCTTGCGTTGGTCGCTCCAACAAAGCATTTTTTGTCTATAGCTTCAAGCCCGTATTTCGCAACGTCGTCTGGCGATATGTATTCGTTCACAAAGGTCATGGTTGTCTCCGTCTGAGTGTGTTTGTTTTGTTACTCGGTTGCCTGTGCGGCGTGCAGTTGGAAGGCGATACTGACCTGACCCCCTATCTCGTATCGAACATTGGATAGTGTGCCGCTTCAACTCGCCTATGTGCGATCTTGCGGCGCGTGAGAAGACACTTTTGAAAGATCGCTTTGCTGCGTGCCATGTGCAATAACGAGCTGAGACTTCACTTGCACAAAATACGGCAATGCCGTAGTATCGTGGCATGCGAACCGTCGCCGAAACCGATATTTTTCAGCGCTACGCAAAGGACATATGGAGTGAAGCCGAGCGCTTGGAATTCATCACTTGGATTGCCGCGAATCCAGCTGCCGGCGACGTCATTGCAGGAACTGGCGGATGCAGAAAAGTGCGGTGGTCAAGTTCCGGCAGAGGCAAGCGCGGTGGCGCACGCGTGATCTATTTCAACGCCAGCACTGAAACCATCTGGTTGCTGATCGTCTACACCAAAGCCAAGTTCGACAATTTGCCGTCGGATTTTCTGGCCCAGTTGAAGCAAGGAGTCGAAGATGCGCTCTGACATGGATACTTTCAAAAAAGACTTGCTGACCTCCATCAAGCAGATGCGTCGCGGCGAGGCAGCGCGGACTACCAAGGTGGAGGTTTCGCAAGCCGCCGAGGCACGCTCGCGCACCGGCCTGTCGCAGCAGGATTTCGCACGCCTGCTTGGCGTATCGGCTCGCACCTTGCAAGATTGGGAGCAAGGACGCCGCGAACCAACCGGCGCCGCGAAAACGCTGTTGCGTGTCGCCGCCTTTCACCCCGAAGTGCTGCTCGAACTGGGCGATTGACGCTAGACACGCCAGGGCCATCCGTGAATACACCCCCCCGCAAAACGCTTGACCAGTTGCGCAGCCGGCGCTGGTTTGCCGATGCCGGCATGCGCGGCTTTGCGCACCGCCAGCGCATGCAGCAGCAGGGCATCCGGCGCGAGGACGTGATGGAGCGCCCGATGGTGGCGATCATCAACACCTGGAGCGATCTCTCGCCCTGCCACGCGCATCTGCGCGAGCGCGCCGAGGCGGTCAAGCGCGGCATCCTGCTGGCCGGCGGCTTTCCGGTCGAGTTGCCGGCCATGAGCCTGGGCGAGGTGATGGTCAAGCCCACCACCATGCTGTACCGCAACTTCCTGGCGATGGAGGTCGAGGAACTGCTGCGCAGCCTGCCCTGCGACGGCGTGGTGCTGCTGGCCGGCTGCGACAAGACCACGCCGGGTACGCTGATGGGCGCGATCAGCATGGACATCCCCACCATCTTTTGCCCGGCCGGGCCGATGCTGAACGACCGCCATGTGCAGGCCGGCGTCTCGCGCATCATTGGCGCGGGCACCCATACCCGCATGTTCTGGGACGAATACCAGGCTGGCAACATCGACGCCGCACAGATGCAGCACCTGGAGTCGCGCATGACGCGCGCGCCGGGCACCTGCAACACCATGGGCACCGCATCCACCATGACCGGCATCACCGAGGCGCTCGGCATGACGCTGCCCGGCGCCAGTTCGATTCCGGCAATGGACTCGGCCCACACCCGCATGGCCACCGACTGCGGCCAGCGCATCGTGGACATGATCTGGGAAGACCTCAAACCCTCGCGGCTGCTGACCAGAGGCAGTTTTCACAATGCCGTGGCGGTGCAGATGGCGCTGGGCGGCTCCACCAACGCGGCCGTACACATCATTGCGATGGCGCGCCGCGCCGGCGTAGCGCTGACACTGGACGATCTGGACGCCATGGGCCGCGCGGTGCCGGTGCTGGCCAACCTGTTTCCCAGCGGCGACCGGCTGATGGAAGACTTCTATTACGCCGGTGGGCTGCCGGCATTGATGCTGCAGATCCGGACCCTTCTGGCGCTTGATGCGCAGACAGTCAACGGCCGCAGCATTGGCGAGAACCTCGCACTGGCCGAGGTGCTCGATGCCCAGGTGATCCGACCACTCGACAACCCGGTGAGCAGCGCCGGCGCGCTGGCCGTGTTGCGCGGCAACCTGGCGCCCGAGGGTGCGGTCATCAAGCCCAGTGCCGCATCGGAAAACCTGCTGCGCCACAGCGGCAAGGCCCTGGTATTCGACAGCCAGCCGCAGATGCTGGCCGCGATGGCCGATCCCGACCTGGATTGCGATGAAAGCACCGTGCTGGTGCTGCGCAATGCCGGACCGGTCGGCGCACCCGGCATGCCCGAATGGGGCAACCTGCCGATTCCAAAGAAACTGCTCAAGGCCGGCGTGCGCGACATGCTGCGCCTGTCGGACGCGCGCATGAGCGGCACCCATTACGGCAGCTGCGTATTGCACATATCGCCCGAGAGCGCAGTCGGCGGCCCGCTGGCGCTGGTGCAGACCGGCGACACCATCGTGGTCGACGTACCGGCGCGCAGCCTGCATCTGGATGTGCCGGACGCCGAACTGGCGCGCCGACGCGCGGCGTGGACGGCGCCGGTGCAACCCTTTCAGCGCGGCTTCACCTGGCTCTACCAGCAGCACGTGACGCAGGCCCACGAAGGCTGCGACTTCGACTTCCTGCAGGGCACCCAGCCGACGCCGGAGCCCGTCATCTACTGAAACACCGTATCGCCATGATCAACCCTTTCAAAACCCTGCTCGCACGCACCGACCTGCCTGCCGGCTATCCGGTAGGCACCTTCGCCATGGCCGCCTCGCCGCTGACAGCCGAGGCGCTGGGCTGTGTCGGCTTTGACTGGGCGGTTGTCGACATGGAACACACGCCGCTGGATCTGGACAGCCTGGTGCGCATGTTGCAGGCCGTCGCTGGCACCCCGATGCTGGCTATCACCCGGGTGCCGTGGAACGACACGGTCATGGTCAAGCGGGTGCTGGACGCCGGCGCGCAGACCGTGATGTTCCCGTTCGTGCAAAACGCAGCCGAGGCGCGCAAGGCGGTTGCCGCCTGCAAGTACGCGCCGCAGGGCGTGCGCGGCATGGCCGCGATGAGTCGTGGCTCCCGTTTTGGCACCGTGCCCGATTACTTCAAGGTGGCCAACGACGCGATCAGTGTCGTGGTGCAGATCGAGACGCCCGAGGCACTGGAGCAGGTCGATGCCATCGCCGGCGTCGATGGCGTCGACTCGATCTTTCTTGGCCCGGGCGACCTCAGCGGTGCCATGGGCCATGTCGGCAACCTGATGCATCCCGACGTCGTTGCCGCCATGGCCAAGGCCGTGCTGCGCATCCACGCCGCCGGCAAGCCGGTGGGCAGCGTGGCCGGCACGCCCGAGGCGGTGGCAATCTACCGCGCAATCGGCATCGACTACATCGGCTGCGGCTCCGACCTGGGCCTGATGATGCGCCAGTGCGCCGCCGTGCTGTCGACCATCCGGTCCCAGAAAATCGAGGTCAATACAAGCGGCTACTGACACTGCCAGCGCCGCGCACCAACGGCCTGGCCCAGCGCGACAATCGCAAGCACACACGGAACACAGCAGATGGCACAGCAGATTCGATACGGCATCATCGGTTGCGGCAGCATGGGCCGCGAGCACATCGAGAACATCAAGATGATCGACGGCTGTGTGGTCACGGCGATTGCCGACGACAACGCAGCCAGCCGCGAGGCCGGGCAAGCCCTGCTGAGCGCGCCGGCGCAGCTGTACGACAACCACCGGGATCTGCTGGCCGCAGATGTGTGCGACGCGCTGGTGATCGCCACGCCCAACCACACCCACCATGCGGTGCTGATCGACGCACTGGCCGGCGATGCGCACATCCTGGTCGAGAAGCCGCTGTGCACGCGCATCGAGGATGGATTGGCCCTGGTGCAGCGCGCCGAGGGCCGCACGGGCATGGTCTGGGTCGCGCATGAATACCGCTACATGCCGCCGGTGGCCGAGATGATCCGCATGACGCATGGCGGCGCGGTCGGCACCGTGCACCAGGTGGCGATCCGTGAGCACCGCGAACCCTTCTACCCCAAGGTCGGCGACTGGAACCGCTTCAACGCCAACACCGGTGGCACCCTGGTAGAGAAGTGCTGCCACTATTTCAACCTGATGGATCTGATACTGCAGGAACAGGCCGTGGCGGTCTATGCGTCGGGCGCGCAGCGCGTCAACCATCTGGACGAAAGCTATGGCGGCAACAGGCCCGACATCCTGGACAGCGCCTATGCCATCGTCGAGTACCGCAGCGGCGCGCGCGCCATGCTCGACCTGTGCATGTTCGCCGAGAACTCGGTCGACAACGAGCAGATCAGCGTGGTCGGCGACGCCGGCAAGCTCGAATCGCTGCTGCCCTCGATGACGCTGCGCTACGGCCGGCGCGACGACTGGGGCAAGCGCGAGGTCTGGGGCCAGAGCGCCAGCAGCGGCAAGGGCGTGGCGGTGCGGCGCATCTGGGACACCGGCATCAAGTACATGGGCAACCATTTCGGCGCCTCGTATGTCGAGCATGTGAAGTTCGCCAACGCGATTCGCCAGGGCTTGCCGCCCGACATCACGCTCGAAGAAGGCTTGCGCGCCGTGGCCACCGGCCTGGCCGCGCACCGCAGCATCGAGGAAAAGCGCATCGTTGCGCTGGACGAAGTCCTGCCGCCGGGCTGCTAGGCCGTTTTTTTATCGCAGCACCATGAACTACACACACTATCCGTCGCTCAAGGGCCGCGCTGTGTTCATTTCGGGCGGATCGTCCGGCATCGGCGCCGAGCTGGTGCGCGCCTTTGCCGCCCAGGGCAGCCGCATTGCCTTCTGCGGCACCAAGGCAGACGGGGCTGACGAGCTGATCGCCCAATTGCAAGCCGCAGGCAACAGCGACTTGCTGTACGAGGCCTGCGATGTACGCGACATTGCGGCACTGCAGGCGCTGCTGGGCCGGGTCGCCGATAAATGGGGCGCGATCCAGGTGCTGGTCAACAACGCCGGGCGCGACGACCGCCACGCACTGGACGACCTGACGCCCGAATACTGGGACAACTGCCTGGCCATCAATCTGCGCCACCAGGTGTTTGCGACCCAGTCGGTCGCACGCCAGCTGCAGGCGGCCAAGCTAGCGGGCAGCATCATCAATATGGGCTCGATCAGCTGGATGCGCGGACGGCCGAACCTGATCGGCTATACCGCCAGCAAGGCGGCGATCTCGGGCATGACGCGCACCCTGGCGCGTGAACTCGGCGGCGCCGGCATCCGCGTCAACGCGCTTGTGCCGGGTGCCATCGTCACCGAGCGCCAGTCGGCACTGTGGCGCAACGATGAGGAAGACCGCAAGTTCATCGACCTGCAGTGCCTGAAGTACCGGCTCGACGCACGCCATGTGGCGCGCTCGACGCTGTTCCTGGCCAGCGACGACAGCGACGGCATCACCGGCCAGAACCTGATCGTCGACGCGGGCCTGGCGCAGGTATCCGTCGCGGGCTGACGACGGCCGGCCCGGTCGTGTAGCCGTCAGCGGCAGGCCTTGCCTGCGAGCAGCGACTCCAGTGTTGGCCCCAAGGCCTTGAGCACCTGGCTTGGCAAGGCACTGGTGAAGCGGTAGTTGGCCGCATACGGCTCGTTGACGAAGACCATCACGGTGCCGTAGTAGCGCTCGCCAATCAGGAACATCAGCGTCGCCGAGCGGCTGACGACCCGCGAGGTCACCTGCGCGCCGGCCTTGTCATAGGTGTAGAAGCGGTGGTCGCCGGTCCCGGTCTTGCCACCCACCGCGACCGGACTGCCGTCGCCCAGCGCAAACGCGTCCTTGAGCCTGCGGCCGGTGCCCTCCTGCACGACCCCGATCAGCGTCTCGCGCACGGTGTGCGCCACCGCGGCATCGAGCACCCGTTCCACATTCTGCGGACGATAGGCCAGATGGGTTTCGTAAGGCGTATCACGGGCGAACACGACCGACTCGAGGCGCGCCACCGGCTTGCGCAGTCCGCCGTTGACGATGATGCCCATCAGCTCGGCCAGCGCCGACGGCCGGTCACCCGATGCGCCCAGCGCACTGGCGTACGACGGTGTCAAGGCCTTGAAGGGATAACCCAGCTTCTGCCAGCGGGTCTGGATACGGGCGAACGCATCGATCTCGAGCAGGGTGCGGATGCGCCTGTCCTGCGCATCCCGATTGCGCGTGCGAAACAGCCAGCGGTAGACCTGCTGGCGCTCGTCGGCACTGCCGGCAATTGCGTCGGACAGCGTGGCATCGGGTGTGCGCGCCCTCAATCCGGCCAGCCACAGTGCGAGCGGATGCGCGCTGGCGACATAGCCGCGGTCGGCCAGCGACATCCGACCGCCGCCATAGAGTGCAAACAGCGTCTCGCGCGCGCTGTCAGTCACCTGCGCATCCGGCAGCTGGCGCCGGATGAACGCGACCAGGGCCTGCGCGTCGCCGTCCGGTTCGAGTGCACCGAACACACTGGCCAGCCGCGCAAATGTCAGGGTCCGGCCCTTGAGCAGGCGTGCGACCACGGCATCGGGCTTCAGGTCCGCGAATTCGCTGTAGTAGCGTGCCAGATACGTGACCCCTTCCTTGTCGGCAAACCGTGCCAGCAGCGCCTGTCGGGTCGGGTCGTCACGATCGGCGCGGATGGCGGCAGCGGTGCCCTCGTCTTCGAACATCAGGTGCCGGACCAGATCGCGCATCAATCGGATGTAGACCAGGTTGACCGAACGGGTGGTCGCCTCGCGCACCGTCAACCGACGGTTGTTGTCGGACGCCTCGAAATTGCCGAAGTGGTGCAAGCCGCCGCCGGTGAAAAATCCCTCGGCCGGGTTGGCCGAGTATGTGCGCTGCATGGCGGCATCGAGCATCGGCTGCAGCGTGTGGTCGCTCGCCTGCAGCAGGTACTGTCGCGCCCACAGGCCCAGCATGTCGCGCTCGTCGATGTCGACGCGCGCCAGTTCCCGCGCATGCATGGCGCCCCAGCGTGCGTGCAACTCCGACACCAGGGACAGATAGGTCACCAGCGTACGCAGTTTGGCGGTCGATCCGAGGTCGAGTCGCGCGCCTTCGTTGATGTCGAACGGCTGGTTCAGGTTGTCTGTCTGCACCCGCAGCCGGTTGACGGTCTCCCCGCGCTCGAACAGCGTGAAGCTGAACACCAGCGGGCCTGGATCGTCGCCCTCGGTCAACAGGTAAGGTCCGTATAGCCCCGCCGCCCTGGCGCCTTCGCGATCGGCAAGACTGCGCAGCAGCGCGACACCCTCGCGCTGCGCCCGTCCGTCAATGCTGCTGGTTGCCTGGGCATCGATCCGGTCCAGGTTGTAGTTGTTGCTGACCTCCAGCAGTGCGCCCAGCCGGTTGCGCAGCGCGGTTGCCGCTTTTCTTTCGCTATAGGGCGCCTTGTTGAGCAGTTCCTCCCGTGGTGGCGGTCCGGATCGCAGGTTCAGCGCCAGCGGCAGGCCGGCATCGCGCAATGCAGCAGATATCACGCCGGCTTCGGCCAGCACGCGCAGATGCGCGTTGGCCAGCTCGGTCAGGCCGGTCTCGACATCGGGCCGGCCGAGGTAATACGACGGGCGGCGCTGTGCAAGCAGCAGCGACAACACCTGCTTGAACGCCAGCGCCTGGCGCACCAGCGTGCCGTTCTGAGGCGACGCGTCGCCGACGTCGGCGTGCAACAAGCCGTTGACATCGTCGAACTCGCGCCCGTACCACGCCGACAGCGCGTCGCCAAGCCCGTGCACCTCGCCGATGCCGGGCCGTGCGGCCAGCGGCACCGTGTCGAGGTAGTCGACCACGATCTGGCGCCGCCGTGGCAGAGAGTTCTCGCCCCCGATGTAGGCCCGCAGCGACGCCGAGGCCATCTGGACCAGCTTGTCGCGCGCCGACGCGGTGCGTCCGCCGTCCGAGTGGCGGTACTTTTCGATCTGGGTCGCCAGCGTGCTGCCACCCGGTGTCTGATGCTCTGGATCGACCCAGCCCCAGACCTGGTCTCCCAGCGCGCGCGACAGGCGGCTCCAGTTGAATGCCGGGTTCTTGTTCGGTCGCCGGGCATCGAGCAGGTCGCGATCTTCGATGAACAACAACGCATCCACCACCAATGCCGGAATGGCATCGAATCGGCCGTAGCCACGATGCGGAAGGCGGGACGCCAGCAGCGGCTCGGCGCGGCAGTCCAGCATCTCGAGACCGGCCTGGTTTTTCTCCACATAGGGCGGGAAAAGGCCACGATCCATGACCTTGCGCAGTTCCGGCGACAGCTGCGCCTGGGCGGTAATCTGCCAGTCCTGCGCCAACAGGCGTTCCAGGAACTGCGGCATTGCGTGGTACCCCAGTCGCCGGTCATACGGCCCATCCCCCGGGAAACGGATCGCCTCGCTCGGTCCTGGAAGAACCTCGTAACGCAGTTCCCGATCGAATGCGGCCAGCCGCCTGGCCTGGTACTGCGCGGTCTGCACTTCACGCACGACCAGCCACAGCGTTGCCGCAAAAGTGCCCACCAGCAAGGTTGCCAGCAACAACAGGCCTGCGCGCTTGTAGCGCGACATGCCAGCCGGAAAGTCGGACGGCGGTTCAGTTGGCAACAGGCTATCGCCCATGCGACCAGGACGGTTCTCCATATCGACCGATTATTGATGACGGGATGAAGACACACCCTGGATCTTGACGACTGGCAGCGGCGCAGGTGGATCGACCGGCGGTGCGGCGCCAGTAGCGTCGGCGCGTTACGCGGCAAGGACTGCGCGCACGCGGTAGGACTGGGACAGGTGGACGAATCCGTCCGACACCGGGCTGGCCGGTGGATATGTGCCATGCGCTAGCGCCTGCTGCGACGCCGCGCGGCCATTTACGCGGCTTTGCCATGCACGTTGGTTCCCGGTACATGTTGGGGTTAGTGACCCGAACCCTCGGCCGACGCATCGAGAGCCAGGAAAAACCTGGAAATGGCACTCCGCCGATCACGGCCGGCTGTGCGTGCAATGCCGAATGCCTGCATGCGGCACAAGTCAATCCAAGCTGCCAAAGTGGCGCAATCTGCGGCGCCCGGCCTCACAGCATGTCGAACGGGCACTGTACCGCGAGATATCGGCGGAACTCCTTGACGATCGCCATCACGCTGTCGAGCGCAGCGTGTTCGAGCGTACCGAGGTCGCGGAAGTGGACGATGTTGTCAAGCGCCTGGCCGAGCTGGCGCTGGCGCAGATGGTGGTCGAACCGCAAGCCGATCAGCACGCCCAGCGCGCCCCGCAGATCACGCGCCAGCGCGACGGGCAGACCATGCCGTTCGACCAGTTCATGCAGGCGCCCGGCGGTCGACACCGCGGCGACCTGGTGCTTCAACGCCAAGGTGCGCACGCCGTGCACGATCTGGAAGCTGCCCGATTTCTTCAGGTCCACGACCTGCTCATGTCCGTCGTGGCGTGGCGCCAGCCAGTGCCACCAGCCGCCACCGATATGGTCGAACTGCCCGACCGGGCTGGCGAATCGCGCCAGAAACGCATCGGAATCGGGGCGGATCGCCCACAGGTGCGCCTTGGCGTCGTCGAGCAGCGCTGCATCGCCGGCGATCGCGCGCGCGTCCAGCACAATGGCCAACTGCATCGCGCCGTCGGGATCGGAGTCATAGCACCAGGCGCGTATCGCGTCCCGAAATTGCGCCTGATGCTGACGCCAGCGCGGACTGCTCAGCATGATGCCGCCCGGACACAGCGGATATCCCAATTCAAGCAGCGCAGCGGTGAACGATGCGGCCAGTTCGGCCAAGCCATCGAGCGCGAATCCGTCGCGCAGCAGCAGGCCGTTGTCCTGGTCGGTCCTGAGCGTCTGCTCGCCACGGGCTTCGCTACCCATCACTATCAGACAGCTGTTGGCCACCAATTCACCCGGCGCCAGCAATGACCACAGGCGCTGCAGCAGGCGGTCGTTGAACGCGCGTGCCAGTCCCGTGGTCAGGCCGATGCCCAAACCGTCGCGATGCAGCGCCGCGACCAGCTCATCCATCTGCGACGCGGCACAGCGCAGATCATCGATCGAACTTCCCTGGGCGATGCGGGCGCCCAACTGCTGCACGTCATGCGAGATCCGGGCCAGCGTCACCGACGCAACCCCGCCGCTATTGCCCTCAGGATCAGGCAAGGGTGCGGCAATCGGCGATTCGGGCATGGCGTTGCGGGGCATGGCAAGGTCTCACTGACAAGCCTTGATCAGAGCATGTTGCGCGCCATCAATCAAGCGCGTCAGGCCAGCGGTGCGCAAACACCGCCGGCCCTGGTTGCAGCGCGCCGTCCGCCAGACGGCGTGCAGACGAGCCGGTTCAGTGCCCCGACGCGCCGGATGCGCCGATACCGGTTTCCGAGCGCACCTGCTGCGCCAGGAAGCCGGCACGATCGACCTTGGCCCGCGCACTGTTGTCCAGCACCGAGAACAGCCAGATGCCGACAAAGCCGATCGTCATCGAGAACAGCGCCGGTGACGTATACGGGAACAGCGCCGAGCCCTTGGGATAACCCAGCGTCGCTTCCCATACCGACGGCGAGACGATGGTCAGCCCCACCGAAGAGATCAGGCCCAGGAAACCGCCGATCACCGCACCGCGGGTGGTGCAGTTCTTCCACAACACGCTCATGAACAGCACCGGAAAATTGGCCGATGCCGCGATCGCAAAGGCCAGCGAGACCATGAAGGCGATGTTCTGCTTTTCGAACACGATGCCCAGCATCACGGCGACGATGCCCAGCGCGATAGTCGTCATGCGCGAGACTTTCAATTCCGATGCGCTGTCAGCCTTGCCTTGTTTGATGACGGTGGCATAGATGTCGTGCGACACCGCCGAGGCGCCGGACAAGGTCAGGCCAGCTACCACCGCGAGGATGGTCGCAAACGCCACGGCCGAGATGAAGCCCAGGAAGACATTGCCGCCAACCGCATCGGCCAGGTGTACCGCTGCCATGTTGTTGCCGCCGATCAGGCCGCCCTGGGCATCGAGAAAGCTCGGATTGGTCAGCACGAAGGTGATCGCGCCGAAGCCGATGATGAAGGTCAGCAGGTAAAAATAGCCGATCCAGCCGGTCGCCCACATCACCGACTTGCGCGCTTCCTTGGCGCTGGGCACGGTGAAAAAGCGCATCAGGATGTGCGGCAGACCCGCGGTGCCGAACATCAGCGCCATGCCGAAGCTGATCGCCGAGATCGGGTCCTTGACGAAGTTGCCCGGACCCATGATCGACTGGCCCAGCTTGGCCGCCTCCTCCGCAGTCTTGCCCCCGGTACTTGCCAGGTCGGCCTTGATCTTGACCGCCTGCGCGAACATCGCCTCCGGGCTGAAGCCGAAGTGCCACAACACCGAGATTGCCATGAAGCTCGCCCCGCCCAGCAGCATGCAGGCCTTGATGATCTGCACCCAGGTGGTCGCCGTCATGCCGCCGAACAGCACATAGACCATCATCAGGCCACCGACGATGACCACCGCGATCCAGTACTCCAGGCCGAACAGCAGCTTGATGAGTTGGCCGGCGCCGACCATTTGCGCGATCAGGTAGAACGCCACGACAACCAGCGTGCCCGAGGCGGCAAAGATGCGGATGGGCTTTTGCTTGAAGCGAAATGCCGCGACGTCGGCAAAGGTGAACTTGCCCAGGTTGCGCAGCCGCTCGGCCATCAGGAAGGTGATCACCGGCCAGCCGACCAGGAATCCGATCGAATAGATCAGGCCGTCGAAGCCGCTGGCCATCACGGCCGCAGAAATGCCGAGGAACGAAGCTGCCGACATATAGTCGCCGGCGATCGCCAGGCCATTCTGGAAGCCGGTGATGCCGCCGCCGGCGGTGTAGAAGTCGGACGCCGACTTGGTCTTGGCCGCCGCCCATTTGGTGATGAACAGCGTCAACACGACAAAACCGCCGAACATCGAGATCGCGGTCCAGTTGGTCGCCTGCTTGACGGCCTGCCCGAGATCGCCACCGGCGGCATGGGCCGCCAGTGTGGCGAGCGACAGGGCCGCGAACAGCAGCGCCTGGCGCGCCAGTGGGAGTGACAGCAAGCGCTTCATTTGAGCACCGCCTTCGCAATTTCAGCCGAGAGCCGGTCGAATTCGCTGTTGGCGCGGCGCACATAGATGGCAGTGATGATGATCGTGAACACGATCACGCCAAAACCAACCGGAATGCCCAGCGTCATGACGCCATCGCCGAGCCGCTGCGCCAGCAATTCCTTGTCGAATGCGACCAGCATGATGAAGCCGTAGTAGACCAGCATCATGGCCAAGGTGAGCCACCAGCCGAAACTGCTGCGCTTGGACTTGAGCTCCTGGTATTGCGGCAAGGCCGCAATGCGGTTTGCGAAATCGGTTTCCATGGGGGGTTCCTTGATGAACTGGACTCGGCCGGCCGCTGCGTTCCCGTCGCGACTCTGGTGGCGCATCTTCGCCGGCTATGCTGACCGGGTTCTGTCCCGAAACCAACATGAGCTTACAAAACCAGCCCTGCTTGTCGTGCCCGCGATAGGGCAAGTCGCGCCAGGCGCGACCGCGGTCAGTCGTCGGCGAACCGTGCTGCGTCGAACGAAGACGCATCAACGATCAGCATGATCGCGTCGGCATTGAGCGGTCCGTACAGGTGCGGAAACAAGCCCGAAGCAGCGGCCGCATCTGCCCCGCGCGCGCCGGGTCTGGTTGCGGCAGGCTCGAACACCAGAGGCGCAGTCAGCTTGTCGGTGTCCACGACCAGCAGCACCAGTTGGGCCGTGTCAGCGTAATAGCGCTGCAACACGCCGCGCACCTGATGCGCCTGCGAAAAGTGGATGAAACCCTCGCTATCCAGGCTGCTCGCGCTGTAGCTGCCACTGGCCTTGGCCAGGCGCGCCGCATCCCGGCTGCAGACATGAAAGATCAATGATGCTGTCGGGACATCCGACGCAGCCGACGGCGCCGGACGGGCTTGATCTGGCGCTCGCACTTTTCTCGCCATGGCTTGCCCCGGCCGCCCGCGCACTCAGGCCTGCTGCTTCAGCAGTTGCGGCAGCCTGCCCGCGGCCGGAAACGCCGCCGCCTTGAAACGCTGGCCCAGAGCCTGGATGGCAGGGTCGGTCTTGCTGGCGCGGCGCAATCGACCGGCAAAGCCGTCCAGGCGCGATGCTTCCATCCAGGCCCGGATGCCCGCGTGCTGCGACCAGTTGTACTGGTTCAGCATCACCACCGCCTGCATGCGCGCCCAGTCGACCGGGCGCTCGGGCAAGGGCACGACCTGGCACAGGCGATTGAGTGCCGCGTCGTCCAGCCCTTCCTTGTCGGCCAGGGTCTCCACAAAGGCGACCAGCGCCGCGCTGAACATGGGCTGGCAGTTGCGCACCAGTTGCGGCGCAATACGCCCGCGCTGAAACATCGGCTCGGGCCCTTTGCTCTGGAATGGCACGGCCGAGCAGTGCACATACAGCCAGTCGGGGGCAGCCGGGACTGTACCGTCGGTCAGCACGATACGGTCGGACTCAATCGCCGTGACGCGACCCAGGCGCACCACCTGCCGGATGCGGCGCAGCTGCGCCAGTTCGTCCTTGCTGATGGTCGCGCAGCGGTACATGGTGGGCATCACGTCCGGATCCAGCCGTAGCAGCTGGCCGGCCGCTTCCAGGCGCAGCAGCAGGTCCTGCACCGAATCCGATTGCACGACAGTTTCCATCTGGATCACGAAGCTGCCGAAGGTCTGTTCCAGGAAATCGTCACCCGGCTGCACATTGGCGCGGTCCTGCAGCCAGGCATCGCGCGGCACGATCCAGTGGATCTTCTCCGGCGCTATGCCGTGCGCGAGCAGCCACAGGCAGGCGTCGACGCCGGTCTTGCCGGCGCCCACCACCGCATAAGCCGGATACGGGCGCGCCAGCGCTGGCAGCGCGTTGAGTGGCACGCAGGCTACGTCGGGCGCCACCGTGAACTCGACCGGATGCGTCGAAGGTACTGCCAGATTGCCGAGCCGGGTGTCGACCACTTTCTTGCGCACCCGAACGCGCTGCTGCTCGCCGGTGAGCAGTTCGGTGAACAGGTGCTCGCTCTGCCCGTCCACCGTCGCCGTGCCGGTGTAGTCACACATCGGGCGGTAATCGACGCGGCCGCTGGGCAGCAACTGGCGGCGCATCACCTGGTCAAAGTAAGACAGCACCTCGGGCCCGGTGGCCAGTTCGTACATGCCGCTGTTCAGGCCGCTCGGGTCGATGCGGTCACTGCCCAGGGCTAGCGAATTGACGCCATAGGTGGCCGAGGGCTGGTGCAGCCGCACAAAGGGATAAGACGCGTTCCAGTGGCCGCCGGGCTGGTCGTGCCGGTCGACGATCAGCATCCGGGCATCGGATTCGGCCACCAGTACATCGGCAAAACACAGTCCGGTGGCGCCGGCGCCGATGATGAGGTAGTCGGTATCCAGGATGGCGTCGGTCATGGGCTTGCAGTCACTTCAGCATGGAATGGAGCTTTGCATTATGTGGTGCCGCCCACGCGCGCCACGCTGGTCGTGATGGCTCGCTTTGACTGCCTGCCAGCGCACGCCGCTACGGCAACACGTCGACCGCAAAGCGCACCTGGCCCGAAGCGCCCGGCTGCAGGGCGCCGGTCAATGACCACTCGATCGCGCCCGTTGCGCCCACCGCAGGGCTTGTGGTGACGTTGCAGGCTGTGATGCCGCTGGCCAGCGGCAGCACGCAGGCGGCGCTGAAAAAACGGGTGAAGCCCGGCACGCTGTCGCTGATGCGAATCGCCGTGATCGCGCCGCTGCCCAGGTTGGCGTAATTGATGCTGTAGTTGATGCGGCCCGAGGGCAGCGGTGCGGAATTGTCCTGGCTCTTGACCAGCGACAGGCCGGTACTGCCGGGGTTGCCGACAGTGGTCAGGTCCTCATTGGTCAGCACCACCGTGAGCGGCGGGCTTGCATTGCTGTAGCTGAACGACGCTTGCACGGTCGACAGGTTCTGCGCGCCGATTGCCGTGCCCAAGGGCACATTGACCTTCAGGATCAGGCACACAGCCGCACCAGCCGTAACGTTGACCGCTGCGCCGAGCGTGGTCTCGCCAATATCGACCACGCCATTGCAATTGGTGTCACGCAGCAGCGTCTGGGGCCAGCTGGCGCTGCTGGCGGCACTGAAAGTCACGCTGCCGGCACTACCGGGCGTAAAGGCATGCGGATAGAACACCACGTCGCCGGCCGATGTCACATGTTGCTGGGCACTGGTCAAGGTCTCCTGGGCCACATCGGCAAAGTTCAGGTTCGCCGGGTTCGTGCCGAGCGCGTAGGTGAACGAATAACTGTCGCTGTTACGGTCGTAGCTCAGCGCTGGCGAACCGCCCACCGAACGATGCGCTGGCGGGTTGTCCTCCACCACGCGCAGTGCGGCGCCGGCCAGCGAGGCCGGAATCCACAGCCGGTAGTTGCCAGATGCGTCGCTGCTGGCGCTGTCATAGGTCAGCGTTGCAGCGGCATTGGTCAACCGCAGCACCACGCCCGCTATGCCGGCCTCACCGCTTTCCTGCACCGCATTGTTGGCCGTTCCGCCGGCATTACCGTTGTCGCGGAACACCCGGCCACTGGCCAGGTTGCCGTTGAACAAGCCGAAGTTGAGGTTGGACTGATCGACCGCCGCAACCACGATATTGCGCCGCACCTGATCGGCGTTCTCGCTGCCGGTCCAGCTTGCCGGAATCGTCGGCGTCACATCGCCCAGCGTTGCGTTGTCGTCGATCACGACGATGTATTCGCCCGCCGCCACACCGGCCAATTGATAGGCACCGGTACTGCCATCCACCGCCACCGCCTGCAGCGCCGGGCCCGCCGGAGACGCGGCTGCCAGCAACTTGGAAAACAGTGCAAGACCGGTACCGCCCTCGCCCGCATCGCGCTGCAGGTTGTGGTTGGTGTCGTGGTAGACATAGCCCGCAATTTGCACGCCGGTGTTGTTGACAGTCAGCACTGCCGCATTGCTGGGCGGTCCGGCTGCACCGGTTTCGGTACTGCCGACACCGCCCGAGGTGTTGCTGTAGGCGCCGGGCGCTGCGCTGCTGACAGCCACACTCACGGTACAGGTCTGGCTGGCTGCAATCGTGCCGGCCGTCAGTGCCATGCTGGTGGCACCTGCGGCTGCCGAAACGCTGCCGCCGCAACTGTTGCTG
The DNA here is from genome assembly GCA_037968655.1 of Burkholderiaceae bacterium. Classification (GTDB taxonomy): domain Bacteria; phylum Pseudomonadota; class Gammaproteobacteria; order Burkholderiales; family Burkholderiaceae_C; genus CAISIP01. Next base: position 17,392 of record JBBKVW010000020.1, read on the forward strand.
ACATTGGGAACGGATGCGACGCTCAGCCCGCCCGGAAAGACATCGCTGAACGCCAGTCCGGACAGGCCGATCGGATTCGAGTTATTGATCACCAGGCTCAGTGTTGCGCTGGTTCCCGCGACGATCGAATTGGGGGCGAACGACTTGCTGATGGTCGGACGCAGCAGCACCAGCAGGTTGGCCGCGGCCGAATTTGCACTGGGCGTATTGCCCGTGCTGACCGTGAAGGCTGGATTGGTGAGCAACACGGCGCTCGGTGAATTACTGGAAACGTTGACCTCGATCACACAGCTTGCGGCGGCCGGAATGTTGCCATTGCTCAAGGCGAGCGACGCGCCGCCATTGGAGCCGCTGATGGTTCCGCTACAGCCGGCCAGCACGCTGGCCGCATCGAATGCCGCGCTAGCGCTATTGGTCAGGGTGGCCGGATAGTTGTCGCTAAAGGCAGCCCCGGTGATCGCCACGCCGTTCGAGTTACTGATGGAGACGCGCAGCAGCGCGTTTTCACCGGTAACAACAGCCGCTGGCGTGAAGCTCTTGGCTACCACCGGTGCCTGCAAAGCGGGACTGTTCACTGTGAGTGTGGCGGCTGCCGATGCGCCAGACCCGGCATTCGCGCTGGCAACCGCCCCGCTGTTGTTCAGATAGCTGGCGGCGCTGGCGCTGGTGACATTGACCGTGATGTCGCAACTGCCCGAGGCCGGCACGGTGGCCCCGCTCAATGCCAGTGCGCTGCCATTGGCGGTTGCCGACACCGTGCCGCTGCAACCCGCGCCGATGATCGCGCCGGCTGGTGTGGCGGTATTGACCAGTCCGCCCGGGTAGCTATCGGTGAAGGCAACGCCCGTGAGCGCCACCGCGTTCGCGTTGGCCAGTGTGATCTTGAGCACCGAGGCCTGGTTGGTCGTCACCGTGTCGGGCGTGAAGCTCTTTTGCACCGTCATGTGGTTGAGCACCGTCAACAAGCCGAAAACCGTCGTGCTGTTGCCGGCATTGCTGCTCGTGACAATGCCGGTGCTGTTGCTGTAGCTGTTGGCCGCATTGCTGGTGACGTTGACCGTCACGTCGCAACTACCGCCGGCTGGCACGGTGGCCCCGCTCAGTGCCAGCGAACTGCCCCCGGCCGCGGCCGTCACGCTGCCGCTGCAACCCGTGCCGCTGATCGCAGCGCTTGGAGCACCGGCATTGACCATCGCAAACGGATAGGTGTCGGTGAAAGCCACGCCGGTCACGGCGCTGGCATTGGGATTGAGCAGGCTGATCTTCAGCTGCGTGCTGTCATTGGTGCCAATCGACGTCGGCGTGAAGGTCTTGGCCACGGTCAGCGGCGCCGGGCCGCTCACCACGGTGAGCGTGGCAATCGACGCTGCGCCGCTGCCAGCGTTGCTGCTCGTCACCGCTCCGCTGCTGTTGTTGTAGCTGGCCGCAGCGGCGCTGGTGACATTGACCGTCACATCACAACTGCCACCGGCAGGAACCGTGGCGCCACTGAGCGCCAGCGAGGCGCCACCCGCCGTCGCCGTCACGCTGCCGCTGCAGCCGGCGCCGCTGATCGCACCGGCCGGCGTCGCGGTGTTGACCAGCCCGGCCGGATAGGTGTCGGTAAAGGCCACGCCTGCGAGCGCGGTCGCGCTGTTGGCATTGCTGATGACGATGCGCAGCACCGAGCTGCTGTTGACCGAAACCGATGCGGGCGAAAAACTCTTGACCAGCGCTGGTGGCGACAGCACGATTAGCGTGGCGCTGCTGGCAGCAGCCGTACCGGCATTGCCGGTGGCGACTGTGCCACTGTCGTTGAGGTAGCTTCCCGGCGTGTTGCCGGTCACATTGGCCGTGATATCGCAAAAACTGCTGGCCGGGATATTGCCGGCCGTCAGCGCCAGTGCAGTGCCATTGACCGCGGCCGTTACCGAGCCGGTGCATCCGGCGCCGCTGATGCTGCCCGCCGGCGTGGCGGTGTTGACCAGGCCGCTGGGGTAGCTGTCGTTGAAGGTGGCGCCGGTGATGGCCACCAGATTCGGGTTCGTCAGGCGAATCCGCAGCACGGAGGCAACACCTGGCGCGACCGCCGCAGTCGCAAAGGACTTGGCCACTGTCTTTGGCGCGCCGACCGACACCGTCAGCGTGGCGCTGGATGCATTGCCGATGCCGGTGTTGCTACTGCTGATGGCGCCGCTGCTGTTGAGGTAGCTGGCCGCGCTGGCACTGCTGACATTGACCGTGACATCACAACTGCCGCCGGCCGGAATCACGCCCCCCGTCAATGACAAGGAAGCGGCGCCAGCGGTGCCGGTGACGCTGCCGCTGCAACCAGTGCCGGTGATCGTCGCAACGGGGAGGATGGTGTTGACCAGTCCGCCTGGATACGTGTCGCTGAAGGATACGCCGGTAATGGCCGTCGAGGGATTGGGATTGGCCAGCGTGATCTTCAACACCGAACTGGCGCCCACAGTGACCGTTGCGGGCGTGAAGCTCTTGGTCGCCACGGGCGCAAACGTCACACTGAAGCTGGCACTGGTGGGCGTGGTGTTGCTGCCCGCGCTGGTCGCCAGCGCACCGGCCGCCAGCGTATTGGTGTAGTTGCCGCCAGCACTGGCTGCGACATTGGCAACGATGCTGCAGCCGCCAGCCGGAATGTTGGCACCACTGGCCAGCGTGATCTTGTTGTCCCCTGGTGTGGCCGTGACGCCGACGCAGCTGCCGCTGCTATTGGCCGGGCTGGCCACCGTCACGCCAGCGGGCAGGTTGTCAACCAGCGCCGAACTCAGCGTGATTGCGCTGATGTTGCTGTTGCCCAGGCTGATGGTCAGCGCATTGGACACTCCGGCTGCAAGCGGCCCGGCGCTGGCAAAGGTCTTGCTGATCGTGGGCACGTTAAGCGCCACCGCGGTCAGCGTCGCGCTGGCGGTGTTGCCCGTGCCACCGCTGGTGGACGTGATCGCCCCGCTGGTATTGGCATAGCTGCCCACGTTTGGCGCCACGACGTCAACGCTGACGCGGCAGGTGGCCCCGGCTGCGATCGACGCGGTGCTGAAGGCCACACTGGTGGCGCCAGCGCTGGGCGCGAAGCTGGGTGAACTGCATTCGGCCGAGGTGCTGGCATTGGGCACTGGTGCCACCACCATCGCACCCGGCGTGGTGGGAAAGACATCGCTGAACGACAGGTTGGACAGCGCCAGACTGTTCGGATTGCTGATGTTGAATCGCAGCGTGGTCGGCACTCCCACCGCAACCGGCGTGGTCAGAAAGCTCTTGCTCATGATCGGCGCGGCAAGCACATTGACGTTGGCCAAAGCTGCGACCCCCGAAGTCACCGGTGAAGTCGATGTCACTGTGCTGGTGGAATTGGCATAGGTTCCGGCAGAAGGCGCCACCACCTGCACACTGACCGTGCAGGTGGCACCTGCAACGACGCTGCCGCCGCTGAAAGCGAGCGAGGTCGCCCCAGCCACCGGCGCGAACGTGGGCGAACCGCATCCACTGGTACTGGCCGCCGGCGTGGCGGCCACGACCATGGCGCCAGGCGAGGTTGGCAAGGTGTCAGTGAAGGCAAGACCGCTCAGCGTGGTGGCCGCGTTCGGGTTGACGATGACGATGCGCAAGGTGGCCGGCACATTGGCCGCCATCGGACTGGTCAGGAAGCTTTTGCTGATGCTGGCCGGGGCCGTTGCCACCAAGGTCAGTGTGGCGCTGTCGGACACACCCGATCCGGCGTCGGCAGTGCCGATATTGCCGGTCGAGTTGCTATAGCTGCCAGCCGTCGGCGCGGTGACATTGAACTGGATCCTGCACAGGCCACCGCCCACGATGCTGCCGTTGGAAAAAGCAACCGATGTTGCATTGGCAACCGGCGCGAAGGTCGGCGCGCCACAGCCGCTGACCGATGCCGCCGGCGTCGCCGCGACCCGCATGGCGCCGGGCGTGGTCGGCAAGAGGTCGGTCAATGCCACGCCGGTGATGGTCTGGGTTCCATTCGGATTGGAAATCTCGATCGTCACTGTCGCGACCCCGCCGGTCCCGATGGTTGTAGGACCGAACAGCTTGGTCACCACCGGCGGCGCCAAAGTCGAAATCACCGCGGTCGCGGTATTTCCAGTCAAAGCACTGGGTCCGGTCGCGCTGACAGCGCCGCTGACATTGGTATAGGCACCCACCGACTGCAAGGTGATGTTGACTCGCACCGTGCAGGTCCCGCTGGCCACGATCGTGCCGCCCGAAAATAAGATCGACGCCGCGCCGGCCGTCGGCGCAAACGTGGGCGCTCCACAACCGCTGGTGCTGGCCGTGGGAACGGCTGCCACTTGCATCAAGCCAGGGCTGGTCGGGAAGGTATCGCTGAATGCCACACCCGTCAGCGCCGTTGTCGGATTCGGATTGGTGATCGTGAACGTCAGCGTGGACGTACCGTTGATGGCAATGGGTTTGGGCGCGAAATCCTTGGCGATGCCCGGTGCCACCAGGTTCTGCACCACCAGGCTGGCGGTATTGCTGACTGCGCCACTGCCGGCATTGGCACTGCCAACGGCACCGGTGGCGGCGTTGTAGGTGCCGGCAGTGGGCGCCTTGACATTGAACTGCACCTGACAGCTGCCGCCAGAGGGGATCGTGCCGCCGATCAGGCGCAACCCGGTACTGCCCGCTGCCAGTGCAGCGCCGCCCGCATCGCTGAGCGTGCCGCCGCAACCGTTGCTGATGGTGGTGTTGGCCAGCGTCATAGCGCCTGGCGTGGTCGGAAACACTTCGGTGAAACTGGCACCGGTGATGGCATTGGCGCCGTTTGCCGCAGGGTTGCTGAGCGTGATGGTGGTGGCGGCCGGGCCATTGGGGATCACCGGGCCTGCGGCAAAGGCTTTGCTGATGGTGGGCGGGGTCATTACCAGCACGGTCGCCGTGTTGCTGACGGCACCCGCGCTGGCGCCAGTCTCGGTGGTGGTTACGCCACTCGCGGTGTTGCTATAGCTGCCGCTGGTGGGCGCAGTGATGTCGACCCGCACAATGCAGTTCGCGCCGGCGGCAATGCTGCCGCCCGAAAAACTCAGGCTGACCGCAGCGCCAGCCGGTGCGAAGCTGGGCGAGCCACAACCGCTGGTAGTGGCATTGGGCGGCGTAGCCACCACCATGGCACCGGGCACAGTCGGGAACACATCGGTGAAAGCCACTCCGGTGAAGGCACTGGCAGTCGGATTGCTGACGGTCAGAACCAGGGTGCTGACGCCCGACCGTGCGATCGGATCGGCCAGGAAAGCCTTGCTGATGGTGGCCGATCCCACACTGGTCTGCACCGTGCCGGTGGCGTTGGCAGTAACCGGGTCGAAGGTGGTACTGGCCGCCGTGAAGGTGGTGCTGACTAAATTGACACCAGCACCCACGGCAGTCGTCACCGGCACCGTCAAGGCGGGCAGGCTGGCGCCCACGACCAGGCTGGGCGTGGTGTTGGTGCAGATGACCGGCGTACCAGCACATGACCAACCGGTGCCGAAGGGGCCAGCGCCCACCAGGGTAAGACCCGACGGCAAGGTGAAGCTGACGGTGAAGTTGCCGCTGGCGCTTTGCGGCCCGCTGTTGCTGACATGGATGCTGTAGGACGCGCTGCCGTTGCGCGGGAAATTGCTGCTCGAGGGCGTCGCGCTGATCACGATGTCGGCAAACTTGGGAAGCGACCCCAGGTCGGAGTAGCCATTGGCACCGCGCGCATTGCTGGCGCCGCCATTGATTCCCAGATCCACGATGCCGGTGGTCGGCGTACCCAGCGCCACGCCATTGTTGATAAAGGTCAGGCCGGTCAGACTAGTTGCCGAGCCGGAAGCAATCGACGCGGTCGCGAGTGCCGGAATGGCGCCGATGGCTGGCACCGCTATCGGGTTTTGCAGCACCCTGTAGAGGTTGGTGCCGGTGACGATATACAGGTCGCCATTGGGCGCAAAGGCCATGTCACCGCCACCACTGAGCGGTATGCCGGTGACCGTCGCCACGATAGTCGGGTTGCCCGTCTCTCGGTCGATCACATAGATGTTGTTGGTACCCGGGTTCATCGAGAACATCTGTCCATCGGCCCGAAAACCCATGCGGTTGGTTGAGAATCCGAGCGCTGCGGGCAGTATGGTGTTGGTGCCCGTGGTCGGGTCCCAATAGCCAATGCGGCCGGTCGCGTTGGACTCCGCATAGTAGATTCGGCCGGTAATCGGGTCGCGCGCGAAACCGGTGGTAGCGAACGCAATGGTTCCGACGCTGGTTGCTACACCGGTCGTCGGCACGATGGTGTACAGCGTCGTGCTCACGTTGCCGTAGATCGTGTTGTCGGGTGGAGCCGGCAAGGCCAGCGCTGCGCCGCTGCCAAGCAGCACAAGCGCGCCGGCAGCGAAGCGGGCGCGCCAGCGCTGCATTGCTGCCTGCGCGCGCCGCACCACTTCGTCAATTTGGTTGCACACGCTCACAACAGGGCCTCGTCAAATTTGAATCGCAGCCGCAGATAGACGCCGCGCTGCGTGTAGTCCTGCGCCGTGAGGTCACGGTCATGCAGGCCCAGCACGTTCCAGCCCAGGCTGAACCACAGGTTCTGGCTCAGCAGATAGCCGACTTCGGCGCCCAGACCGTACTGGCGGGTGCGCCCGCCGTCGCCGATCAGCAAAGAGGTATTGAGTCCGACATCCCAGCGTGGCAGGATATCGTAGGTGCCGCGTAGCGACACCAGCGTCGCCTGCGTTGCGCTGGACTGGCCCTGCGATCGATCGATCGCCCACTTGGCAGCCACGCGTCCCGATAGCGCCAGCCGCGGGTCGACCTGCTGGTGCAGGTGGCCCGAGACGATGAAGACCCGTCGTGCGCTGTCGCCCGCGACGGGGTCGCGCAGGTCTTGTGTGCGGTACTCGGCGCGCAGCAGCGCGTTGCGCCGGTAGCCCGCGCGCAGGTCGCCCTCGCCGTCCGATCCGCGCCCGCCTTCGCGATAGGCAAGGCCAAATTGCAGCCAGTCTTCGGTCTTGTTGGGCGCATTGCGCATGCGCGAAATGGTAAGCAGATTGCGCCCCAGCGCCGTCCATTCATCGTCCAGCTTGTAGGCCACGCCCAAGGTACTGAGCACGGTGTCCCCGGCACTGCTGTTGCGCAGTTCGAGCCGGGCCGCGCCCTTCCAGTCAGTGGCCGCGACATACTCGACGCCGCCAGCGATCGAAATCGATTCATTGCTGCCGCTGCCGCCCAGTGCATGTACGCGCTCGAAACCGGTCGACACCGACAAGCCGTCGCTCAACTTCCAGCGGTTGCGCAGGCCAATCGCGGCTTCGGCCTGGCGCCCGTCCAGCGCATCGCGGATGCGGTACTCGCTGAACACGTTGGCGTTGGGCGCGTATTCGGATTGCAGGCCGATCACGGTGGCATTGCGCTGGTGCACATCGTTCAGGCCATAACGGCTGCCCAGGCTGCTGATCAGCTCATGGCGGGCGTAGACGCGTGTGGCGCTGCTGATCCGGTAATCCCCGCCCAGCGCCACCAGGTGGCGGCTGGACTGTTCGACATCCTGCTCGACTTCGGCGAACACGCTGGCGTTGGCCACGCCAGGCACCTGGGCTATCACCTTGGCCAGCACCGTCGTTGACTTCAAATCGATGGGCGCCGTCGTGGTGGTGGTGCTGGTGTCATTGCCGCGGGTATGGCGCAGCGCCAGTTCGCCGCGCACGGTGTCGCTCAAGGTCTGCTCGAGCGACAACTGCACGCCCTCGCGATAGGACGGGCCTTGCAGATCCTGGCTGCGCAGCAATTCCGTCTTGACGGTGGTCGTTTCGCTGAGTTTGTAGCTCGCTTTGGCGTTCAACTCCTGGCGACCACGGGTCACACCCGCGTTCGGATTGTCAAAGCCC
>JBBKVW010000021.1:0-11357 GCA_037968655.1 Burkholderiaceae bacterium
GAACGCGATCTCGGCGCCCTGCACCTGCATCAGCGCATCACAGATCAGCTGATCCCATGAGCCGTTGAAGTTGCCGCGACGGTACAGCAGGCCTTCGGTGACTGCCAGTTTCTCGGCCAACTTGGCTTCGTAGGGCTGGCGTACGCGCGTTATCAGCGCATCCATCGCAGGGTCGGCCTTGAGCTGATTGGCAAAGATTGGCAATAGCCGATAACGGAAATCCGCAACCTTTCCGCCCTTGACGTCGAAGTCCATCACCCCCAGGAATTTTCCGTTGCTGCCGGCGTTGGTGACCAGCGTTTTGCCACCCGCATTGGATACCGGAACCGCCAGCGGCACCCCATCATGCGTATGGCCACCAAAGATCGCGTCGATGCCGCGCACCCGGCTGGCCATCTGCAGGTCCACGTCCATGCCGTTGTGCGACAGCACCACTACGACTTGCGCGCCCTTGCTACGCACTTCATCGACCATCTTTTGCATGTTTTCGTCCTGGATGCCGAAGCTCCAGTCGGCCACCAGGTAGCGCGGATTGGCAATTGGCGTGTAGGGAAACGCCTGGCCGATGATGGCGCAGGAAACGCCGTTGATGGCGCGCATGGTGTAGGGCTTGAACACCGGGTCGCCAAAGTCGGTGGTCTTGACGTTCTGGGCCAGAAACTCGACCTTACCCTGGAAGTCCTTCTCGACGATCTCCTTGACCCGCTCCATGCCGTAGGTGAACTCCCAGTGCCCGGTCATGATGTCCACGCCCAGCAGCTTGCAGGCATCGACCATGTCCTGGGCATTGGTCCACAGGGAGGTCGCAGACCCCTGCCAGGTGTCGCCGCCGTCGAGCAGCAAGGCGCCAGGGCGACTGGCCCGCAACTGCTGCACCAGCGTGGCCAGATGCGCGAAGCCGCCAACCTTGCCGTAGCGACGTGCTGCGGTTTCGAAATCCAGGTAGGTGAACGCATGCGACTGAGGCGTGCCCGGTCGCAATCCGGCGCGCCGGAGCAGTTGCTCACCGACCAGGTGTGGCAGTTGCCCCTGCATCGACTCGATGCCCAGGTTGACGCTTGGCTCGCGAAAATAAATGGGCTTGAGCTGCGCATGGCAGTCGGTCATGTGCAGGAACGACACATTTCCAAACGGCGCCGTGTCGTACAACCCCGACTGCGCCGTCGCGGCATCGGCCTGCGCATGGCGCGACAAGGCCATGCCCGCAACCGAGGCGGCGCTCAACACCTGCAGGAACTCGCGCTTGGACAAATTCATAAATCAGCAATCAATGATATGAACAAAATGAAACAAGCCCGCACATGGCGGGCTTGTGACGCGTCAGGCACTACTGGTTGACCGGGGATTTCGGGTCGAGCAGCAAGGCCATCAGATCCTTGAGCTGCTTGTCGTCCAGCATGCCGGCATGACCGAAGCGCGGCATGGCCGAGCAGGCGTTGTAGGCCTTGGCGTTGTACAGCTTGCCCCATGTGTAGTCGACGATCGGCTTTGCCGCAGCGCTGGATGGATCGGCCACGCCGCGAATCTTGCCGTAGTTGTACAGGCTCGGCCCGATCGTGCCGTAGGAGATCTCAGCCTTGTCGAGCTGATGGCAGTTGTAGCAATTGCCACCGTTGGCGCTGGTATTGGCTGAATCGTCGGACCAGGTCATGCCGCGTCCGTTTTGCGCCAGTTTCTCACCGGCCTTCCAGTCACCGATCAGTTTGCCGTCGGCGGGCATCTTGACAGTCTTGAGATTGGCGGCCTCGATCGCCTTGGCCATCGGCCCGGGCAGATCATTGCCTTCGGCTTTGGAGCATTCTTCGTTCGACGCGTCCTGCTGCAGGCGATCCACTTTGGCGATGCCCTGGTCACGAAACGATGTCTTCATCATCGCTGCCAGCATGGCGTCATAGTCGGGTTTCGGCGCGACGGCGGCGCATCCTGCAAGAGCCAGAGCAATGCCAGCGGCAGCCGCGAGTCGAAAATGTTTCTTGTTCATAGTAATTGTCTCCTCAGCGCTTGATGCCCGGTGCGATCGATTCGGCGCCTTTGGCATTGACACCCATATAAACACCCAGCGCAATCGTCACATCCGATGCATATCCGGGAAACGGAAAGCGCTGTTGGCGAAAGCAATCGTTGAGCCGGCGCTGCATGCCCCACAACTGGCCATTGCCAACCCGGTATGCGGGCCATGCGGCAAAGCCGACGCCGTCGCCTGGGTTCTTTGTCAGGTCCGGCAGATCCTGCAGGCGGATGCGCTTGCCTTCTTCGCCATGGCAGGACGCGCAGGAGAAGTCGTACGGCCCGGCGCGATAGAAGAAGGCACGTTTGCCGACTTCAAACATTGTCTTTTCCTGCGCGTGCCCCTGAGGCAGGTTCATCTTCATTCCGCGCGAGGCTGCCGAGACATAGCTCACGAAGGATTCGATGTTGGCCTGTTCACCGCGACCAAATCCGGTCTTGGCAATGGCGGCTGCATCAAAGCCCTGCAGTACTTCCATGCAGGTCAGCAGGCGCGACTCCAGATCCTGCACCCGATTGGTATCGGCGAAATAACGCGGCAACTGGACGAAGCTGCCCTTGACCTTGCCGGCACCCAGGCCCAGATCACACTGCTCCATCGACGCATTCTTGGGACCACGCTTCTTTTTCCAGAGTTCCTCGCCCTTGGCTTCATACAGGTCGGCCGGATTGCCGTCTTCCAGCATCTTGCGGTACTCGGCGATGCCGTCGGCGGTGGACTTGGTCTGCGCCCAGGCACCCGTTGCAGATGCCAGCAATATGGCCATGATCAATAGTGGCTTCATAGTCTCCTCTCGTTGTATCTGGATTGCAGGTCGGCAGCACCGCCTGACTCGTGGCGCTTCAGCCGGTTGGCAAAAGCTGCGCCCGGTAAACCGCGTCAGGAAACGACGGCTTCGTCCGTACGCTTGTCACCCTTGTTGTCGACCCAGGAGATCGTGACCTTGTCGCCAGCCTTGGCGCCCTTGATCACAAATTGCAAGAACGGGTTTTTCGCAACCGCCGGTCCCCATTGCGCGGTCATCACGCTGGCGCCATTGAGTTGTGCGCTGACGTTTTGAATGTGCCAGGCCGGGATGATCTTGCCCGTCGAGTCCTTGCGCTGACCGGTCTCCATTTCGTGGGCCATCAGCACCCGGACGGTGGCGTTGCCACCTGCGGCTTGGGCGCGAATGCGCATTGGATCTGCCATGTTCTTTCTCCTGTGAGGTCTATCGGTATGCCGAGAGATTGGTCTGTATGTGGTAGGTCAGTCGAGGCGGCCGAGTTGCGATCAACCGCCGCAACCACCGAGCGTGACCTTGACTTCCTTCTGCGCAAACAGCATCTTGCCGTCTGCCATCATCGCCACCGCATAGACGTTCGATGACTGGCCCATCTTGACCCGGGTGGACACATTGGTCTCGATCGCGTCCGACATCTCGAAAATGGCCGCCAGTACCGAGGGATTTTTCTCGACCAGGATCAGCAGGCGCTTGACGCCTGGCAGGCCGCTTGATGCCCCGACTGGAACGACAGCGCCGTTCTCCGCGATATCAGGCCCGGTGACCGTCACGTCCTTGCTCTCGACCGGCGCGCCAGCACCAAGCACCTTGACCAGTTCAGCCATGTTCTTGGCCTCGAATGCAGCGCTGTTGTATGCGCCGGCCTGGGCCTGCGCGAATGACGGCAACATGCCAATCGACGCCAGCAATGCAGCGACCTTGGCCGAATGAAAAACGACATCCCGACGTGTGTGCATGTGTAACTCCTTTATCAGCATATTCTAATTAACTGTGGTGATTTGACCCTAGGGAACTTCCCTAGGTTCAGGCCTACTTTCGCGCGCCATCCATCAACCATTGCGCAATCTGCTTCGCCTCGCCCGCGTTCAGTGCCTGTGGCGGCATCGGGATTGCGCCCCAGACGCCCGTTCCACCGCCCTTGATCTTGCCTGCCAGGTAATCCAGCCCATCGGGGCGTGCGGCGTATTTCTTCGCCACTTCCTGAAATCCCGGACCGAGAATCTTCTTGTCCATTCCATGGCAGGCATTGCACGCGTTTTTCTGTGTCAAGGCAATCGCGGCTGACGGACCGGCGCCGGGCTTCACCGCGCCCGGCGTGGGTGCCGCTGCGGTGCCTGCGGTCGGCGCTGGCGCAGGCACTGCAACAACCGGCGGTTTCGCTGTTGCTGGCGCCGCTGTCGCGTTTGCATTGCCCGTCGGCGGCGCGATGGCGGCCGTCGTGTCTGCGCCCCGCTGCGCCCCGACAAGCCGATTTTGATCTGCCAGGTTGCCATGCGCATTGCGCGCAAAATCCGGCAGCTTCGAAGCCACTGTTTGGGCAGTCGCGCAGTCTTTCATGCAGGCAAGCGCAGCAACGTCGGGCTTGCGCGAACCCATGCTCTGGCCCGGCCAAAGACCGTGCTCCTGCGTCAGGCCATTGCGGTTGGGCAGCATGGCCTGCACCTGCGCCATGTTCTGGTCGGACAGCGTGTAAGTTTCGGGCAGCACGCCACCAAGATGCAGCATGTAGGCCGTCACCGCATAGACTTCATCGCTTGCCAGGGACTTGGGCGCGTTCCACGGCATGGCGCGGTTGATGTAGTCCCACAGGGTCGACAAATGGGCCAGCTTCATCATCGTCGTGCGACCCGGATAGGAGCCGTCCGTCAGCCGCGCGACACGGCCGGTCTGAATGTCCTGCTTGGTGGTACCGCCAGTCAATGGGCTGAACACCTCATTGCTTTCACCAAATATGCCGTGACAGGAGGCGCACTTGCCCTCCCATACGTCCATGCCCTGGGCGACTGTTCCCGAGCCCTTGGGCAGGCCCTTGAAATCGGGCCGGACATCGATGTCCCAGGCCGCCAGTTCGGCCGGAGTGGCGGCACGGCCGATACCGGCGTAGGAACTCGATTGCGCCTGTGCGGCAATCGCGCACAGCAGCGACAGGCAGGCCAGCAGACTAGGAAAGTTGGACATTGCCCACCTCCCCGCTTTCCTGCACCAGCCAGGTCTGAATCGCATTGTTGTGATAAATCGAGCGCGACCCGCGCACCGCGCGCAGTTGCTGGTAGGTCGGCTGCACATAGCCGGTCTCGTCCATCGCGCGGCTCTGGACCAGCGCCGGCTTGCCGTCCCAGACCCAGTCCAGGTTGAACCGTGTCAGGCACTTGTCCAAGACCGGGGACTCCAGTCGGGCGCTGCGCCAATTGCGGCCCCCATCGACAGTCACATCGACGCGCTTGACCTTGCCGCGTCCAGACCATGCCAGGCCACTGATGTTGTAAAAGCCCTTGTCAAGCAGCACCTGCCCGCCCGAGGGCGTCGTGACGACGCTCTTGCACTCCTGCGTGCTGGTGTATTGCCGATGCCGCCCGTCGGGCATCAGGTCCAGGTAGTGCAGTACCTCGTCCTTGGCACCGTAGGGCTTGTCACCCACTTCGATGCGGCGCAAATACTTGACCCAGCTGACACCCTGCACGCCAGGAACGATCAGCCGCAGCGGATAACCATTCTCTGGGCGCAGCATCTCGCCGTTCTGACCGTAGGCCAGCAATACCTCGCCGCTTTCCACCAGTTCCATTGGCACCGTGCGCGTCATCGACGAGCCGTCGGCGCCTTCGGCCAGAACGAAGCGCGCGCGCTTGGCATCGACGCCGCACATGTCGAGCACGATGCGAAGTGGTACGCCAGTGAACTCGCTGCAGCTCAGCATGCCGTGGCTGTACTGGCAGGTTGGCACCGCCACATTGCCCCATTCCATCCCGGTATTGGCACCACACTCGATGAAGTGAAAGCGCGAGACCGAAGGCAGGCGCATCAACTCATCCATCGAGAACACCTGCGGCTTCTTCAGCATCGACGCATCCGACCCGTTGACCATCAACCTATGGCGCGACGGGTCGATGTCCCACCAGCCCTGGTGGTGGCGCTCGAAGTGCAGGCCGCTGGGAGTGACGATGCCGAACAGCGACTGCAGGGGTGCAAACGACACCGACGACTGCGCGGTCTGCGTCAGGCCGGGGCTCTGCCTGCGCTGCACGTTGACTTCGAATTGCGACGGCTTGCCATAGCCGTCCGTGACGACGGGCTGCCCCAAGCCCTTGGTATGGGCCGGCAACTCAAGGATGTCGGGGTCGCCAGCGACTACGCCCGAGGCAGCGATTGCGCGCGGGGCCATTGCCGCAGCCCCCGCTGCACTGGCGGCAACAAAGGCCCTGCGCATGAAATCACGCCGACCGGCCATCACCTGGCGCACCGCCGCCGGATCCAGAAAATTCTCGGGCGCCTTGATCAGGCGTCCTGGTCCGCTACTGTCCATGTTCACCCTTGCTCCTTCTATTGCGCTCAGCCCACACCGCAAACCGCCATGCCATTACAAGCGCGCCGGCGCTATGCCGGCTTCGCCGCAGACCGTGTCGCGCAACATCATCACGCGTGGGCTCACGATCCGGTAGTAGACATGCGCGCCATCTCGGCGCCGTCCCACGACACCGCCCCGATACAGGACACCCAGCTGTTGCGACATGCTCGACTGGCTGACGCCAACACACCGCATCAACGCACCGACGTTCATCTCGCCATCACACAACTGGCAAACGATGCGCAGCCTGGTCGGCGTCGACAACAGCGCAAACAGCTGCGCCGCCATCTCAAACACCTCGTCCGCCGATTCACCCGCCATCTATTTGCAAATCACAATATCAGTACAAACTCATATTACCGTTAAACGAAGCCCAACGAATAAGGGTTTTCCCGCGAACGGCGGTGCAAGGCAGTCGTGGTCGCTGCCTTTTCGGCCCGTGGATACCAGGCCAGTGCGCAAGGGCAACTGGTTCTGGCGCCCTGTGCCTGCCCCAGGCTCGCGGTCAGGCGCTCTTCAAGATCGCATACAGCTGGTCCTTGAGCAGCAGCTTCTCCTTCTTCAGGGTCTCGATCTCCTCATGGGTCGCCGGCGTGATGCTGGCCTCCATGTTGCTGACTTTCTGGTCCAGCGCATTGTGCTGATCGAACAGGCGCAGGAAATGCTGATCTGTGGTCTTGAGCTGGCTAATCTTTTCGCGAAATTCGGGAAACATCGTCGCTCCTCTTGTTGGCGGCAGACCCGAAACGCCCTGCCTTGCCCTTGCACTTTAACCCGAGCAGCGACATCTTCACCAGGTCTGCGGCCGTTGATTGTCAGGACGCGGCGCCGGGAGGCCTGGGCGTCACGACGGGTTTCGGTTCGACGCCATCCACGCGATCAGCGAGGAACGCATCGCCTCTTCTACCGTCATGTTCATCGGCTCTGTCCAGTTGCGTGGCACAAACACGGTATAGCCGCCGATCATGTAGCCCATGGGCAGATAGACAGCGACGCGTTCGAGTTGGGCCAGCGGTTCTGGCAAACCAGTCATTGACTGACGCGTGACCAGACCGACAATCGCCAGTTCATGACCCGGCATGCGCAACAGCACGACCTGCTGGTTGCTGTTCTCCTGCGGCGAGAAGTAGTCGGCAAAATTCTTCAACGACGAATAGATGCTCTTGACTACCGGTAGTTTTGTGAATGGCAGCTCCACCCAGGACAACAAACGCGCGGTATAGGACTGCGACACCAGAAACCCAAGCGCCAGTATCAGTCCGACGCCAACGACGATGCCGACGCCGGGCAGGTAGAAATCGCCGATCAACGGCCGGATCAACCAGATAGCCATGGACTCGGTGCCAGTCACAAAAAGAACCAGCAAGTAGACCGTCAAGGCCAGCGGCAAAAAGGTGATCAGGCCACGAAAGAAGTAGCGGTAGATTAATTTCATGTTGTTACTCGAAATTGCAAAGGTTCAGAAAAGCCACAAGCCGAGGCAGCATAGCAGCGCACAGCCATTACATTGGGCCAATTGCGCCGATCGCGCCGATCACAGTTGTCCCACCAGCCTGCGGCCGGCGTCGCGAGCTCCGCTGCAGCGCGATCGTTTCATGAATAATCGAAGCGCGCACCACACTACCCTAGCCCGCCGCCATGAATGCAATTTCGAAATTTCTCAGCCGCCTGACGGGCGGACTTCTCAAACTGGTACTGATCTCAGCGGCAGCCGTTTTCATCGTCAGCCTGCTGATTGCCACTTTGGTGGTGATGCTGGTTCTGGGCGCATGGTCGTTATTGACCGGCCGCAAACCGGACCCGGCCCGGATATTTGGCCAGTTTCGTCAAACTTCGGCACGCTTTACCGCTGGCACATGGCCAGGCAGCAAGGGTCAGAGCGGTCGCACCGATACGCCAGCCGACATAGTCGACGTGCCGGCCGATGCGGTACGGGAGGTGCAGGACTCCAATGAGCAAGAAATTCCCGACCCAAATCGCCCGGACAAGGTTCCGATGGCCCGCATGATGCGTTGAGGCGCGCGCTATCGACGGCCGAACAAACGGCGATCAGGCGCCATTTTTCGACAACGCCGAGCCATCTCCTCCATGAAGAGGCCAGACTGCTGGATTTTGTTCGCGGCACTCAGGGTGTATCGACCATTTCCCGCGCATTGCGTGCAGAATGCCGCAAAAGACTAGCAGGCTGATGCCATCTGAGCGATGGCGAACGAAAACCTGCTGTCAGCCAGGGCCGACCCGCGAAAGGTCAGCCCTGCAAAAGCGCCTCAGCGCAGTTGAATAGAGTTAAAAACCTGCGTGACGCCAGGCACGTCATTTGCGATCTTGACCGCCTGATCACGCTCGGCGGCGGTCTTGACAAAACCGCTCAATTGCACGGCACCCTTGAAGCTTTCAACACTAATGTCGATAGCTCTGATCATCGGGTCCTTGACCATTGCAGCCTTGATTCGCGTCGTCAAGACAGTGTCGTCAATGAACTCGCCCGTGCTTTCCTGTTTGCTGGTTCCGGCGCAAGCCGCCAGAATGACCGCCAAAAGCAGGGCCGTGATGGACTTGAAGAATTGTCTGGATTGCATGTGTTCTCCTGTGATTGAAATATGCCAGGCGGATACGCCCGATCAAAGATTATCCCGCACTAAGGACATTGTCCCGGACCAACGGCGTTCGCACTGGTCAGAACGCGCCATTTGACGGGCCAGTGTTGGCATTTTGCACAAGCCTCGGACCGTGCGCCGATCAGTCAGCCGTCAAGTCCGCGCAGCGGGTGCGCATGTTCCGGCCATGGGCTGGCAAAAAATGGCGCCACCATGGCGGTCTGCACATCCTCGATGCGGCCAGGATTCCAGCGCGGCTGATGGTCCTTGTCGACGACAAGGGCACGCACACCCTCGACGACTTCGAGCGCCGTGCCGACCCGCTCCAGGTGAGTGGGTCGGAAACAATGGCGCACCATGTCGCGCTCCATGCGCAGTTCCGACGCCAGATCCATGCCACGGGCACGGCGAATCTGCTCAAGCGTGACTTGCAACATCAATGGACTGCGCCGACGCAGAACAGCGGCAGTGTCGCGGGCCCAAGGATCGCTGACAGCCGCAGCTTCCAGGGCATGGATGATCTCGCCTGCGCTGCCCAAGCAAAAAAACTGGTCCACTGCGGCGGTCGGCCACGCACCCGCCTCAATATCAGTTGCGCTCGCCGCGCGAATCCAGCGCGCGACGCCGACCTCGTCGACCAGTGATCCTTTGGCGATTTCCGCCCACAAAGGCGCCAGCAAGGGTGACGGCAGAAATACATCCGCCAGGCCGGCCGCCACTGCCTGCGTGCCATTGAGGACGCACCCCGTCAGCCCAAGGTATTCGCCGATATGGCCTGCACAACGGCTCAAAAAATAGCCCCCACCGACATCCGGGAACAGGCCGATGCCGGTTTCGGGCATGGCCATCTTGGTCCGCTCGGTCACCAGCCGCAACCCCGCGCCCTGCGCCAGGCCCATGCCACCGCCCATGACGACTCCGTCCATGAACGCCACGACAGGCTTGCCGTAGTTGTGGATCAAATAGTTGAGCCGGTACTCTTCAGTAAAGAAGTCTTCCAGAAGCGGGTCGCCCGCCAATGCTGCACGATGGAAAAAACGGATGTCGCCGCCTGCGCAAAAGGCACCGAACGCAAAGGGCGAGCTAGCGTCTGACTGATTCTTGCTGCTGCCGCGCATCGCCACCAGGCGAATGTGTGGATCTTGCTGCCATTGCAGCAATGCGCCGGTCAGCGCCCGAATCATTTCCAGCGACAGGGCATTGAGTGCTGCTGGTCGCGTCAGTGTGATCAATCCGGCTGACGCGACCTTTTGGACCGAAACTTGGTGCATGTGCAACCTGGAGTAGATATTGTTCCGAGCGAATCCTTGGCAAATCGTGCATCATTTGGTCAAAATCACAATCGTCCCCAGCCGACGACGCATATCCAGACAATTCTGCCAAAATCAGTTCTCGCCATTTTTTTAATAGCGGGAACCGATTTCGACTGTCGCTTGGTAGTTGCCAGCCATGCGATCGACCGAGACCGCAATGAAGCCCAGTTTGATATTCACATGCTGACCATTTGCCCCGTTTGCAAGACTTCGGTACCGCGCAAGGATTGTCACCGCAATCGATACAAGGAGTACGTCTGCCGCGCATGTGTTTCGGAAGGCGCGCGATTCACCTGGGGCGGCCGCTTTTCACATCGCTGGCGCTCGGTGGCGGTGATTTTCTGGGTTTCGCTGGCGCTTGTTGCGCTGATAGTCCTGATGATCTGGATGTACAACGTCGCTATGGATACGCAACAGATCAAGATGCCGGAAACATCCTGGAATTCCTGAGATTGCGGCGTCAGTCATCCTCGGTCGCAGTCCCCGAGCTATCCCAGCGTTCAGCGCCCTTCGGCACTTGTGGCACGCAATCCGGGCGGACTGCGTCGGCTCGAAACATCCACCACAACCTGCGATTGGCATACCCAACTACGCGCACCCGATCCGGATCGACGCATGAGACTACCGCGTCGCTGACAGCGAATATCCAGCGTTGATCCGGCGATTGCGCCTGCCACTGAACGGCCTGCGCATATTGGCTTTCCCAGCGCCGCTTGAAGCCGAACGTCGTGACCGGGCGATCCGCCATCAACAGGTTTTGCTCCTTCCAGGCAATCAGGCCGATCTGTGCCTGCGGCCCGGCAATCTCGCCGGCTTTGCGCATGACGCCAAGCGCAGAGTTCGAGTCATTGAATAGTACCGACGCCCACACACCCCAGATGATCCAGAAACCGGCCATCCCCGCGAGCAGTGCATGAACGCCGCGACGTGGCCTGAAAGCGGCCAGCGCAAGCAGAAACACGGCGCCCATGCTGATGCCCATCCACCACAGACCACGCCCGCCATCGGCCAGCCCACGTTCGCTGATCTGCTGCTGCATGCTGGTCCAATGACCCCGCAAGGCCCAGATACTGCCGCCAAGCAGCAGCGCACC
>JBBKVW010000022.1:0-13358 GCA_037968655.1 Burkholderiaceae bacterium
CGCGCCGTCATGATCAGCACTGGCATGTCGGCGCGCGGCCACTGGGCGCCGCCGCCGCGCTGCGCGCCGCGCACCTGTGCCAGCAGGCGCACGCCATCGCCATCGGGCAATCCCAGGTCCAGCAGCATTGCATCGAAAGGCTCGACCAGCAGCGCCGACCAGGCCTGCGCCAGCGACCCGCAGACATCTACCGCATAACCTGCCAGTTTGAGCGACAGCTGCAAGCCCTCGGCGATCGCCCTGTCGTCTTCCACCACCAATATCCGCATGCCACAAGCATATTGCAGTGCGGCTCTATTGACTGTTGCCTCTGAGCCCGTCGGACATAAGGCAGACTTAAGCCGCGCCAGGCCAATATGTCACATGGTTGTCAATCCGGCTGCCAAAGCTTTGGCCGGCCAGCATGAACCGGATTACCAGCCCAGACCCAGGTGCAGCGGCAAGTACACCGCCATGCCGGCGACGATGGTGAACAAAACGTCCTTGCGCCAGAAGTAGCATACGGCGCCCACCAGTGCCGCGGACAGGCGCGCGTCTTGCCAGGTATTCACCAGTTCGCCCTGGACTGTGACTACTTCGGGCACTACCACGGCGGCGAGCGCAGCGATCGGTGCATATTGCAGACCGCGCTGGGCCCAGTGCGGCAAGGTCCAACTACGGTTGGAGAACAGGAAGAAACCGCGCGCCAACACGGTCACGACGGCCATCCCCAGCACGATCACGACCGTATGCCAGTTGATGTCCATCAGCGGGCCTGCGCGTCAGCTGGCGCCGGTCGCAGCTGTTCCATCGTCAGGCACAGCAGCACCGCGGCACCGATGGCGGCGATGATGTTGAGCTTGAGCGGCAGGCTGTATGCCAGCACACCGACGATCCCTGCAACGCAGGCCGAGATGATGCGCAAGCGTGTCGTGGCCAGCGAACACAAAATGCCCACCAGACACAGGATGCCCGCAAATCCCAGGCCCCAGGCCTGTGGAATGAAGTTGGCCAGTGCCACACCAAGCAGGCTCGAACCGATCCAGGCGCCCCAGTTCACCAGATTGCTGCCGGCCAGGTAGGCCTGCTGTGCCAGCCGCCCCGCTGCGTCAGCCACCGGCTCAGGGTGGCGGCGCACGAACAGCACATAGCTCAGGTCGGCAGTGAAATAGCCACTGGTGACTCGTTGAAAGACTGGCAGGTGGGAAAAATACTGGTGCAGATGCAGGCTGAAGACGACAAAGCGCAGGTTGACACAGAACGCGGTAGCCCAGATAACCCACATCGGCGCGCCAGCAAGAATCAGGGGAAGCGCAGCCAGTTGCGAGCTGCCAGCAAATACCAGCGTGGCCATCAGCAGCGATTCGACCACCCCGATGCCCGACTGGACCATGGCCACACCGGTCATCAGACCCCAGGCCGCGATCCCCGGCGCCGGTCGCAGGAAGTCCTGCACGCCAACGCGAAACTCCGGATGGCTGTAGTGGCTGCGCAGAAAAAACATCAGGCGATGGCGTCCTGACCCAGGCGGCTGCCAATAACCAGCGGCTGGCCGCGCAGGAATTGCGCTGCGGCGAGTCGTTTTCCGCCGGCGCGTTGCAGCTCAAGCACTTGCAGAGCGCCACTGCCGCAGGCCACCACGATGGCGCCAGCGTCGGCGGCCAGCACGGTGCCGCTCGCATGCGGCTGTGCAGGGGCAATGTGCACGCTCGCCGCCCACAATTTGAGTACGTCAGCGCCCAGCGTAGTCCAGGCGCCCGGGTTGGGATTGAAGGCCCGAATGCTGCGATCGATCTGCACGGCGTCGCGATTCCAGTCGACGCGGGCCTGCGCCTTGTCGACCTTCTCGGCGTAACAGATGCCGTCGATGCCTTGCGCCTGTGCCGGCAGATTGCCCGTGGCCAGTTGTTCCAGTGCCTGCACTATCAGTCCCGCCCCCAGATCCGCCAATCGGTCGTGCAGGCGGCCGGTGCTATCGGCCAGGGGCCCGTCATGCTGGATATCGATGGCCCGGCGCAGCAGGATGGGCCCGGTATCGAGCCCCGCGTCCATCTGCATGATGCAGATCCCGGTCTGGGCGTCGCCGGCCTCGATGGCGCGGTGGATCGGCGCAGCACCGCGCCAGCGCGGCAGCAATGACGCATGGATATTGAGGCAACCCAATGCGGCCGAATCCGGCCTGGGCTGGTGCATGGCATCGAGCACCCATTGCGGCAGGATCAGCCCATAGGCGGCCACGACCATCGCGTCTGCGTTGGCGGCCAGGATGGCCTGCTGCGCCGCGCCGGCATCAGCGGGGAACTTGCCATCCAGGCGCAGACTGCGCGGCTGGCTCACCGTGATCGACCGCTCCAGTGCGAGGCGCTTGACCGCGGACGCTTGCAACTTCATGCCCCGGCCCGCCGGTCGATCCGGCTGGGTAAGTACTAACACGACCTCATGACCTGCGGCGCACAAGCGGCCCAGTGCGCTGGCGGCAAATTCCGGCGTACCGGCAAATATCAGCCTCAATCGCGCTCCTCGCGCTGCAGCTTGCGCATCTTGGTCTTGATGCGGCTGCGTTTGAGAACCGACAGATATTCGACGAAGACACGGCCCATCAGGTGGTCCATCTCGTGCTGGATGCAGACGGCCAGCATGTCCTGCGCTTCGACAATGCGCGACACACCGTCGGCATCGAGCGCCTTTACCCGCACCGCATCAAAACGCTCCACGCCGTCGTAGATGCCCGGCACCGACAGGCAGCCCTCTTCATTGACGTGCCTCTCGTCGCTGTTCCAGACCAGTTGCGGGTTGATCAGCACCAGGGGCTGGTCGCGCTGCTCGGACACGTCGATCACAATCAGGCGCTCATGCACATCCACCTGCGTTGCAGCCAGGCCGATGCCCTTGGCCTCATACATGGTTTCCAGCATGTCGCTGACGAGGGTGCGGATGCGCGCATCGACCGCCTGCACCGGCTTGGCCACCTTGTGCAATTTGGGATCGGGATAACAAAGAATAGGTAACAAAGCCATGGATTCACTTCAAAGATGTCGCTATTTTCGCTAATTTCAACGCCACAGGTCGGGACGCACAACAGAAATCGTTGCCCAATCAAGGACTTGAGCGCAAAATCGTGCGTGATTTGTCAAGATTCGCCCAGCCCGGCATGTCTGTCGTAGCAGCACCCGGGGATTCTTCAGGGGCAACCACAATGCAGCAAGCAATGACCACGAAATTGTCCATCCGTTCCAAACTGGCACTCAGCATACTTGGAGTGGCCGCCGCCGGATGGCTGGCACCACCGGCCTGGGCCCAGAATTATCCGGTCACGCAGGGTCAGCGCACGACCGCTAACCAGGTCGCGCAAGCGGGCGTTCCACTGAGCGAACTGGCCGCCGACGCACCCGACAGCTACCTGATCAAGTCCGGCGACACGCTGTGGGCCATATCGGGCTTGTTCCTCAAGAGCCCCTGGCGCTGGCCCGAGTTGTGGGGCATGAACATGTCCGACATCCGCAATCCGCACCTGATCTACCCTGGTCAACGCCTGGTGCTGGAGCGCAAGGACGGTCGCGCCATGCTGCGCATGGCCGGCAGCGGCAGTGCCGGCGAGGGCGTACCGACCGAAACCATCCGTGTATCTCCGCGCACCCGCTACGAAGTGCTGGAAAGCGGCCCACTGCCTGCCCTCAAGGCCCACCTGATAGAGCCCTTCCTGGCTGAACCCATCGTGGTCGACGCCGACGGCCTGAGCAAGGCGCCGCGCATCGTTGCGGCCCAGGAAGGACGTGTGTTGCTGACGCGCGGCGACCGTGCCTACGCCCGGGGCCAGAACGGCAACCCGATGCTCGACGCGCCCGGCAAGCAACAGGAATTCCGCGTCTTTCGCAATGCCACTGCGCTCAAGGATCCCGCCAGCGGCGAAATTCTGGGCTACGAAGCACAGTATGTCGGCAAGGCGCTGTTGGCACGCAGCGAGACAACCAGCGAAGTCATCGCCAAGGACGGCAAGGCCAGCACCGAAATCACGCCGGCCACCATCGACATCGTCTCGGCCAAGGAGGAGATGCGCGTTGGCGACCGCCTGCTGCCGGAACCACCGCGCGAACTGCTGAGCTACACGCCGCAAGCACCGGCGGCGGGAGTACAAGGTCGTGTTGTATCCGTTTATGGCAGCGCGGTGGTGAACGCAGCCCAGAACCAGGTCGTCGCGATCAGCCTGGGCAGCCGCGACGGCATGGAGCGTGGCCATGTGCTGGCCATACTCAAGGATGGCGCGCGCGTGGTCGACAAGACCGATACCACCCGTCCCATGCTCAAGCTGCCCGATGAGCGCAATGGCCTGTTGATGGTGTTTAAGACTTTCGATCGCGTCTCTTACGCGCTGGTGCTGGACATCACCTCGTCTGTCAACGTGGGCGATCGGCTGGTCAGTCCGCGCTAGTTTGTAGCAACCACCATCGGGCCCGCATAGGACGCATTGCCGGCCGGTGGCCGATCAAGGCGCCGCAAAGGGCAGGCATCACGCAAGAATTCCCTGCATGCAACGGACCGAGCTTGCCCACTGGCTACGCCTGACGCTGACCAAGGGCGTCGGCAACGAAACCGCGCGCCAATTGCTGACCCAGTTCGGTCTGCCGGAAAACATTTTTGCCCAAACGGTCTCGGAGCTGACGCGGCTGCTTGGCCCAAGCCTGGCTCGGGCGCTGCTGCAGGAGCCAGAGGCGCTGCAGGCGCAACTGGCACGCACATGGGACTGGTTGCAAGGGCAAGACGGCACAGTGGCGGCGGATGGGGCAAGGGCCATCCTGACCTTGGCAGACCCGCGCTATCCGGCCGGCTTGCTGGCGATGCAAGACCCGCCGCCGATGTTGTACCTGCAGGGCAACGCCCGCTGGCTCGGGGCCACCCATGATGTGCACGGCGCTCTGGAACTGGGGCCCGCCTTGGCGATCGTGGGTAGTCGCAATCCGACGCCACAAGGCGCGGTCAACGCCCGTCAGTTCGCCAGCGCGCTGGCGCACAGCGGCTTGTGCATCGTTTCCGGTCTCGCGCTGGGGGTGGACGGAGCCGCGCATGAGGGGGCCCTTGACGCGCAGGCCGTCGATCGCGCGTACCCAGCGACCATAGCCGTCGTAGGCACCGGCCTGGATCGGGTCTATCCCAAGCGCCATCTGGAGCTGGCCCGACGCATCGCCAGCGATGGGTTGATCATCAGCGAATACCCGATCGGCACGCCGCCGCTTGCCGAGAACTTTCCGCGGCGCAATCGCATCATCGCCGGTCTGTCACTGGGCACACTGGTGGTGGAGGCGGCGTTGCGCTCGGGCTCATTGATTACGGCTCGGCTGGCCCTTGAGCAGGGCAAAGAAGTGTTCGCGATTCCCGGCTCCATTCACTCCGCCCAGTCGCATGGCTGCCATGCGCTGATCCGCCAGGGCGCCAAGCTGGTCGAGTCGGCGCAGGACGTGCTCGAAGAGTTGCCCACTTTGACAACAGGCGCGGCGCGTCAGTCAGGCCCAGATGCGCAGGCCGCTACGGCTGCGCCGGCACCGGTGCACGCTGCGCATCAAGCCCTGCTGCAGGCGCTGGGTTATGACCCGGTAGGCCTGGACGCGTTGCAGGCAAGGACAGGCCTGGATACGGCACAGCTGCAGGCGCAGTTGATGACCATGGAATTGGAGGGCCTGGTGAGCCGTCTGCCCGGCGGCTTGTTTCAGCGCGTCAGCGCCGCCTGAGCACCCATTGCAGGTCGGCCAAGGCGCCAAACAGGCCAGGCCCGGGCAGGTGCGCTATATTGGGTGCATGTTTGAAGTGCTGGTTTTTGTCTACGAGAACTACTGGCGCGGCGATGCCTGCCCGCAATGGAACCATCTGGAACGCAAACTCAATGCGGTCGGCTTCGAGGAGCAGGAGATCAAGGAAGCCCTGCACTGGCTGACCGACTTGAATCAAGCCACGCACAACACCCAACGCACGGATGCAGGTGCGCCACGCGGGTCCGCGCCGAGCCTGGCTGCGGCCGACAGCGCCGATCCGCAGGCGTTGACCAGCATGCGGGTGTTTTCAGTGGCCGAACAAAATCGCCTGGGTGCCGAGGGCCTGGGATTCATCCGGTTTCTGGAATCGGCGGCCGTACTGCCCTCACACATGCGTGAAATAGTGGTCGATCGGGCGATGGCCTGTGGTTCGGACCTGCTGAGCCTGGAAGACCTCAAGATCATCGTCCTGATGGTCTATTGGAGCTTTGGCGAAGAACCTGAAGCCCTGATACTGGACGAGTTGTGCGACGACGCCAGCGACCGGCTGGCGCACTGAGCACAGGGATTCAACCCAGCAGGCGCTCCGGATTGGCTTCGAGTTTGGCTATTGCGTCGCGTGTGGCGCGCACTGTCAGCGCCTCTTCTTCCTGCGGCAACAGCAGCCCGGCCTGCAGATAGGCCGCAAGCCGACCGGTCTGGATCAGGAAGCTATGGCCATCAGATGACGCAAACAGATTGAGTTGCTTGCGATCGCTGCGCCAGGCGAATTGCACCTTGGTGACACGGTTGTTGTGGTCCAGCATGAACCACGATCCAAGTTCCAGCTCGTTGGCCCAGGCCATCATGGCGTTATTGGGTTTGGAGCCGCCGTTGGCCACCACATCGATGGTGTCGGGGTCTATGCCCAGCATCAGCTCGATGCTCTGCGCATCCAGCGGCAGATCGCCCATGCCGTCTTCGCTGACAAAGTCCTCCAGATTGGCCAGTCGCTTGGCCAGCGCCTCGATCTGCGCCGCCGGTATGGCGTCGGTCTTGGACAGGAATGCGTCGGCCAGCGTATCGCTGACGGTCTTGATGTGCAGATCCTGCTGGCTCGGCGCCATGCCCAGGAGGGTCATGCCGGCGCGCAGCCGCTGCAGCAACTTGGGCAGGTTCTGGATAACGCGCGCGCGATCGGCCCGGTCCGGCTTGGCGCTGGCGGCCCAGACCAGATCGGACGACGTACGTTTGAGATCCAGCGTCTCGGCGTCCTGCGGGCCCTTGCGCACCGCTGCCACCGCCAGCACCTCGGCCCATATCTTGAACAGAAAGCTGCGTATCTCGTCACGTACCGGAATGTCCTTAAGCATGTTGCGCATCTCGATCGTGTACTGGATCGTCAGCGTTTCCTTCTGCTCCACTTGCTGCGCCACACTGGCAACTTTCTGCGATGCACCGCTGCTGGCGAGGAACTTCTGCAAGAACTTCTGGAATTCCGCATAGACCAGTTCGTAGACCCGCTTGCCGGTCTCGGGATACTGCTCGATGACCTGCACCACGCGCTTGATTTCCTTCTCAAGCGGCCCGCCCTGGATGCCACTGGCATCAAAGCCCATCACACACGAACCCATGCGGTCGATCAGCTGACGCGCCGGATGGTTGGCGGTGCCGAAGAAGTCCGGCTCGGCCAGGGCCACGCGCAAGACCGGCATTTGCAGCCGCGCAAACCAGACCCGGATCGCCGGCGGGATGCGGTCTTCCTGCAAGATGGCCTGGAACATCAGCGCCACGATTTCGATCGTTGCCTTTTCGCTCTTGGTCTCTGCCTTGTTCTTGAGCTCGGCGGTCTGCTTGCGCAGGTGGCCCGCGACCTGGGCCACGCCAGCGGGGCTGTAGTCCTCGAATATCGTGATCGAGTCACCGGCTGCAGGGACGCCATCTCGGCGCGGCGCGATGGCAGCGGCCAGTGCCGGAGACGGTGGCTCGAAGTGGGTGGCCTCGAACTCTGCACCGACGCGACCAACCAACAGACGTTTGAGCTGGCCCAACACACCCTGGGCCCGACTGCGCGCGCGCGCCAGCGGCGTCGCCGCCGTCATCATGCGCGTCTCTTCATGCGTCATCCCGGCGTCGGACGCCATCGGACGCGCGCCACTGGCCGGTATGAAACCGCGCTGCGGCGGGCTATGGTCCAACTGGTCGCGGCCGCTGTGCCCGGGATCATTGCGACTCATCCCGCCTTGCCCGGCATTGGCCTGTATGCCGCTTCCCCGTGCACTCTTGCCAAACGTGCTGCTGCCAGCTGGGTTGAAGCCACCTTGCGGACGGTTGCCGTGATACCCGCCGCTATGCCCGGCTTCGAGCATCTGGCCCGCCGTGCTATTGAGCCCGCTACTGGTCTCCATATCGGCCGAAAGCCGGGTACTTGGAAATGCCCGCCCCGGGTTGGACGGTGGCGGCGCGCGCTTGACCCGGTCCTTGAGCTCGATGACCGGCATCACACCCTTGTCGATCAACGCACGATTGCCCGCTTGGTAGGCCTGCTTGAGCCGCTCCGACAAGATCGCCTGTACCGCATCATTGACGAGCGGCCAGCTGCCCTTGGGCATGCCACAGGCAGCCCATTGCTCGACCAGCAACAGCACCAGCACGTCGGGCCGCAGCACATCATGGCGCCCGAGTTCTTCCAAATCTTCAAGATGGCGGATGCGTAGTCGCAGGTCGTCCAGTTCGGAGCTGACCTTGTCCATGATCCGCAAAACCAGGCGGGACGCCAGGATCTTGTTTTCGACCACATCCGTTGCCATCAGTGTCAAGCCGGCGAATTCATCTGACTCGCTCTTGGTCGAATTGGCCGGCGGAACCAGAGCCTCGGTCCAGGCATGCGCGGTGCCGTCACGCCAGGCGTTCTTGTTGCGCTGGTAAAAAGTCAAAGCATCGCGCCGGGCCTGCATTTCGCGAGAGGGCGCCGCCTCGTCCATCAAGGCGATCAGGCGTTCATGCGCCGTGGACAGGACCTCGGTCAGGCACTTGACCGCATCGGAGACAAATTGCTGGCGGATCTCGCCCGCTAATCGGTGGCCTCGAGCTGGATTGAATGCAGTAGACATGAAGTCTGGTGGTGCTCAGACGGTGGCGCCGGCGTTCGGATCGTTGGGGTCCACGCTCTTTTGTGTTGTTGCCTTGACCATGTCTTCGCGCTTGATGCCCAGCCACATGGCAACGGCAGCGCCAACAAATACCGACGAATAAATGCCAAAGCAGATGCCAATCGTAAGTGCCAAAGCAAAGTAAAACAGCGTCGGACCGCCAAAAAGCAGCATAGACAAGACCATGATCTGGGTGGAACCGTGGGTAATGATAGTACGACTGATAGTGGACGTAATCGCGTTGTCGATGATCTGTACGGTATCCATCTTGCGGTAACGACGGAAGTTTTCCCGAATTCGGTCGAAGATGACGACCGACTCGTTGACAGAATAACCCAGTACCGCCAAAACCGCCGCCAAAACCGCCAAGGAAAACTCCCACTGGAAGAAGGCGAAGAAGCCCAGGATGATGATCACATCATGCAGGTTGGCCACGATCGCGGCCACCGCAAACTTCCATTCGAAGCGGATCGCCAAATACAGCATGATGCCGACCACAACCATGGCCAGGGCCTTCAGGCCATCGGTCACCAGTTCCTCTCCGACCTGGGGTCCGACGAACTCCTGACGGCGCAAGGTGGCCCCTGCATCGGACTGCTTCAGCGCCGCAAACGCGACCTCACTTTGTTGTGCAGAGCTGACACCTTTTTGTGCCGGCAGGCGGATGATCACGTCCTGGGCGGTACCGAAGTTTTGCACCTGGATATCGGTGTAGCCCAGGCCGGCAATCACGGATCGCACCTTGGGCACATCGGCGGCCTGCGAATAGCCGACTTCCATCACGGTGCCGCCGGTGAACTCGACCGACAGATGCAGGCCGCGGCTGAACATGAAGAACACCGCCATCAAGAACGTCACGACCGACACCACATTGAGCAGCAGTGCATGGCGCATGAACGGGATGTCGCGGCGAAACTTGAAAAATTCCATTTGTTAGCTCCCCTGCCCGGACTGGACCACCTCGGTCCCGCTGTCGGGTCGCCATATCGTGCCGATGGACACGCCCTTGAGTTTCTTTATCCGGCCGTACCAGAAATTGACCAGGCCACGCGAAAAGAAAACGGCGGAGAACATGCTGGTCAGGATGCCGATGCAGTGCACGACCGCGAAACCGCGCACCGGCCCGGAGCCAAAGATCAGCAGGGCGACCCCGGCTATCAGCGTCGTGACGTTGGAGTCGAAGATCGTGCCCCATGCGCGCTCATAGCCCGCGTTGATCGCCGCCTGCGGCGAGGCGCCATTGCGCAACTCTTCGCGTACCCGTTCATTGATCAGCACATTGGAGTCGATCGCCATGCCCAGCGCCAATGCCATGGCCGCCATGCCCGGCAAGGTCAACGTCGCCTGCAGCATCGACAACACCGCCACCAGCAGCAGCAGATTGAAGCCCAGCGCCAGGCTGGAAAACACCCCGAACATCATGTAATAGACACACATGAAGGCGGCGATCACCAGGAAACCCCAGGTGACGCTGTTGAAGCCCTTGGCAATGTTCTCTGCGCCCAGGCTCGGGCCAATCGTGCGCTCCTCGATGATCTCCATTGGCGCGGCCAGCGAACCGGCGCGCAGCAGCAACGCCGTATCCTGTGCTTCGTTGCTGGTCATGCGACCCGAGATCTGCACCCTTCCGCCACCGATTTCCGAGCGGATCACCGGTGCGGTCACGACCTCGCCCTTGCCCTTTTCAAACAGCAAGATGGCCATGCGCTTGCCAATGTTCTCGCGCGTAATGTCGCGAAAGATTCGCGAGCCCTTGGCGTCCAGCGACAGGTGCACTGCGGCCTCCTGGGTCTGGCTGTCGAATCCGGGTTGGGCGTCGGTCAGGTTCTCGCCGGTCAGGATGACCTGCTTCTTGACGATCACTGCCTGGCTGCTGCGCTCCAGGAAGCGTTCCGATCCGAACGGCACCGGGCCGGTGCCGGCCTGCGCCGACTGGCCCTCTGGCGTTTCGTCGACCAGGCGAACCTCCAGCGTCGCTGTGCGTCCCAAAATATCCTTGGCCTTGGCGGTGTCCTGCACACCCGGCAACTGGACGACGATCCGGTCCGTACCCTGCTGCTGAATCACCGGTTCGGCCACGCCCAATTCGTTGATCCGGTTGTGCAGTGTCACCATGTTCTGCTTGAGCGCCTGCTCCTGGATTGTGCGCGCCGACGCTTCGCGGATCTGCGCGCTCAGTTTGAACTCGCCGCCTTCGGGCGCGTCCACCGTCTGCAATTCGGCAAACTGATCGGCGATCAGGCTCTTGGCCGCGTTCAGGACCGCCGCATCGCGAAACATCACCTCGATCACCTGGCCATTGCGGTTGATGCCACTATGCCGAATGTTCTTTTCCCGCAGCGCAGTGCGCACATCACCCGAGAGCGACTCGACCTTGCGCGTAAGAGCCGACTGCATGTCCACTTGCAGCATGAAATGCACGCCCCCGCGCAAGTCCAACCCAAGGTACATCGGCGCGGCACCGACCGCCGACAACCAGTTGGGCGAACGCGACAGCAAATTGAGCGCCACCACGTACGGTGGGTCAGTCGGGTCGGGAACCAGTGCCTTCTGGATCGCGTCCTTGGCCCGGAGCTGCTGCTCGCCGGTGTCCAGGCGCACCTTGATCGAATTGCCGTCAAAGGTAATCGCTGCCGCGGTGATGCCTGCGGCCTTGAGTGCCTGCTCGACCTGGCGCTGGGTGGCGCTGTCGACCTTGACGGTGACCTTGCCGGAGGACACCTGCACCGCCGGCGCCTCGCCAAAAAAATTGGGCAGGGTGTACAGGGCCCCCACCAACAGCGCGATCACGATGATCACGTATTTCCAGACCGGGTATCGGTTCATGTTTGCGCTTCTCGTGGCAGCGGGTGCCACGTAGCACGGCCAGGACTGGCCGTGTGGTTTACTTGATCGTGCCCTTGGGCAGAACTTGGATCACAGCGCCGCGCTGGAT
Organism: Burkholderiaceae bacterium; assembly: GCA_037968655.1. GTDB lineage: Bacteria > Pseudomonadota > Gammaproteobacteria > Burkholderiales > Burkholderiaceae_C > CAISIP01. Next base: position 11,790 of record JBBKVW010000022.1, read on the forward strand.
CTGGACTTCGACGCCATTGGAGACCTCGACTCCAAGATAGCTGTCGCCGAGCTTGGACACCTTGCCCAGTACGCCGCCGGTGGTCACGACTTCGTCGCCCTTGGCCAGCGCTTCCACCATGGCACGGTGCTCCTTTTGCTTCTTCATCTGCGGACGAATCATGACAAAATAAAGCACGACGAACATCAGCACCAGGGGCAACATGCTCATCAGCGATGACTGCATGTCCCCGCCGCCAGCGGCAGGTGCGGTTTGGGCAAAAGCGGAAGAAATAAACACGGGCAGCTCCAGAATAGTCTTTTGAAGGGTCTGCTCAGGACGAAATTGGCCCCACAGGCAGACAACCCGGCATTGTAAGCGGCGCTCCCGGAAACCCTCGGCAAAGGGTTGTCTGTACTGCCGCACCACCAAGGTCTGAGACTGAAGATGCAAGTTCCCCACGATCACGCCCACGACGCAAGCCACGATCACGACCACTCGCATCTGGACGAAATGGAACTTCGCGTGCGGGCGCTCGAATCCCTGCTCACACGCAAGGGATATGTCGATCCGGCGGCGCTGGACCGCATCGTCGAAACCTACGAAACCCGGGTCGGACCGCACAACGGTGCCGCAGTCGTGGCACGCTCCTGGGTCGATGCACAGTTCCGGCAATGGCTGCTGCAGGACGCAAGCGCGGCCATTGCTTCGATGGGTTTCGCCGGGCGCCAGGGCGAGCACATGGTGGCACTGGCCAATTCCCCCGAAACCCACAACATGGTGGTCTGCACCCTGTGCAGTTGCTATCCCTGGCCGGTTCTAGGCCTGCCGCCGGTCTGGTACAAGAGCGCGCCCTACCGGTCCAAGGCGGTGATCGATCCGCGCGGGGTACTGGCCGATTTCGGTGTCCGGCTGCCCGACTCGACCAGGATACGGGTCTGGGATTCGACCGCCGAAGTTCGCTATCTGGTGGTTCCGATGATGCCGGGCGCTGCCCGCGGACTGGATGAAACGCAACTGGCCGCGCTGGTCACGCGCGATGCAATGATCGGCACCGGACTTGCGCTTGAACCCGACGTTGCGGACGACCGCGACTAGGCCACGAGCGGGCACATGAACGGCGTACACGACATGGGCGGCATGCAGGGCTATGGCCCGGTGCAGGCCGAAGCCGACGAACCTCTTTTTCATGCCCCATGGGAGAGGCGCGCGCTGGCGTTGACATTGGCCATGGGCGCGACCGGGCAATGGAACATCGACCAGGGCCGCTCGGCCCGCGAATCGCTGCCGCCGGAGGTCTATCTGGGTAGCAGCTACTATGAAATCTGGCTGCGCGGGCTGGAAGTGCTGATGCAGCAGCGCGCCCTGGTTGATGCCGGCGAGCTCGCGTCCGGCCTGCCATCAGGGCCCCCGGCACCGGTGGCCCGCGTCCTGCAGCCGGCAGACGTCGATGCGGTGTTGGCACGCGGATCGCCCACGACCCGCGCGGCGCCATCGCCGGCGCTGTACCGGATTGGCGCGCGTGTTCGTGCGCGCAACCTGCATCCGCAAGGCCACACCCGCCTGCCGCGCTATGTGCGCGGGCATGTG
>JBBKVW010000023.1:0-19067 GCA_037968655.1 Burkholderiaceae bacterium
GTGATCGGGCAGTTGGTGCGCATGCAGTACCAGCGCAACGAGGAGGACTTCTCGCGTGGCAAGTTCCGCGTGCGTGGTGACACTATCGACGTGTTCCCGGCCGAGCACAGTGAACTGGCGATCCGGATCGAACTGTTCGATGACGAGATTGAAACCCTGCAACTGTTCGACCCACTGACCGGACGTGTTAAGCAGCGGATTCCGCGCTTTACCGTCTACCCGAGCAGCCACTATGTGACACCACGCGACAAGGTGCTGGCTGCGGTGGAGACCATCAAGCTGGAATTGTCCGAGCGCGTGAAGCAACTGGTTTCAGACGGCAAGCTGGTGGAGGCGCAGCGGCTGGAGCAGCGCACCCGCTTTGATCTTGAAATGCTGTCCGAGGTGGGGCATTGCAAAGGTATCGAAAACTACACCCGGCATCTGTCGGGCGCGGCGCCGGGCGATCCGCCAGCTACCCTCACCGACTACCTGCCCAAGGACGCCATCATGTTCCTGGACGAGTCGCATGTGCTGATCGGGCAACTCGGCGCGATGTACAACGGCGACCGTTCGCGCAAGACCACGCTGGTCGAGTACGGTTTTCGACTGCCCAGTGCACTGGATAACCGGCCGCTCAAGTTCGAGGAGTTCGAGACCCGGATGCGCCAGGCGGTATTCGTGTCGGCAACGCCCGCGCAATGGGAGAAGGACCATGCCGGGCAGGTTGTCGAGCAGTTGGTGCGGCCCACCGGCCTGGTCGACCCGCAGGTCGAGGTGCGACCGGCAACGCATCAGGTGGACGACGTGCTGCAGGAAATCCGGATCCGGGTAGAGAAATCCGAGCGGGTATTGATTACCACGCTGACCAAGCGCATGGCCGAGCAGCTGACCGACTATCTGGGCGACAACGGCGTCAAGGTGCGCTATTTGCACAGTGACGTGGATACCGTCGAACGGGTTGAAATCTTGCGCGACCTGCGCCTGGGCGCCTTCGACGTACTGGTGGGCATCAATCTGCTGCGCGAAGGGCTGGACATTCCCGAGGTGTCCCTGGTGGCGATCCTGGACGCGGACAAGGAGGGCTTTCTGCGCTCCGAGCGCAGCCTGATCCAGACCATCGGTCGTGCGGCGCGCAACCTGGGCGGACGCGCCATCCTGTATGCGGACAGGGTCACCGATTCGATGGCCCGCGCGATCGGCGAAACCAACCGTCGGCGCGAGCGCCAGCTGGAATACAACCAGGTGCACGGCATCACGCCGCGTTCTATCGTGAAGAACGTGCGCGACCTGATCGATGGCGTCTACAGCGAGAAGGCCGGACGCGAACTCGAGCGCCTGGAGCAGGATGCGCTGCAGCGCGCCCAGGTCGAGGAAATGAGCGAAAAAGACGTCGGGCGCGAGATCAAACGGCTTGAAAAACTGATGCTCGAGCACGCGCGCAATCTGGCTTTCGAACAGGCGGCCAAGGTGCGGGACCAGTTGGTCAACCTCAAAAAGCGCGCCTTTGGCGCCAGTGGTACTGATTCGCTAGCAGCGCCGGCGTCGGGGGCTTAGATGGGCAGCTGACCTGTTGCGGCGATCGCGGAGTTGCACTTGCAACCCAGGCGTCGACTGGTGCCCCAAGGAGATGCGGCGTTTTCTGGGGCTACCAGCCGCACGAGTGAGAATCTGCCAGCTGGCGCGTGTCAATCAGAGTCGTCCAGTGCTGTTGCAGGACCTTGGCAGCGAATCGGCTGCCAAGGACGGGCTATTTGCGGCTGCTGGGTGCCGCCCGGCCAGATATTGCCGCAGCAGTCGGCGCATATGTGCCGAGTCGCCTTGTGCAGCTTGCCAGACAATTTCGGATGACAGCACATGGCTGCCGGCGGGCAGGTACCCAACTGCCAGATCGACAAATTCAGCGACTTTGGCGGCCCGCACCACCTGCTCGGTGCGCGGCAGCATGTAGCTGGTGATGCCCAGCATCCATGCCGCTACAGCATGCAGATGGTGCCGCCGGACTGGCGGAGCAGGCTTTTGCGCGCTGCGCAGCAACAGAAGTCGTTCGATCTTCAGGGCCGCGAGTGCTTGCTCGTCCAGGTTGGCCAGCCCGTGTCTAAGTGCTTGGGGCAGACTGCCCTGGGCATAGGGCAGTATGACGGCAAGCGTGTGTACGCCACATGATTGGAGCCAGGTGCCCAGCATGGCCAGTTGATGCGGTGCCGGCGTCCACAGTGCCTTCTCGCGCCCATAGAACATCCGGGGCGGATCGAACATGACCAGCGCCAGATCGGCTTGCACGATCGGCCAGTTGCTGAAATCGTCCTTCCCGTGCGCTGCGGCTGGCACCAGCTGCGCGCTGACATGGCGTATACCCGGGTGCATGGGCAGCGTTGCCAGCACCTGCGTGTGCCGCCCGCGGCGCATGCCGACCAGACGTCGCAATACGGCATTGCCGAGAAAGCCGGTTGCGCCCGCGATCAGGATGCGCGGCAACGCCTCTGGTAGCGGGGTCGGTCGCTGCGCTGCGGCCAGGGCCTGGTCGATGGAAACGTGCACGGGCGTGATGCTAAAGCCTGTTTGTCAAGCGCCGTGCACCGGGCCGAAGCGCAAGTGCTGCAAGACAATCGTGCAACTGCGCCGGAAGCAGCATTGCGCAAGCGCTTTTGTCTCGGTACATGGTCGCAGCCGCCTTGTGCGTCTGGCTGAATAATGTCGCAATTGGATAAAATACAAACAAAGAGGTTAAATTCGTACTGATCGGTCTAATTACTCGACTAAATTGATCGGACTTCGGGTATACTTGAACTAAACAGTCAACAACTAATCTATCCAAGCATAGGCACACGGCAAAAACCAGCCGCTCGTTTGTGCGAAGTCCCGAAAGTGCACGAGGCGATCGGGTGGGTTAATGAACTGTCCTATCCAACTGAAGGAGTTTGCCATGCGTCTTACAACCAAAGGTCGGTTCGCAGTGACCGCAATGATTGATCTGGGCCTGCGCCAGAGCAATGGCCCGGTCACATTGGCCGCGATCAGCCAGCGCCAGCAAATTTCCCTCTCCTATCTGGAGCAGTTGTTCGGCAAGTTGCGTCGCCATGAATTGGTCGAATCCACCCGGGGACCGGGCGGCGGCTACACGCTGGCGCGCAAGGCGGCCGATATCACGGTGGCCGACATCATTGTGTCGGTCGACGAACCGATTGACGCCACGCAATGCGCGGGCAAGGAAAATTGCCTGGGCGAGGGCACGCGCTGCATGACGCACGATCTGTGGGCATCGCTCAATGTGCGCATGGTCGAGTTCCTGGATTCGGTCACGCTGCAAAAACTGGTCGACGATCAACTGGCCAAGGGTCTGCAGATCGAGGACAAGCCCCATGTCAAGCGCGCTATCTCGGCAATGCCGGTGAGCAAGCCGATGCGAATCAATGCGCCCAATTCGGTTTTCGCGCTGGGTAATGCGCTGCTGAAGTCCTGACGCAAGGGCGCAGTTGCGGCGGGGCGCCTTTGCCTGCTGCCATGACGGCCCGAATCTATCAACTATTTCTTATCGACGACGACAAACGAACCGCCATGGACACCACGCCCCATTTCCCGATCTACATGGACTACAGCGCGACCAACCCGTGTGATGAGCGCGTGGTGGACGCCATGGTGCCGTGGTTGCGCCAGCATTTTGGCAATCCGGCGTCGCGCAGTCATGCCTGGGGCTGGGAGGCGGAGGCTGCCGTGGAAGCAGCACGCGGTCATGTCGCTGCCCTGGTCGGCGCTGACCCGCGTGAAATCGTCTGGACTTCCGGTGCGACCGAGTCGAACAACCTGGCGCTCAAGGGTGCGGCCGGCTTTTACAAATCTAAGGGCAAACACATCATCACCGTGAAGACCGAGCACAAGGCGGTGCTCGATACCTGCCGCGAACTGGAGCGCCAGGGCTTTGAGGTGACTTACCTGGACGTGCAAACTGATGGGCTGGTCGATCTGGAAGCTTTCAAGGCTGCGATCCGGCCTGACACCATCCTTGCCAGCGTGATGTTCGTGAACAATGAAATCGGCGTCATCCAGGACATCGCTGCCATCGGCGCGATCTGTCGCGCCAAGGGCGTGATCTTTCATGTTGACGCAGCCCAGGCGACCGGCCGCGTGGCTTTCAACCTGGCCGAGTTGCCGGTGGACCTGATGAGCCTGACCGCCCACAAGACCTATGGACCCAAGGGCGTTGGCGCACTCTTCGTGCGCCGCAAGCCCCGTGTTCGGATCGAGGCCCAGATGCACGGCGGTGGCCATGAGCGCGGCATGCGTTCGGGCACCTTGCCCACGCACCAGATCGTCGGCATGGGCGAAGCCTATCGTATTGCCAAGGCCGAAATGACGCAGGAAAACCAGCGTATCCAGGCCCTGCATGATCGTATGTTGGCCGGCCTTCAGGACATCGAACAGATCTTTATCAATGGCCATCCGCAACAACGGGTGCCGCACAACCTGAACATCAGCTTCAACTATGTCGAAGGCGAATCGCTGATCATGGGCATCCAGGGCCTGGCCGTGTCCACTGGGTCGGCCTGCACCTCGGCCAGCCTGGAGCCCAGCTATGTGCTGCGTGCGCTGGGGCGCAGCGACGAGCTGGCGCACAGCAGTCTGCGCATGACGATTGGGCGCTATACGACCGAAGAAGAAATTGACTACGCAGTTGAGACCATCAGGCTCAATGTGGCCAAACTGCGCGACCTGAGCCCGTTGTGGGAGATGTACCTGGATGGTGTCGACATCAGCGCCATTCAATGGTCCGCCCATTGAGCACCACTATTTGATTGACAGAGGAAGTGAGGTAATACCATGGCTTATTCCGAAAAAGTTGTAGACCACTATGAGAACCCGCGCAATGTCGGCTCGTTCGACAAAGGCGACGAGGCAGTCGGCACCGGCATGGTGGGCGCACCTGCCTGCGGCGACGTGATGAAGCTGCAGATCAAGGTCAATGCCCAGACTGGCGTGATCGAAGACGCGCGCTTCAAGACCTATGGTTGCGGCTCGGCGATCGCGTCGTCGTCGCTGGTCACCGAGTGGGTCAAGGGCAAGACGCTGGACCAGGCCGCTGCGCTGAAGAACAGCCAGATCGCCGAAGAACTGGCGCTGCCACCGGTCAAGATCCATTGCTCCATCCTGGCCGAGGACGCGATCAAGGCTGCTGTCGACGACTACAAGAAAAAGCATTCGCACTGATATGAAGTTGTCCTCGCGCTTGTTGCCTTCGCATTCACTGCCGGGAACGGTCATTGATATCGCGCCGGCCGGGAGTCCCTGACATGGGCGTTTCCTTATCTGAAGCCGCTGCACGGCACGTCAATCGCTCCCTGAGCAAGCGTGGCAAGGGTGTGGGCGTGCGGCTGGGCGTCAAGACCACTGGCTGTTCGGGCCTGGCCTATACGCTGGAGTTTGTCGACGAGATGATCGGCGAAGACGTGGTGTTCGAAGAGCATGGCGTCAAGGTGCTGGTCGATCCCAAGAGCATGGCCTACATCGACGGCACCCAGCTGGACTACGTCCGCGAAGGACTCAATGAAGGCTTTCGCTTCAACAATCCGAATGAACGGGACAAGTGCGGATGCGGCGAGTCGTTCCGGGTGTGAGGGTGTCGGGTCTGTACGCTGTAGGGAGTCGCCATGTCTGAGTCGGCACTGACACTGGCGGCCACCGACTTTGAACTGTTCGGAGTGCCGCAACGATTCACGCAGGATCGCACCACGCTGGACTTACGCTGGAAGCAATTGCAGCGCGAAGCCCATCCAGATCGATTTGTCGCGCAAAGTGCCGCGAGCCAGCGCCTGGCGATGCAATGGTCGGTGCGCATCAACGAGGCCTATCAGCGCCTGAAGGACCCTCTCAAGCGCGCAGCCTATCTGTGTGAGTTGGCGGGTGCACCGATCAACGCGCATGACAACACCGCCATGCCGGCTGATTTCCTTATGCAGCAGATGGCCTGGCGCGAAGCCTTGGACGAGGCGCCCGATGCCCAACAGGCAGAGCAGCTGCACGCCCAGGTACTGCGCGAACGCGACAGCCTGCTTGCGCACTGTGCTGAATTGCTCGATTGCGGCCAGGACGCGCGCGAGGCAGTCGAGCCGGTGCGATCGCTGATGTTCATTGAGCGTTTTTGCGCCGACATCGAGGCGCGAATCGACGCATTGCAGCCACACGGCGCTGCGCCGGCCAATGGCCCGGTCGCTGTGCATGGCGCCTGAACCGGGCCGCGTGCCCCGATAGAACATGGCCTTATTGCAGATTTCCGAGCCCGGTCAGTCGCCGAATCCCCATCAGAGGCGGATCGCGGTGGGCATCGACCTGGGCACCACCCATTCTCTGGTGGCAGCCGTGCGCAGTGGTGTTGCCGAATGCCTGCCCGACGAAGAAGGCCGGGTGATACTGCCCTCGGTGGTGCGCTACCTGGCAGGCGGCCGACGCGAGATCGGTGTCGCGGCTTTGGCGGCCATGCAGGGCGATCCGCACAACACGATCGCGTCGGTCAAGCGCTTCATGGGCCGCAATCTGCACGATATCGTTGACAGCGCCGGTTTGCCCTACCGCTTCGTCGACAAGCCGGGCATGCTGGCGATTGAAACGGCCGATGGCGAGAAGTCGCCGGTCGAGATCAGCGCCGACATTCTGGCGACCCTGCGCTATCGAGCCGAGGACAGCCTGGGCGATGATCTGGTCGGTGCCGTCATCACTGTTCCAGCCTACTTTGATGACGCCCAGCGCCAGGCGACCAAGGATGCGGCGCGACTGGCCGGCCTGCATGTGATGCGCCTGATCAACGAGCCTACCGCGGCGGCCATCGCCTACGGACTGGACAATGCCAGCGAAGGTGTCTATGCCATTTATGACCTGGGCGGCGGCACCTTCGACATCTCGATCCTGCGGTTGAGTCAGGGTGTGTTCGAAGTCATCGCCACCGGCGGTGACTCGGCTCTGGGTGGAGACGACTACGACCGCGCACTGGTGGCATTGGTGCAGCAACAGCAGCATGTGGCCATTGACTCCGCCACCGACAAAACCGCGATGGCGATTGCGGCAAGGGCCTGCAAGGAGCAGTTGTCCATCCATGAAACGGCCAGCTTCACCGCGACACTGCAGGACCGGAGCGTCAATGTGCAAGTGACACGCGGCCAGTTCGAACAGACAACGCAAGCCCTGACCGGACGCACGATAGCTGCCGCACGCAAGGTGATGCGCGACGCGAAACTGGCCGCCGCCGACGTGCAGGGCGTGGTCATGGTGGGCGGCTCGACCCGCATGCCCCAGGTGCAGTCTGCCGTCGCGGCGCTGTTTGCGTGCGAACCGCTGAACAACCTCAATCCTGATGAAGTGGTGGCCCTGGGCGCTGCGATCCAGGCCAATCAACTGGCGGGCAACAACCCGCAGGGCGAGCTGCTGCTACTCGACGTAATTCCACTGTCGTTGGGCATCGAAACCATGGGTGGCCTGGTGGAACGCATCGTGCCGCGCAACCAGACCATTCCGACCGCCATGGCGCAGGACTTCACGACCTTCAAGGACGGGCAGACCGCGCTGGCCCTGCATGTTGTGCAGGGCGAACGCGATCTGGTGGCCGATTGCCGCAGCCTGGCGCGCTTCGAACTGCGCGGTATTCCGCCCATGGTGGCAGGCGCGGCGCGCATTCGTGTGACCTTCACGGTCGATGCCGACGGACTGCTCAACGTGGCAGCGCGCGAACTTGCCAGCGGTGTCGAAGCCAACATCGACGTCAAGCCCAGCTATGGCCTTGACGACGGCGCCATTGCCAAGATGCTGCAGGAAAGCTTCACGACGGCCCAGTCAGACATGCGGGCGCGCGCAGTGGCCGAAGCGCAGCTCGATGCCGAGCGGCTGCTGTTGGCCACCCAGTCCGCGCTTGACGCCGACGCCGACCTGCTCGAGCCGCTCGAGCGCAGCGCAATGGACGCGTTGGTCGATGCGCTCAAGGCCGTGCGCAAAGCGGACGATGCTGCGGTCGTAGAGGCAGCCAGCAAGGCATTGTCCGATGGCACCCAGGCCTTCGCCGCCATGCGCATGAACCGCGGCATTCGCAAAGCCCTGTCGGGCAAGAACATCGCGACCGTTTGAGTCGCAACCAAGCCAGCCATGCCAACAATCAAGATACTGCCCCATGCCGAATACTGTCCCAAGGGCGCCGAAGTCTCGGTGCCCGCCGGCACGTCGATCTGCGAGGCGCTGCTGGACAACAACATCAATATCGAGCATGCCTGTGACCTCAGCTGTGCCTGCACGACCTGCCATGTCGTAGTACGTGAGGGTTTTGCTTCCCTCAACGAACTGGACGAAAACGAAGAGGACCTGCTGGACCGCGCCTGGGGCCTGGAGCCCAATTCACGACTGAGCTGCCAGGCCATACTGGCACAGACCGATCTGGTGGTGGAAATTCCGCGCTACTCGATCAACCACGCCAAAGAAAACCATTGAGCGCCAGCCATGCGGCAAATATTTCTGGATACCGAAACCACCGGGCTGTCGCCTGAAAATGGCGACCGCATCATCGAGATTGGCTGCATCGAGATGCTGCAGCGCAAGCTTACCGGGGCCAACAAGCACTTCTACCTGAATCCCGGGCGTGATAGCCATGAGGATGCATTGCGCATCCACGGCATCAGCAACGCGTTTCTGCGCGACAAGCCGCCGTTCGCGTCTGTCGTGGACGAGTTGCTGGAATTTTTGGCTGGCGCAGAGATCATCATCCACAACGCTCCATTTGACGTCGGATTCCTGAACAAGGAACTGGATCTGGCAGGCCGCGGACCCTTCCATCAAACCGTCGGCAGCATCACCGACACCCTGGCAATGGCCAAGGAGCTCTATCCCGGCAAGCGCAATTCGCTGGACATGCTGTGCGACCGTCTCGGTGTCGACAACTCCGGCCGCACGCTACACGGTGCCTTGCTCGATGCGCAACTGCTGGCCGATGTCTACATCAACATGACACGGGGCCAGGAGGCGCTGCTGATAGAAGTCGATAGCGTGGACAACGGCGGCGGTGCCGTGCAAGCCATTGATCTTTCAAGCGTGCAATTGCCCGTTCTGGCAGCGAGCCAAGCAGAGTGCGATGCCCACGAAGCCTTGCTCTGCGAACTGGACAAGAGCAGCGGCGGCAAGACACGCTGGCCTGCATCCGATCGTCCGGTGCAACTGGACCCTGTGGCATAATCGACGGCTGTTTCGACAATGAAAACAGGGCGGTTAGCTCAGGGGTAGAGCACAGCATTCACACTGCTGGGGTCGGAGGTTCGAAACCTCCACCGCCCACCATAAGACGATGCGAAAAGGGAGCTGGCAGATGCCGGCTTTTTTTTTGCCTGTGAGACGCTGCAGGCATTTGTGATGTGCTCTGTGCAAGCGGCCCGGGCGCCGCAACCGAAGGAGTTTGGATTTCGGTGAAAATCAATCGCATGAAGATGTGTTTGTCATGGGCCTGAGCAAGCTGGGCCGCTACGACATCGTGCGCGTGCTGGGCAAGGGCGCGATGGGGACCGTCTATGAGGCCCGCGATCCAAACCTGGAGCGCAGGGTGGCGATCAAGACGATCGCCGTCCAGGGTCTGTCGCACGGCGGCAGCGTGGACTATGAGGCGCGCTTTCGCACCGAAGCGCGATCGGCTGCGCGGCTGCAGCATCCCAATATCGTCAGCGTCTATGACTCCGACCGCCACGGCGATACCGCTTATCTGGTGATGGAGTATGTCGAGGGCGAGGACCTGCGCCAGCACCTCGAACGTGGCACCCGCTTCACGCTGGAGCAAACCCTGCACATCATGCGCGACTTGCTGGCCGCACTGGGTTATGCCCACGCGCAGAACGTTGTGCACCGCGATGTCAAGCCCGCCAACATGCTGATGCAGGCCGATGGGCGCATCAAGCTGACCGATTTCGGTGTGGCGCGCATGCAGGACGCGCTGGATGCGACCCGTACCAAGGGCGTGATGGTCGGAACGCTCAAGTACATGTCGCCCGAGCAGGTCAAGGGCCAGCCCGTTGACGCACGCGCGGACCTGTTTGCGGCGGGCATCGTGCTCTACCAGTTGCTGACCGCCAGACAGCCATTTAGCGGTGCCAGTGAGTTTGCCATCATTGGTCAGATCGTCGGTACCAACCCGCCCGCACCGTCGAGCATCCACCAAGCGCTGCCGCCTGCCTTGGACGCTGTGATCGCGCGTGCCTTGGCCAAGTCGCCGCAGCAGCGCTATCCCGATGCCCATGCATTTGCCCAGGCTCTGGCGCAGGCCTGTGGTGCCATGCCTGACCAAAGCGTGGTCCCGCCGCCCGCCCCGGGGCGTAGCAGCGTCGGCATGGGATCTGGCTCGCCACGCAATCGTCCGCTGGGCTTGTCGGGCTCGATGTCGGGTATCGGCGAGATGTCGACCGTCACACAGGAGCTTGAGCTGCTGTACTGGAAGGACGTCCGCGATGCCGTTGACCCGGTCGATCTGCAGGGCTTTCTGGACCGATTCCCCGATGGAATTTATGCTGATCTGGCGCGTCGTCGCCTGCGCAAGCTGGGCGTGGAGTTTGTCGGCGAGCAGTCCAACACCAAGTTTGAATCGCGGCATACCGAAACCGTCGTGCAGGACTCGGATCAAACCAGGGTCGAGTTTTCCCACACCCGGGTCATACGGCCTGAACCAGTTGATTCGGCAACCATGGTGTTGACTGTTCCGGCGGATTTGCGTGACGAAGAGGATGACACGCACGAGGCGGACACAGTGACGCCAACTTTGCCACCAGAGCTGGAGCCAGAGCAGGATCAATTGCCGCAAACCGAGCCCCCGGCTGAATATCCGCCGCCTTCGGGCCCGGCTGCGGACCGGAAGAATGCCGCTACAGTTCCGCCCGAATCACGCTGGTCGCACAAACGCAGCGGCGCCCTGGCCCTGGCCGCGTTGCTGGCCGCGGCCATCATTTGGCAAATGAACAGCACCGCTCCGGCCTCAGCGCCAGACAGTGCACTACCGGCGCCAGAGGTCCTGATACCGGCTGCCCCGGTTGCACTTGCGGCGTCCGGTTCCGGGAGAAGCGCTGCTGTGACGCCTGGCGCAGCCAGCATTCCTGTTCAAGCTGGCAGTGGATCGCCGGCGCAGGCAACTGCGCAGCCAGTGTCAACGGCCAAGTCGACGCCTGTACTCGCAGATATCGCTCCAGCCAAGGACAAGGCCTCGGCGACGCGTGCTGCTGGCATTTCCGAACTGGCAAAGTCGGCTGCCGCTGCGGCTGCAACGGCGGGCAGCCAGAACAGCCAGGCCAGTGCGCTGCCACAGGCTGGAACCGGTCAGACCAAGCCCAGGCCAACAGCCTCGGACAGCGCTGCGGCGAGTACTGTAACCAGCGGTGCGGACCCCGAACTGGCCTGCAAGGGCAGGGTGCTGCTGGGCTATCAGTTGTGCATGAACGAGCAATGCGCCAGGCCGGGATTTGCCGGCAATCCGGTCTGCGAGCAGCGCCGAATGGCCGAGCAGTCGCGCCGGCAGGATCAGGTCAATCGGAACTGATTGGCGCGATCACCGGGCAGATGGTCCTGTTTCGTCCTGGCGCGGCTCCCTGCGGGCGCTATTGCGCGGCCCAGCCGCCGTCCATGTTCCAGGCCACGCCGCGCACATTGTTTGCCGCAGGCGAGCAGAAGAAAACTGCCAGCTGACCGATTTCTTCCGGTGTCGTGAACTGCAGCGAGGGCTCCTTCTCGCCCAGCAGCAATTTGGTCGCCTCTGCATTTGATACGCCAAGGCTGGCAGCCTTGGCATCGACCTGCTTTTGCACCAGCGGCGTCAGCACCCAGCCCGGGCAAATGGCGTTGCAGGTCACGCCGCCGACCGCGTTCTCAAGCGCCGTGACCTTTGTCAATCCGACAATGCCATGCTTGGCCGCGACATAGGCTGATTTCTCGGCCGACGCGACCAGGCCGTGTACCGAGGCGACATTGATGATCCGACCCCATTGGGCCGCCTGCATCGCCGGCAGTGCCAGTCGGCTGGCGTGAAACGCGCTGGACAGGTTGATGGCGATGATGGCATCCCAGCGCTCGGCGGGAAAATTCTCGACCCGTGCCACATGCTGGATGCCGGCGTTGTTGACCAGTATGTCGACCTGGCCGAACTGCTCGCTGGCAAAGCGCATCATGTCCTCGATCTCGGCTGGCTTGCTCATGTCGGCGCCGTGGTAGGCCACCTTGGCTCCCGTCTGGCTGATTGCGGCCTTGGGGCCTTCGCTGTCGCCAAAACCGTTGAGCACGATGTTGGCGCCTTGCTGCGCCAGCGCTTGTGCGATACCCAGCCCGATGCCGCTGGTTGACCCGGTGACCAATGCTGTTTTTCCCTTGAGCATGATGCTTCTCCAATTCAATTACGATGTACTTGCGCTCATTATCCCGACTTCATCACCACATCCTTTTGCCCCTTGCCAGCACCATGAACGAACCCGAACTGCTGTATGTCGAATGTGCCGACGCCCAGGGCGGGCATCGCATGGCGTACTGGCAGTGGGGAGAGGCTGAATCCGACCATGTCATCGTGTGCTGCCACGGCCTGTCGCGCCAGGGCCGCGATTTCGACGTGCTGGCCCGCGACCTGTGCGCGCGCCGACCCGGCGCCCTGCGCGTGGTGTGTCCCGATGTCGTCGGGCGCGGCCGCAGCGACTGGCTGCGCGATCCGATGGGCTACCAGATACCGACCTACGCGGCCGACATGCTGGCCTTGCTGGCGCAACTCAAGCCGGCCCGGCTTGATTGGGTCGGCACCAGCATGGGTGGCCTGATCGGCATGGTGCTGTGTGGCCAGCCCGATCTTCCCCTGCCCGTTGCGATACGAAGGCTGGTGCTCAACGATGTCGGTCCCAGCATCCGCTGGGAGGCACTGCAGCGCATCGGCAGCTATCTGGGCCAGACCGGGCGTTTTGTGTCACTGCAGCAGGCGGCTGATGCAATGTGGGCGATCTCGACCGGTTTCGGTCCCCATACGCCGGACCAATGGCTGGAGCTGTCACGCCATATGGTCAGGCCGATGCCAGCTGCCGATGGCGCATTGACGCTGCATTACGACCCGTCGATCGCAGTGCCGTTTCGCAGTGTCACGGCCGAGTCTGCGGCCCAGGGAGAGGCGGCGCTGTGGAAGCTGTATGACGCCATCGGCGCGCAGACGCTGTTGATACGCGGTGCCGAATCGGACCTGCTGTCGCTGGATACCGCCCAGGCCATGTGCGCGCGCGGACCCCGCGCCCGGTTGTGCGAATTTGCCGGTGTCGGACACGCGCCGAGCCTGATTGCGCCCGATCAGCGCGATTGCGTCGCGGGCTTTCTGCTTGATTGAAACCAGGTGAAACGCGCATGAAGCACAGCGCCGCTGAAACCGCTCAAGCAATCGATCTTGCCCATGCATCAGATGCAGGCTCGGACGAATTGCTGGCGCGTGCGCGCGCCTTTGCCGAGCCGCTGATCGCGTCCGAGACGCTCGATACCGGCGAGGGCACGCTGGGCCATGCGGATGCGGTGGCCGGCATTTTGCGTTCCATCGGCGGCACGCAGTTGATGCAGGCGGCCGCTTTCCTGACCTATGCCTGCGAGCACCTGACGCGTCCGCACGATGTGATCGACAAGCAGTTTGGCCGCAACCTGGCCGATCTGGCGATCGAGACCAACAAACTGGTGCGATTGCAGCGCCAGGCGCGCTCGACCCGTGGCGGCGAGGTGCGCTCAGGCCCGGCCCCGATGGCGCAGACCGCCGCCGCGCAGGTCGAGAACGTGCGCAAGATGCTGCTGGCGTTTTCACGCGATCTGCGCGTCGTCATCCTGCGCTTGGCTTCGCGACTGCAGACGCTGCGCTATTACGCCGCCAGCAAGCGAACACCGCCGCCGGAAATGCCGACCGAGGCCTTGCAGGTGTTTGCGCCGCTTGCCAACCGGCTCGGAATCTGGGACATCAAATGGGAGATCGAGGACCTGTCGTTCCGCTTTCTGGAGCCGGCGACGTACCGCGATGTGGCGCAGCATCTGGACCAGACCCGGGTCCAGCGCGAGCAGGCGGTCGAGCAACTGCGCCAGCGCCTGGAACGCGAGCTGCTGCAAGAGGGCATCCGGGCGACAGTACAGGGTCGGCCCAAGCACATCGACAGCATCGTGAAAAAGATGCGTGGGAAGTCGCTCGATTTCGATCATGTGTACGACAAGTCCGCATTGCGCGTGATCGTTGCCACGGTGGCTGCGTGCTATGAGGTCCTTGGGGTCTTGCACGCCCGATTCACACCTATCGCCGAGGAGTTCGACGACTACATCGCCAAACCTAAGTCCAATGGCTACCGTTCGCTGCACACTGTCGTGCGCGATGGGCCGGGCCAGGCGATGGAGATCCAGGTCCGCACCCAGGAGATGCACGAACACGCTGAACACGGCGTGGCAGCGCACTGGCTCTACAAGGAAGCCGGAGTGCGCGGCTATTCGGGCGTCGCCGCCAGCGGGCACTATGAAGCCAAGATCGCGGTGCTGCGCCAACTGCTGGACTGGGAACGCGAGCTCTCGGGCGAACAGCCGCGCGGCTTGTTCGAAGACCGCATCTATGTGCTGACACCGCAGGCAGCCATCGTCGAACTGGTAGAGGGTGCCACGCCGGTCGACTTCGCCTACAGCGTGCATACCGAGATGGGCCATCGCTGCCGCGGCGCGCGCATCGACGGCGCCATGGTGCCGCTCAACACACCGCTGAAGAACGGCCAGACAGTGGAGGTCGTCGTGGCCAAGGAGGGCGGGCCCTCGCGTGACTGGCTCAATCCCGAGCTTGGTTTTCTGGCTGGCCAGCGGGCGCGCTCCAAAGTGCGGGCCTGGTTCAATGCGCTGGCGGTGCACGAGACCGTGGCGCGCGGTCGCGACGCGGTCGAGAAGATATTGCAGCGCGAAGGCAAGACATCGGTCAAGCACGACGATCTGGCGCGCGAACTGGGCTTTGGCGGAGCCGACGCCCTGTTCGAGGCAGTCGGCAAGGACGAGTTTTCGCTGCGCCAGATCGAGGCCCTGTACCGAAGCAACGACAACGCGAACCAGGACCAGGACGCAGCGCTGATCAAGCCGCCGAGCCAGGACAGCAAGAAGGCCGGCGGCGGCGTGCTGGTGGTCGGCGTCGACTCATTGATGACCCAGCTGGCGCGCTGCTGCAGGCCGGCGCCGCCGGACCCGATCTGCGGTTATGTCACGCGGGGCAAGGGCGTCAGCGTGCACCGCGCCGATTGCCCGAATATGCGTGAATTCCTGCAGCGCAATGCCGAGCGGGTGATCGAGGTCGCCTGGGGCCAGCCGCGGGCCGAGAAGTCGCCGGTTTACCCGGTCGACGTGATCGTTCAGGCGGTCGATCGCCAAGGGCTGCTGCGCGACATCTCCGAAGTGTTCCTGAAAGAGAAGATGAACGTGATCGGCGTGCAGTCCCAGACCGTGCGCGAGATCGCCTGGCTGACCTTCACGGTCGAGGTGGCCGACGCCCAGCGCCTGCAGCAGGTGCTGGGCCTGGTCACGATGCTGTCCGGCGTGAAGTCGGCAAGGCGTCGCTGACGAATCGTCGCCACACCGCCACCAGGTCGGGGCGGGCCGGCGCGTCAGTCGGCCAATGGAGGCGGCAGCAACACGAAATTGCCGACGTGCTTCTTTTCCAGGAATTCGGACTGCGCCAGCGCGATCTGCTCCAGCGCAAAGGTTTTCGCCAGCAGCGGTCGGATGGCGCCACGCTCGATCGCAGCGATCAGGTTCGCAAACACCGGTTCCTGCCAGGCAGTGCAACCAATCAGCGTGATGTCCTTGAGGTAGAGGCGACGCAAGTCCAGTTCGACCATCGGCCCAGCGATCGCGCCGGAACTCACATAGCGGCCGCCAGGGCGCAATACGTGCAGCATGGACGCGAAGGACGGACCGCCGACGTTGTCCACCACCAGATCGACGCTGTCCCGACCGAGGCTGGCCAGCACGTCGGCATCGCGGTCAACCACTTGGTCCGCGCCAATGGCCCGCACTTGCTCCATCTTGGCCCGGCCGGCGATCGCGCTGACCCTGGCGCCACGCATCTTTGCCAGTTGCACGACCGCTGATCCAACCCCGCCCGATGCGCCACAAACCAGCACATGTTCGCCCGGCCCGAGCCGGGCGCGGTGCAGCATGTTTTCTGCGGTGCCATAGGCGCATGGAATCGTTGCGAGTTGCGCATCGCTCCAGTCGCAGTCAACGGCAAACACTTCGCCAGCAGGGACCCTGACGAACTGCGCAAACGCGCCGTCGAAGTCCGAGCCCATCCAGCGCGTGTCCATCGACCCGAAGCCATTGCTGCGCATGCAGGGCCGCACCAGCACGCGCTGGCCGATCAGGCTGGTGTCGACGCCCGCGCCAACGGCTATCACCCGGCCGCAGCAGTCGGTGCCCTGGATGAAGGGAAACGGCGTGGGCCCGCCCCAGCCGCCGTCCGCAATCTGCTCGGCCTTGACGGACTGGGCCGCGCTAGCAGCTTGCGTGTCGGCACTGACGGACGCCGAATACCAGCCCAGGCGTGTGTTGATCTCGGTATTGTTGACGCCGGCTGCGAGCACTTGCAGCAGAACTTCGCCCGGGCCGGGCGCCGGCATCAGGACATCGCGGTACACCAGTCTGTCGTACCCGCCGTTGCCGGTGGTGACGACTGCTTTCATTGTCGGGCGGCCAAGGTGGATGTCGAAGCGATGGGGTTGGGTCATTGCGGGTCAGTCTGTCAACGCGTCGGCACGCTGGCCGGCCCGCTCCAGGTGGATCGGCAACACTCGGCCATACAACTGGCGTGTGCGCTCCGGGCTCCCGACCATGCCCGGATGTTCTGCGAAGCTGAATATCGCCACATAGCGCGGCGTGGGACCGCGCAGTGGCGTCACCCGGTGCAGCGCATGGCGACCCTTGAATATCTGCAGGTCGCCCGGTTCCAGGTGCAGCGTCCGTACCGCCGTGGTGTCGCCGTCGAGCACGGCCTGTACGCCGGCGTAGTTCTCGTCGGTGGCGCTGCGCAGGCGCGGGCAGTATTCGAACGCGCCACCGGATCCGGCGTTCTGAATCGCCAGGGTAACGGTGAAGTTGTTGGTGTCGAAATGCCACGGAAAGCCGTTGCCTTCCTCGGCCAGGTTGATGATGACATCGGCCAGCGGGTCGGCGTAGCGGAAGAAGCGCTCTTCGCCCAGTGCGTCCTGGATGAAGGGCGCAAATGCCGGCCACTCGTAGATCGCGCGCAAAACGCTGTCCGGCCCGAAATTGTCGGCCGGCACGAACGCATTGGAACGCTCGTAGAACCGGCGCAGTGGATGGCTCTCGGGAAGGTCGGCCCGGTCCTGCGTGAAATAGGCGTTTGTACGGTTGAAGTTGCGATGGCCATGCGGCGCGACGCAGTCGCCTTCGCGTACCAGATCGGCCACTCTGTGATGCCGGATGAAGCCCTTGAGCACGGCGCATCCTTCGTGGTCGAGCTCGGCTTGAAGGCGTTTGATCAGTGCTTCGCGCGATGGCCCCGGGGCGGCCACAGGATAGCGGTCCAGATCGACGAAATCACGCACGTCGATGCGCATGGTGGTGTGTCCTTTGCAACTGGCGGTCGAATTCGGTCACCCGAGTGCCGCCCCGCGGAATGGCCGAAGTATAGGCATCCCGAGGCCCTGGCCATACGTACTTATCGCTGAGGTGGCGTTGGCGTGAACGCCGCGCCGACCTCTATCGGTGCTTGCGCGTCAATAGCCAGGCCGGTGGTCGGTCTACCCGATCAACTTCGGCAGCCAGGTGGCGATCTCCGGTATGAAAAAGACCGCGGTGAGCAGGATCAGGCTCATCGTGACATACGGTATGACGGCCACGAAGATGTGCGCCATGGTGACCGACGGTGGCGCCACGCCGCGCATCGTCATCAGCAGCAGGCCGTGCGGCGGCAGCAGCAACCCGAGCTGCATGCAGATCAGGAACATCACGCCGAACCAGACCACGTCGATGCCCAGCAATTGCACCACCGGCATGAAGATCGGCAGCGTGATCATCATCATGCTGACCTGGTCGACAAAGATGCCCAGAAAGATCAGCATCAGCATCATGCCCGCGACGATCATGCCGGTCGACAGGCCGTGGCCGGTGATCATCTGCACCAGACCGTTGCTGGCGCCCGAAAACGACAGGATCTGGGCAAACGTGGTCGCCCCCAGGATGATGAACAGGATCATGCCCGAGATGCCGGCCGTGCCCTTGAGCGACTTGAGCAGCGCGTCGAAGCTCAGCGCCCGGTAGGCCAGTGCCAGCAGCATGGTGGCGAACGCGCCCAGCGCCGCACATTCGGTTGGCGTGGCCCAACCCGCGGCCAGCGCGCCGACGACGACACCGAAGATGGACAGCGTCGGCAGCACGTAGCCGAAGAACAGGCTCCAGCGTGCCCAGCCGCGGTGCACGATTGCATCCTCCGGGTCCACCGGCGCCAGGTGCGGGCTGATACTGACGCGCACCACGATCCACAGCACGAACGCCACCGACAGGATCACGCCCGGCACCACGCCGCCGATCAGCAATTTGGAGATCGAGATGCCGGACAGCGAGCCGAGCAGCACGGTCAGCGCCGACGGTGGAATCAGCATGTCGACCGCGCCAATGGCCATGATCGGTCCTGCGGAGATGGTCGGGTGGTAGCCGCGCGACAACATGATCGGCAGCATCAACGAGCCCAGCATCGCGGTGGTGGCGATGGTGGAGCCCGATATCGCCGAGAACACCGTGCCGGCCACGACGGCGACGACCGCAAGGCGACCGGGCACGTGCTTGATCAGCCGCTCGACGCCCTCGATCACCTTGAGCGCCAGGCCGGTATGGAACAGCACCTCGCCCATCAGCACGAACAGCGGGATCGGCGTCAGCGAGAACGCGGTGACCGAACTCACGCTCGAACGCGCCAGCTGCGCCAGCCCGGCCTCGCCACCCATGTAGAACCAGGCACCGACGATGTTGACGGTGATGAAGGTCAGCGCCACCGGCATGCCCATGAACAGCAGCAGGGTGGAGCCGCCCAGCATCATCCAGGCCGCAATGGCCCAGGC
>JBBKVW010000024.1:0-2817 GCA_037968655.1 Burkholderiaceae bacterium
GGCCTGCGTCGGCAGCCATGTGCCAGCCGACAGTTGCCGGCTCGGGCCGATCGATGCGATCCACACCCGCATCGGCGCCGCCGACGACCTGGCCAATGCCCAGTCGACCTTCATGCTCGAGATGACCGAGGCGGCACAGATACTGCACAGTGCGACGGCCCACTCACTGGTGCTGATGGACGAGATCGGGCGTGGCACCTCGACCTTCGACGGCCTGGCGCTGGCCTCGGCGATTGCCAGCCATCTGCACGGCAAGTCGCAAGCCTTCACGCTGTTTGCAACCCACTACTTCGAGCTGACGGCCTTCCCGACCGACCACAAGGGCGCTGTGAACGTACACGTCAGCGCCACCGAGGCGGGGCGCGACATCGTGTTCCTGCACGAGGTGCAAGCCGGCCCGGCCAGTCGCAGCTACGGCATACAGGTGGCGCGCCTGGCCGGCATGCCCGCTGCCGTGCTGAACCAGGCCCAGCAGGCGCTGGGTGCGCTTGAATCGAACGCCAGTGCCAGCCAGGCGCAGGTCGATTTGTTTGCCGCCGCGCCGGCCGAGTTGCCGGCGTTGACCAGTGCGGTAGAAGCCGAACTCGGGCGCATAGACCCCGACGCGCTGAGTCCGCGCGAGGCGCTGGAAGTGTTGTATCGACTCAAGAAGTTGGGCTCGGCCGGCTAGGGCTGAAACGCGCATTCGGCGAGTTTCAATTGGACTGTCGATCAGCTACCATCGAATCCCACTCGACGATCACTCCGTGCGTCCATCCATTTCGCTTGAACTGAATCGAATCAAGATTCGTGCAGCCGCCGGGCGGTATCGGGCGACAAATCCGCGCGTTTTTGGTTCTGTGCTGCATGGACGCGATGCCGAAGGTAGCGATATCGACCTGTTGGTTGACCCGCTGCCGGGTGCGACTTTGTTTGACCTCGGCGGCCTGCAGATCGAGCTGGAAGAACTGCTTGGAGTTAGGGTCGATCTTTTGACACCGGGCGACCTTCCGCTCAAGTTCAGGGCGTCAGTCTTGGCTGAAGCACGCCCGATATGAGCAGCGATCGGGTGCGAGACCACATAGACCATATGCTGGAAGCGGCCAGGCAGGCGGTCGAATATGCTCAAGACCAGACCATTGAATCGTTTGTCAAAGACAAGCGAACCCAACAAGCTGTCGTCCTCAACTTGATCTTGATCGGCGAACAGGTCACCCGATTGATGAACGTCCATGCGGACTTCGTTGACTCGCACCCGCAAATTCCTTGGCGCAACATGAAGGGCATGCGCAACCGGATTGCCCACAACTATTTCGAGGTCGATCTGGAAATTGTCTGGGAAACGGTACAAAGCGCATTGCCAGACTTGATCAGCGAACTCGATTCCATTCGAACGCAAGTTGACTAGCCTGGTTCTCGACAATTTCTGATTGGACAACATGACCTACTGCGTCGCCATCAAGCTCAATGCCGGTCTGGTGTTTCTGTCCGACTCGCGCACCAATGCCGGGCTGGACATGATCAACACCTTTCGCAAGATCATCGTCTACGAAAGGCCAGGCGACCGCTTCATGGTGCTGCTGTCGGCCGGCAACCTCAGCGTATCGCAGTCGGTGCGCGAGATTTTGCAGGTCGAGCAGTTGCGCGAATACAGCGACGCGGAGCCGCTCACGATCTGGAACGCCACCAGCATGTACGACGTGGCGCGGGTGCTGGGCTCGGCGATCCGCCATGTGCATACGCGCGACGCGCAGGCGCTGAGTAACGCGGGCATCGAGTTCAATGCGTCGATGATTCTGGGCGGACAGATCGGTGGCGAGGCGATGCGTCTGTTCCAGGTCTATTCGCCGGGCAACTTCATCGAGGCCACGCCCGAGACGCCGTATTTCCAGATCGGCGAATCCAAATACGGCAAGCCGGTGCTCGACCGCGTGATCACACCCAATACGCCACTGAACGAAGCGGCCAAGTGCGCGCTGGTGTCGATGGATTCAACGCTCAAGTCCAACCTCTCGGTCGGCCTGCCGCTGGACCTGGTGGTGTATGAGGCCAACAGCCTGCATACCGACAAGATCGTCTGCATCGACGAACACAACCCGTATTTCCAGATGATGCACAACAATTGGGGGCAGAAGCTGCGCCAGGTGTTCGACAGCATCGAAGACCCGATGTGGGAAGGCGAGCAGACCCAGGTGCCACTGATGGTCAATGCGCAGCGCAACCAGCCCCTGCGCAAGATCACGACGCCGCAAGAGAAGCTGATCTGATGGGCCTGCTGGTTTTCTCACACGCAAACAGCTTTCCCGCCAGTACCTACCGCGTTCTGTTCAAGCAGCTGCGCTCGCGCGGCTTCAAGGTTCACGCGATCGAGAAGTTCGGCCACGATCCGAACTACCCGGTCAGCAACAACTGGCCGCACCTGGTGCAGCAGTTGATCGATTTCACGCAGGCCGAGGTCGACAAGGCCGGCGAACCGGCGTATCTGGTCGGCCATTCGCTGGGTGGCTTTTTAAGCCTGATGGCGGCAGCGCACCAACCCGCGTTGGCGCACGGTGTCGTGATGCTCGATTCGCCGATTCTGGGCGGCTGGAAGGCGACCACGCTGGGGCTGATCAAGAGCGCCCAGATCGTAGCGGCGGTGTCGCCCGGTGCGATCAGCAAAGGCCGGCGCACCAGTTGGCCGAGTCTGCCAGCGGCGCTGGAGCACTTTCGCCACAAAAAGGCGTTTGCCCGCTGGGACCCTGTGGTGCTGAAGGACTATCTGCAGCACGGCACCCACAACGACAACGGGCAGCGCGTGCTGTCTTTCACGCGCGAAGTCGAGACGGCGATCTACAA
>JBBKVW010000025.1:0-9896 GCA_037968655.1 Burkholderiaceae bacterium
GCAATGCGTGAAATGCGCCGAAAAAAAGGCCTGTTTCAGATCGTGCATGCGTCCTTGCTGGTCGGCCCAATGCAGCAGCTGATGCAGCTTGAAGGTGTTGTGCATGCGCATGTCGTCGGCAAAGCGGAAATCGACGCCGACATCCTTGCCGATCTGCGTCATCGCGACCCGGCTTTGCTCGGATTGCGCCGGCGTCGTGCCGTACTTTTCAGCCACATGTTCGCGGATGTTCTGGCCCTGGGCCGGCATGTCGGGGTTCAGCTCGAACGGGTGCCAGTGAATCTCGTGTGGCGTGCCGGTCGCTTCGAGCGCCGTGACCAATTGCCGGTAGCCGATGATGCACCAGGGGCAGACCACGTCGGACACGATGTCGATCTGCAAAGCTTGTTTAGGAGTGGTCATGGCGGAGCCTTTCGATGTTACGTAGCCACGCTGCGTTCGCCGCGCAGCCAGACTATCGGTCTGTGTCTCAACTGCAGCGCGTTCCAGGACATTTGTAGCATGTTTGTGCTACATTCTAAACCAAAGTGAAAAGGAGCTGCCGTGTCCACCACGACCATTCGACTCGAAGACGAACTGAAGGCACGCGTGGCCATTGCCGCAGAGATTGCGGGCAAGACAACCCACGCATTCATCCTCGATGCCATATCCCAGACAGTGGAGCAGACCGAACTGGATGCGCAGTTCGATGCGATCGCCGAGCGGCGTTGGGCAAACATCGTGGCGACCGGCAAGTCGGTTCCATGGGAAGTTGCGCGGGCGCACCTGCTTGCCCGGGCGAGCGGGGAGCGACCGCGGCGGCCTGCAGCGCGAAAGCCAGGTCTTTGACGCACGCAATGCATGTCGCGTATCGAATCTGCACCGGAAGTCTTTGACGACTTCGATCGGTTTCTGGATCACTTGGCGCAGTTTGACGTCGGCTCTGCTGCACAGCGTATTGCCGAGATCGTCGATGCAGTCCAGATTCTGGCCAACAATCCGCTGATGGGGCGGCCAGTGCGGGGTGGCAAAAGGGAGTTGGTAATCGGGCGCGGATCGCGTGGCTACGTGGCCTTGTACCGTTACGTCGCGAAAATCGACACCGTGTTTCTGCTTGCAGTGCGAAGCCAGCGGGAGTCAGGTTACAAGCGGGAAAGTTGAAATGGCGACGCGCCCCGACTCGCGCGTTCCTCCGCTCCCATTCCAAGCTTACAGGCCACTAGCGCATCGCGCCCGCCACCGCCGGGTCTTCCTGGCCGGCGGCAATCTGCAGGAAAGTCGTCATGCGCAGGCGATGCTCCGGGTCGCGGTAGCCGCGCGTCAGTGTGCTGCTGTCCTCCACAAGCTTGGGTGCGATCCTGATCAATGTATTCCCGGCCACCTTCGCCTTGTCGATGTCGTTCAAGCCCACCTGCGCAATCGCCACGATGACCAGAGGCAAAGGGCTGCTGGGCGATTCGACCGCGGCCTGCGTGGCGAATTCGAGCGCCGCCGCGTAGTTCTTGTCCATGAAGTGGGCAATCGCCAGTTGTGAATTCGGCCGGCTGGGATCGCGCGGGCTCATGCGGATCGATTGCGAGAAATGGGTGATCGCGCCAGCGAGGTCTCCGGCACGCAGTTCGCACATGGCCAGGAAGGTCAGCACCAGCGCGCTGTTCGGGTTGACCTCGAAGGCGCGCCGGGCATTGGCCAGGGCTTCGTCAAGCTGATCCCCATGCGGCGAGAACATGAACATCTGCGCCTTGCGCCGATAGCCCTCCTCGTAGGCTGGGTCGAGATTGATGGCCTGACTCGCCGCGTCAACACCGGCCTGCCATTGCGCCTCCGGGTCGGGCGCTGTCTTGAAAAAATAGCGCTGCCAGTGCGCATAGGCCAGCGTGCACAGCGCCTGCGGGTTGTCCGGATCGATCGCCAGTGCTGCCTTGACCTCGCGCAGGCATTGCTCGGTCAGCGCCGGGTCATTCTTGCGAAAGGCGTCCAGCGCCAGGCCCTTGGCGCGCAGCGTCGTCTCATAGGCGCTCAGGCTTCCTGGTTTGCGCAGCGCTTCCGCAACCTCCGCGTGCGCGACGGTGCTTGAGATCGCGCCTGCAATCGCGCGCGTGATCTCCTCTTGCAGCGCGAACACGTCCTCCAGCACCCGGTCAAATTTTTCCGCCCAGACCTGCTGGCCGCTGACGGTATCGACCAACTGCCCGGTGATACGGATGCGATTGCCAGCCTTGCGGATACTTCCCTCGAGCACATAGCGCACCCCCAGCTCCCGGGCGACAGTACGCGCGTCCACTGACCGGCCCTTGTAGCTGAAGCTGCTGTTGCGCGCGATGACGAACAGCGAGCGAAATCGTGACAGCTCGGTGATGAGGTCCTCGCTGACGCCGTCGCTGAAGATCTCCTGCTCGGCGTCGCCTGACAAATTGACGAAAGGCAAGACGGCGATCGAGGGCTTGTCCGGCAGGGCAAGTTCGGTCTCGCCCGTGGCCTCGGTGCTTGCTGTCGATTTGGCGTCCGCCGGCGACCGGTCATCGGTGGCCGGTCCGATCGTCCGAACCCGAAACGTACGCACCGGTTCTGCAATGTTCTTCACTTTCTGTGCGCCCTGTGCCTCGAACTCCGCCGCGACCTTGCCCTTGACAGCGTTGCAGATCGAATCCGACACCACAATGCCGCCGGGCTCTGCCAGTGCCTCCAGCCGCGCCGCGATGTTGACACCGTCGCCGTAGACGCTGCCGTCCTCCTTTTCGATCAGGTCACCCAGGTGAATACCGATGCGAAACATCAACGGGCGCGCGTCGGGTGGTGCTTCTGCGGCCTGCTCCAGTTCAGCCTGGACAGCCAGTGCGGCGCTGACCGCACCGATTGCCGTGTCGAATACCGCCAGCACAGAATCGCCCGCCATGTCGATGACCCGGCCCTGATGGGTTTCGATCAGGCGGCCGAACACGGTGCGCGCGGCGTCGAGCGCAGCCACCGTGGCGTGCGCATCCAGCGACATCAGCCGCGAGTACCCGGCTGCATCGGCGGCCAGGATCGCGGCCAGCCTTTGTTTGTGATCTGTGATGTCCACCGAACCAGTCTATCAAGTGCATATCGCGATCATGCAGGCTCAATCGGCGATGGCGGCTTCGACGTCCGGGGGTAGACGTGCGGAGTAAAAGCCGACGCGCTGCGCTTCTGCGTGCACCCGCTGCAGCTCGCTGCGTGCGAGTACGTCCTGCGGATCACGGCCGAAGCGGGCCAGCGCCAGTCCCCGCGCGATCAGCAGGTCGGACCATGGCAGGGGCTCGCCGCGCGTATAGGCCTGCAGCCGAGCGGCATACAGCTCCACATCGTTCCAGCGCTGGTGTGTCGCGGACACCTCCATTGCGTCGCGGTAGAAGTTCAAATGGTTGTGGCTGACACTGTTGCGGTCCAGCAGCGCCTGTCCTCTGCGCAAGGCGTCGGCGCGAACGGACTCGTCTTCGGCGAACAACGCGAGTCTGCCGAGCAGCACCGCGCCGTGAAACGCCACACCGGCTTCTTCGCAGCTCGCGTAGCCTTTCTCAAGGAGCGACTGCGCGCCGCGCCGGTCACCGCCGCGCATGCTGATCAGGGCCGCAGTTGCAAAATACTGGGCGATAAAGCGCCTGGCACCGGTTGCCTCCACCAGCACTTTCAGGCGTTCCATCGGTTGGTGGAGCTCGTCGAAGCGACCGATGTCGGGCAGCACGGCTACGAGCACGTTGTACGCGACCACCGCAGCGCGCAGGGCGCCGATCTCCTCCGCCAGCCGCGCGCTGGCCTGTACGTCGACGAGCCCTTCGGCGAAGTCGTTCTGGTAGTGGCGGGCGAGTCCGCGCATCATCTGATTGGCCGCAACGATACTCGGCAATCCCTGCTGCTGACTGAGTTCCACACAGCGGTCGAAGTGGCCATGCGCTGTGATCATCGCCCCCTGCAAATACGAGGCATCGCCCAGTCCGCTGAGCGCCCGCGCCTCGCGTTCGGGGTCCCCGACGCTGCGGGCCAGCTCGCGCGAACGCGCATGCTGCTCCAGGCAGCCGTCGAAGTTACCGCTCGGGAAGTGGAGATTGCCGCGCAGGAAACAGATATCGGCCTGACGCCGCGCATCGTCGTGCTCGAGCGCGAACGACTCGGCCTGGGACAGAACCTCGAACGCCTCGTCGACGCGGTCGAGCACGCGCATGCTGCCCGCGCGTTGCAGCAGGAGGTCACATGCAAGCAGGCCGTGTGCCGGTTCGGCTTGCATGCTGTCCAGCTGCGCCAGCGCATGGGTCAGATGGCTCAAAGCCTCCACATGCGCTCCCTGCGCGGCTGCCCGGCGCGCCGCCTCGCCCCAGTGCGTGACCGCCTCGCGGGCATCGCCTGCCTGCTCGAAATGATGCGCCACGATCTCGGCCAGCGCCGACTGCGCCAGCAACATCCGGGCGGCCTGCAGGTGCAAGTCCTTGCGCCGGGCCTGCAACAGGCTGTGGTAGGCGGCGTCCTGCACCAGCGCATGCTTGAACGCGTAGCGCGTGGCCGCGCCGTCGGATTGCCTGAAGACCAGGCCTGCCTGCTGCAGGGCCGCCAGCCCCGCGCCGACCATAGCGTGCGCAAGCCCGCCCAGCTGTGCAACCTGGTCTTCGGTGAATTCGCGCCCGATGACAGATCCGGCCTGCGCGATCTCCTTGGCCGGTCCCAGGCGGTCCAGCCGCTCCATCAGGGAATCGTGCAAGGAACTGGGAATGGCCACCTCGGCCAGCGCGCCGCTCGTTGCGCGGCCGGCTTCCTGTTCGGCCACGGCGCGCGTCAACTCCTCGACAAACAGCGGTATGCCGTCGGTACGCTTGATGATGGCGGCCAGCACATGCGCGGGCACAACGCCCGAGCCGAACACGCTGGCGACTAGCGCCGCCGTGTCGCGCGGCCCGATGCGGCTCAGTGCCAGCGTCGTCGTCCCGGATTGGCCGGTCCATTGGCAGGCGAACTCCGGCCGGAAAGTCAGGAGCAGCAATAAACGGGCATCGGCCAGCGCGTTGACCGCCCGGTCCAGCACCTCCAGCGTGGCCGGGTCGGCCCAGTGCAGGTCCTCGAAGACGACGATCGCCGGCAGGTCTGCGGCGAAATCGTGCAGGTGATGCAGCAAGCGCGTCACGCTGCGCTTGCGCCGCTGCTGCGGATCGCGCAGCGCCGGCGGCAGCGCGCACGGCAAACCGAGCAGACTGGCAAACAGCGGCGTATCGTCGTCTTCAAAGGCGCGCGAGCGGCGCAGCGCGGTGTCGAGCCGCTGCAGCGCCTGTGCGTCTGCGGGTTCCGCGTCGATCTGCGCGAGCCGGCGCAATTGCGCGATGAAGGGGTGAAAGGAGGTGCTTTGCAAAAACGGCGAACACTGAAACACCAGTGGCCGATGGGGTTCACGCGCAACCCAGTCGCGCAGCGCCTGGATCAGGCGCGACTTGCCAATGCCCGGCTCGCCCGACACCAGCACCGCCTGCGATTCGCCGGCCACGGCACGCTGCCAGCGCCGCACCAACAGGCCGAGTTCATCGTCACGGCCCACCATGGCATGGTGAGCGCCGTGCGCGCTGGCAGCAAAACGGCTTTCGACCCGTGCCTCGCCGATCACCTTGTACGGCGACTGCGGGGATGACAGGCCCTTGAGGGTCTGCGCGCCCAGCGACTCGAGTTCGAAGCTGCCCGACACCAGCTGCCGGGTGGCGCTGGAGATCACCACCGTATCCGGCGCGGCCAGGGCCTGCAAGCGCGCCGCCAGGTTCGGCGTCTCGCCCATGGCCAGGTTCTCCTGGCGCTTGTCACCACCCATCTCGCCGACAACCACCGGCCCGGTGTGAATACCGATCCGCACCGCCAGCGCGACCGCATGGCTGGCGCGCAATTGCACGTTGAGCGCGCCGAGTACCTTGGGGATTCCGATGGCGGCATGCACGGCACGCTGTGCATCGTCCTCGTGCGCAAGCGGGTAACCGAAGTAGACCAGCAGACCGTCGCCCAGGTACTGCGCGATGTGGCCACCAAAGCGCGCAATGACCTCTTCCGCGGTTTTCTGGTAAGCCCGCACGACTTCGCGCAGTTGTTCCGGATCGAGCTTTTCCGACAGGTCGGTCGACCCCACCAGATCGCAGAACATCACGGTGAGCTGGCGCCGCTCGGCGCGATGGGTCGCATTGACTGATGGCCCCGGCTCTGTTTTTGCTGCGGCAGCCGGGGCGACTGCAACGCCTGCCGGGTCCCCCTGGTTTGTCGCGTCCATGCCTGTCGAGTCACTCGCCGCGGCTGGCGCCGTGGCTGCCATCAACCGCCTGCGCGGTCCCATCGGCAAGCCGAGTTCACGCAGGTCTGCATCTGACAACAGGGGCAGGTCCGCAAGAGTGATCTCGTTGCGGTCGAACGTCTCGGCGTAAGCACCGAGATCGTGCGACGCAAGCCACGCAGTCAGGTCGGGCGACGACATCAGTCGGCCTTCCTGTTCCAGTGGCGCGGCAAGGTGGGGCGCGTCCCATTCGCCCTGACACTGTTGGCCATCGCACATGTAAGGACAGCGCGTGCAAATTTTTCTATCCGCATGTCGCGGCCTCCCTCTTAAGAAAATTCGAATCGGGGCCTATCGGACTGATTCGATTGCCCTTCTGCTTGCCTGGCACCGAGCGCAGTCAGGCGCATCTCCTGCACACCAGACGAACTGGCAATCACGCGCAGGAGTCCCGCTATGAAACCCTAGCCTACCCGCAACGGACTTGTTTGGCCAGCGACGACGCAGGCATCAAAGGCTGCTGACGCACCGAAGACGTGGCGTTCTGAGGCTGTCGCCGCGATGTGTACAAGCGTGGCGCCGTTTGACCCGCGTTACGCGTGCCGCTTCGATTCGTCCCTGCATGATCCTGCGCGCTCGAACACAAGGCCAACTACCGCCAGGTCCGTCCGCGCCATGCTGTCGTTGAAGTGCCTGTCTGGATCAACTTGCGCGTTGGCTGGCAAGGGTTGCGTGATAGCCGCTCAAGTAGTCGTGAAATGCGGCGCTTCTCGCTGCATTTTCTCGTTTTGCGCTATCTATACTGCAGCGGGCGTACGTTGCGCTTGTGGATTGGTTCGGGCATTTTGGAGATGGCATGAAGGGCATTGTGTTTACCGAGTTCATCGGCTTCGTCACTGTCCGTTTCGGCGCGGATGCCGCCGATGACATCATCGAGGCATGCAACCTTCCGAGCGGCGGTGCCTATACCGCGGTCGGGACCTACGACCACGCCGAGATGGTCGCACTGTGCAATGCGCTGGCGGTGCACACAGGTGAGCCGGCGGGCGACCTGCTCAAGGGCTTTGGGGCCCATCTGAGCACCGCATTTGCCAATGGCTATCCCGGCTTCTTCGCTCGCGCCAGCCACTTCTTTGACTTCCTCGAAAGTATCGAGGCGCACATCCACAAGGAAGTGCGCAAGCTGTACCCGGATGCTGAGTTGCCGACATTCACAGTGCGCGAACGCAGCGAATCGAGGCTGGTCATGGATTACCGCAGCCCGCGCCGTCTGGGCCCGCTGGCCGAAGGGCTGATCACAGGCAGCGCGTCAAAATTTGATGTGCAGGTGCAGGTCCGAACCGAAGTGCTCGAAGACAGCCAGGGCCAGGCCGTGCGATTCTTCGTTGACCTGGTCTGATGCAATATCAACCCGCATCGTGAACCAGGTAATCGAATTGCCCCAGCCGGACGACCTGCAGGCCGAGCGTGTGCGGCGCCTGGAGGGGCGGCTTGATCGGGAGCGGCGCGCCCGCATCGAAGCCGAACGATTGCTGGAGGAGAAGTCGCTCGCCTTGTACGACGCCAACCTGGCGCTCGCCGCGCTCGCCGCCGGCCTGGAGCAGCGCGTCAAGGATCGCACCCAGGAACTGACGGCCGCGCGCCAATTGGCGCTGACACAGGCCGAGACCGACGCCTTGACCGGCATCGCCAACCGTGGCGCTTTCACACGCCGGCTGAACGAGACACTGGCCAATGCCGAGGCCACGACCGAGGGCGTCGCCTTGTTGCTGATCGACCTGGACGACTTCAAATCGGTCAACGACAACCTGGGTCATGCGGCGGGCGACGCGATGCTGATTGCTGTGGCGCAGCGTCTGAGTGAAGTTGTTCGTCCGGGAGACACCGTGGCCCGCCTGGGTGGAGACGAGTTCGCCGTCGTCGCGCATGGCGTCGGCTTTGACCAGCATGGGCAACAGATGGCGCAACGCTTGCATGATGCCGTGTGCCAACCACTGATCTTCGAGCGGCGCAGCATCGGTTGCCAATGTTCGATTGGCATCGCCCATGCCGACCCGGTCGGGATCCATGCGGACCTTCTATTGGGCAATGCCGACTTGGCGCTTTATGCCGCCAAACACGCGGGTCGGGGCAGGGTGTGCTCCTTCGAGGCGGGCCTGCGGGCCGAAGTCGAGAAGAAGGCGCGTCTGGAAGGGGAGGTGCGCCATGCCGTGCTGGCCGATCAGATAGAACCGTGGTATCAGCCGATACGAGACTGTCGCAGCGGTCGCTTCACCAGTGTCGAGATGCTCGCGCGCTGGCATTTGCCCGATGGCGAGGTCAGGTCGCCCGGTGAGTTTCTGGGCGCGGTTGAGGCACTCGGGCTGCTGGACACCATGATGGAAAACATGTTGCGCCGCGCCATGTCCGAGGCGTTGCCGCTGGTCAACAGCGGCGCATTGGGCTACCTGTCGATCAACGTGTCGCCAACCCAGTTCAATTACGGCTGGGCCCAGAATGCCTTGCCACGCCTGCAGGCGCAGACCGGCTTTCCGGCACACGCGCTGGTGGTCGAGCTGACCGAGACAGCCTTGCTCGATGACATCGCGATCGTGCGCGGCATGCTGGGCGTGCTGACCGACAGCGGCATTCGCATCGCATTGGATGACTTCGGCATGGGCTACTCGAACTTCTCGTTGTTGCGCCAATTGCGCTTCAATTTTCTCAAGCTGGATCGTTCGCTCAGCAACGATATCGAAACCGATGCGCACTCGCGTGCGGTGACCGAGTGCGTGCTGGCATTGGCATCGCGCCTGGGCGTTGACGTGATTGCCGAGGGCGTCGAGACGCAGCGGCAATCCGACCTCCTGCTGGCCGCCGGATGCTCTGCTCAGCAGGGCTTCTTTCATGCCCGCCCACAACGCGATCTGCGCGCCGCGCTGTCTGCCGGAGTCGTGCCGGGGCGGTGAGGGGCACAATGACCCGGTGGGTCGCTGCGCATGCGTTGCTTAGCCCAACGTCGTTTGGCATGTATCGCCGGGCAAGTGCGCCTTACCCAGTTGAACAGCCTGATCCGCCTGAACCAGAACCCATGCCAATGACCGCGACACCGAGCAGGCTTCATCCCAGCAGACAGCGCCGCATATTGTTGGGCGGGATCGCCGCAGCCCTGAGCGGAGTGGCGCACGCCGACCACGACCGGGTCGCCGTCGATGGCGCCGTCAGCCTGGACTACGCCCGCGCAGAATTCGAGGCCGGGCGCGCGGTCCTGATCGACATCCGCGAGCCCGACGAGCACGCCACCGGGGTGGCGCCGGGCGCGATGCTGCTGCCAATGCGCCAACTGGGCCGGCGGCTGGCCGAGATCCCGACCGACCCGAGCCGGCCGGTGCTGCTGATCTGCCGCACGCAGAACCGATCAAGCGCCACCTTGCGCGCGCTTCGCGAGCATGGCTACGGACATGTGCGTTACGTGCACGGCGGCATGAGCGAGTGGGCCCGGCGCGGCTGGCCCATGGTCAAGCCAGGGGCCAAGCCCGGTGGCTGAGCGAAGCGCGACCCATGGTTGAAATCGGTTGGCTGAGCACGCTGGCACTGCCCGTCTTCTTTGGCCTGATCGGGTTCCTCGAACCTTGCTCTATCGGCACGACAATGGTGATGGTCAAACAGATGGAGGGCCGCAGCGGGC
>JBBKVW010000026.1:0-10230 GCA_037968655.1 Burkholderiaceae bacterium
TGGGCGCTGTTCTGGTAGCCCAGGTCGCTCATGCGCAGGCTGGTGGCATGCGGGCCATAGAGCGTTCCCGGCACCAATTGCTGCAGGTCGGATTTGCGCCCCTGCAGGAAGGATTCGCAGATCGCCGGCGACGCGCCAAACAGGTAGGGAATCAGCCAGCTGTAGCGCAGGAAATTGCGGATCAGGCCGAAATAGCGGTTGCTGATGAACTCCTGCAACGGACCGCTTGCCTCGCAGCATTCATACAGCGCGGTCCAGAAGTCGTCCGGCAGCGACCAGTTGTAGTGCACGCCGGCAATGGTCTGCATATGCCGGCCGTAGCGCAGGCCCAGCCCTTCGCGGTAGACGCGTTTCATTTTGGCGCGGTTCGAGCTGCCGTAGTCGGCCAGCGGAATCATGCTGTCGCCGCCGATCACGCAGGGCATGGAACTGGCCCACATGGTCTCCTTGCCCAGGGTCGGGGTGGTGAAACGGTGGATATCACGCAAAAAGCGCAGCGGCTCATCCGGCTCGGCAGTTGGCGGCGTGATGAATTCGAGCAGCGCCTCGGAATAGTCGGTGGTGATCCACGGGTTGGTCAACTTGGAGCCCAGCGCAAGCGGATGGGGCGTCTGGGCCAGCTTGCCGTCGGCGTCGATGCGCAGGCATTCCTTTTCGTAGCCGCGCCGGATGCCGCGCATCACCTGGGCCTGGACCCGCTCGGAAAATTGCCCCACGGCATCGCAACAGGTGAAGTTCAGCATATTCCGGTTTTGTCGTAGCAATCAAAGGGCTGGCAGTATGGCAGCTTTGCGTTTGGCTGGCGGCTGTGGACGTGGCGCCCGGCCGGTTTGCAATGGCATTTTCGGGTTTGCTTACATGGCCGGCCAATGCATGGCTAGAGCGGCGCGACCCGCCCAAACCAGGGGGTCGCCTGCTCGATCTGGGCCGCCAGCGCCAGCAATTGCGTGTCGGCACCAAAGCGCGCCACCAGTTGCACGCCAATCGGCAGTCCGGCGGCACTCCAGTGCAGCGGCAGGCTGACGGCCGGCTGGCCGGTGGCGTTGAAGGGCGTCGTGAAGGGCGCCAGACCGAAAGTGCGCCGGGTGAAGGCGTCCAGGTCATCGGTGTCGGTGCGCAGCGTGCCGAGCAGGGGCGGCGGTGCGGCCATGCAAGGCGTCAGCAGAATGTCATGCTGCTCGAAGAACTGGCCGATGCGCCGCACTTCGCGGTTGATCAGCGCAAACTGGCCTGCATACTGGGTGCCGGACACGGTGCGCCCGTGGGCCACGGCGGCGTGGGTGACGGTTTCCAGTTCGTCTGCGCGGGCGGCGCGGCCCAGTTGCTGTTCCCGCGCCCCGACATTGGCGGCCAGGCCGGTCAGCATGATGGTCATCACGGCCTGGAACAGACTGTCGTAGTCAAACGCCGGCTTGGCCAGCTCGACCTGATGGCCCAGCGAGGCGAGCAGTTGCGCCGCGTGTTCGACCGCCGCGCGGCATTCGGCGTGCACCGGCTGGCCGGTGAAATCGTCCAGCATGCATGCAATGCGCAGTGCCCCGGGCGGCCGGGAAATGCTGTCCAGGAAGGATTGCTGCGGTCGCTGCGTGAAATAGGGCGCACCTACGTCGGGGCCGGCCGTCGCGTCCAGGATTGCAGCGCAGTCGCGTACCGAGCGGGTGACTGCATGTTCATGGCTGATGCCGTGAGCGGCGTCGCCGCGGTGCGGGCCATAGGCCAGCAGCGCGCGTGTCGGTTTCAGGCCGACCAGGCCGTTGCAGGACGCAGGTATGCGGATCGAGCCGCCGCTGTCGGTTGCATGTGCCGCTGGCAGCATGCCGCTGGCCACCGCCGCACCGGCGCCACCGCTGGAGCCGCCTGCAATATGGTCCAGGTTCCAGGGGTTGCGCGTTGGCCCGTGCAGCAGCGGCTCGGTGCTGACGTTCATGCCGAACTCGGGCGCATTGCTGCGGCCGATGATGACAAAGCCGGCGCGGCGCAGCCGGGCCACGGTTTCGGCGTCGAAGTCGTGCACCTGCCCGGCAAACAGACGGCTGCCGTGGGTCAGCGGCATGTCCTTGACCGGGGCGTGCAGGTCCTTGATCAGGTAGGGCACGCCGGCAAACGGGCCGTCCTGGCCGGCAGGGTCGGCATCGGCCTGCAGCGCAGGCTGGTGCAGGTAGCACACGGCGTTGACGCGCGGGTTGACCACATGCAGTCGCTCCAGCGCCGCGGCAATGACATCGGCGCGCGACAGTTCGCCTTTGCGGATCAATGCGGCCAGGCCAAGGGCGTCAAATGATCGGTATTCGTCGAACGTCATGGGCATCGGCATGCAGGGCCGCCAAAGGGGCGGGCCCGCGCCACAATCTTAATCAGTCCTGTGCGCAACCGGAATCGCGCTTTTTCACTTCAGGAGTCACCATGCTGGTGCTGGGTGCCGCCGCCATCGAGGCCTTGCTGCCATTGCCACGCTGCATCGACGTCGTTGCGGCTGCGATGCAGGCCGTTTCTGCCGGCCAGGTACTGGCGCCCTTGCGCACCGTGATGCCGCTGGCGTCGCCCAATGCCATGGGCATCATGCCCGGCGCCATGCTGGCGCAGGGCCATTTCGGCGTCAAGGTGCTGGCGTTGTATCCGGGCAATGGCGCGCTGGGCCTGCCCAGCCACGCCGGCATGGTGCTGCTGTTCGACGCCAGAAGTGGCGCCCCGTTAGCCGTGCTGGAGAGCAACAGCCTGACTGCTCTGCGCACTGCTGCGGCCAGCGCAGTCGCCACCCGGGCCCTGGCCCGTCCCGGCAGTGCGGTGCTGGCCCTGCTGGGCGCCGGGCACCAGGCGCTTTGGCATGCCCGGGCGCTGGCGCATGTGATGCCGCTGCGGCGCCTGCAGATCTGGAGCCGCAGCCAGGCATCGGCGCACAAGCTGGCGATGGAGCTCGGCTCTGATGGCACGCTGGACATTTCAATTGCCGACTCGGCGCGACTGGCTGTGCAGGGAGCGGATGTGGTTTGCACCGTGTCGGCGGCGCGCGAACCCATCCTGATGGGCGACTGGCTGGCGCCGGGTCAGCATGTCAATCTGGTTGGCGCCAGCATGGCCAGCGCGCGCGAGGCCGACAACGCGGTGGTGCAGCGCAGCCGCTTCTTCGTCGATGCCCGTGCCAGTGTGGCGGTGCAGGCCGGCGAATGGCTGCAGGCGTTGCAAACGGGCGTGGTGGCGCCGGCGCATCTGCAGGGCGAAATCGGCGAGGTGCTGCTGGGTCGCGTGGCCGGACGGCTGACGGCGCAGGACATCACGGTCTACAAGTCGCTCGGGCATACCGCGCAGGACCTGGCCAGCGCCGACGCGGTGCTGCAGGCGGCGATCAGCAGCGGGAAGTATCCTGAGCTGGACTGGTAGCTGCCGCTACAGGCCCTGAGCCGCGCACGATCCGCACGCCGCTCAGTTTGGCGGCAGTGCAACCGAACCGAGCGCCACAGCGGTCACGCCGTTCTGCGGCGAGCCGTCAATCAGCTTGTCTGAATAGGTCAGGTAGATCAGCACATTGCGCTTGCGGTCCAGCATGCGCACCACCCGCAGTTTCTTGAACAGCACCGAGATGCGTTCGCTGAACATCTCCTCCTGCGCGTCCATGGATTTGCCGGTGAAGGAGATCGGACCGACCTGGCGGCAGGCGATCGACGCCTCGGCCTTGTCCTCGGCCAGGCCGATCGCGCCCATGACGCCGCCGGTGCGGGCGCGCGAGACATAGCAGGTCACGCCATTGACCTTGGGGTCGTCATAGGCCTCGACGACGACCTTGTGGTTGGCGCCGATCAGGATGAAAGCCGTGGACACCTCGCCCACCTTTTCGGCGTGAACTGGCCCCAGCAAACCGAGCGATAACAACAGAACGGTGACGAATGATTTCATGTGTGATTTCCTTGCAGAGAATCGGCTTGCGAGCCAGCGCAGCGCAATTGCCGGATTGACGGATCGGCGCCTGCCGCATGCAGCGGGCGCCGTGGTTGGGCATGCACTATTGTTGTCCAGGCGCGTCTGCAGGCGTTTTGCACGGGTCAATTTGTCCTGTTTCGTCGTTAGTCAGTGCCGACTGCCGCACAATCGGTCCTCATGTCTGTAGCGAATTGGCCGATACAGCCCAAAGGGGCCCTACCGGGGGGACCCGTTTGCGGGCCAGACGTGACACCCATGCTGCCGGTCGCTCCGACCGATTCCTTCGATTTTCGATCGCAACGCTTCGGTTCCGACGCGCTGACGCTGGCGCGCGCCACCGGCTGTTCTCTGGTGCGTTGCCGCCAGGAGTTGTTCATTGCCGAGGGCGACATGGCGCTGGCGTTCACGCTGTTGCTGGCCGGCTATGCACGCGAGGACGAGCGGCCAACGCTGCACTGAGGTCGGCTGAGGGCCGACCAATCCTGCTTGCGGCCTGGCATGCGGGTAAGTACTGCAGACCACAGCGGGCGACCTGCCTACAGTCAGTGTCAAACGGGCGCCGGTGGCGAATCGCCATTGCCGGTCCCATCAGTTTCACTTTGACCGGGCACACACCATGAGCGACAAACTGACCCCATTCATTGCGGGCCGTCGCGGCGCCTTGCGCGCCCTGGCCGGCGCCGCTGCCGTGATCGCCTTGCCAGCCCGCGCTGCCTGGCCCGAGAAACCGGTCCGCATCGTGGTGACCTTTCCGCCCGGCGGTGCGAGCGACATCGTCGCGCGCGTATTGGGTGAGCAACTGGCCAAGAAACTGGGCCAGCCGGTCGTGGTAGACAACCGGCCCGGCGCTGGCGGCAGCGTCGGCGGCAGCCTGGTGGTGCAGGCACCGCCCGATGGCTACACCTTGCTGCTGTCGAACTCGACACCGGTGTCGATCGGGCCATTCGCGCTCGAAAAGCTGCCCTACGACCCCATTGAGGCATTCACCCATATTGCCTCGATCGGCGCAGCCCCGTGTGTGGTGATGGCCAATCCGGCTGCCGGATTGCGCACGCTGACCGACGTGGAGGCCCAGGCGCGCAAGGCCGGTCGGCTCGATTTCGGCTCGGGCGGGCCGGCTTCGATCGGCCACATTTATGGTGAGCTGATGAAAAAGGAGCTGGGCCTGAACCTGGTGCATGTGCCCTACCGCGGCGGGGCGCCGATGACGACCGACCTGATATCGGGCATCGTGCCGATCGGCATCGATGTGCTGACCGCCTATCTGCCTTTCTTCAAGACCGGGCAGTTGATTCCGCTGGCCGTCACGTCGGCAAAGCGCACGCCACTGGTGCCCGATGTACCCAGCGTGGCCGAACTGAGCAGCTACCGCAAGCTGGTGCTGGACAACTTCTTCGGCCTGTCGGGCCCGGCCCGCATGCCGGCCGATGTGGTGGCCCGCATCAACAGCGCCTGTAACGAGGTGCTGGCGCAACCCGAGATTCGCAAGCGCATGCTCGATCTGGGCATCACCGTGACGCCGGGTACGCCAGCTGCCTTCACCAGTTATGTACGCGATCAGGTCGCGGCGCTATCGCCGGTCGTCAAGAGCATCGGCGTCAAGTTGTAGGCGGTTCAAGTGCGCAGGCGGCGGTGCGCGTGAGCGCTGCGAATGGTCCTACCGCGATCGCTTCACATTTGTCTGGGCTGGCTGATGGTCGCTTTGACGTCACCTGAGGCCAGCGCGGCATCGCCCGTCGGCGACTGCAGCCCGGTGGCCATTCGGGCCATCGAGCGCCGCACGCCACTGGCTGCCTACTACGAACTCAAGCTGGCCCTGATCGACGGACGAGTCGTCGAGTGGGCTTCCGGCGCGAAGCCCCGTACCGTCGTGCGTGGTGCGGTGCAGGTGGCTGTTGGCAAGTCACGCGGCTATGCCATCGATACGGCGCATCGGCTGCTCAGCTGGGCTGCGGGTGCCGGTGCAGTCGAAACCTGGCTGGACCAGGCCGTCTGGCTGGCGGCTGGCGACAGCGGCGTGTTCGCCATTCGATGCGATGGCAGCCTGTGGTTTCGCGCAGTCGCCGACACCGCGTGGCAACGCACTGCCGACGCTGCCGTGCATGCGTGGGTTGGCGACGGCGCCGACTACTACGTCGATCCGTCCGGAAATCTGTTCGTACGCGGTCTGGCCCATCGCGGACAGTATGGTGACGGCCGGCTGGCCGAGGCGCCAGGCTGGAACAGGGTTGGCAGCGATGCAGTGGCCGTCATTGCGCATACTGGTCACGCGCTGTACTTGCGCCGCGACGGCGCGGTGCTGGGGACCGGCGGCAACCGTTTTGGCCCCTTGTCCAGCCATGGCATCGGAGACAAGGCGGATCGTTGGGGCGTCATCTTCGAGGGCGCGACGGCAATTGCCACCGGTAGCCGGCATTCGATGGCATTGCGCGCGGACGGGTCGCTCTGGATCTGGGGCGCCCTGGAGGGCCTGCAGCCCAAACGGGTACTACCGGGCATTGCCGCCATGGCTGGCGCAATGGACGACAGCATTGAGCTGGGCGTGGACGGCCGCCTGTGGCAATGGCGGCTGGGCGACGCGCCAGCGCAGCTGACGCTCGAACGGGATTGAACTGCAGGGACTCAATCGCAGCATTTGACAGTGCGGCGGTGTGATCGTTCGACGATGCTGTCGTGGGACGAGGCGACCGAGCGATGGTGCTGCCGAGGACGATGTGGCGTGGCCCCGCTCAACCCGGATGCACCACCACCAGCCAGCCGCTTGCCCCGGTCTTGCCGGCATTGCGAATGCAATGCGGGCGATCGGCTGCATAGCGCGCAGTCTCGCCGGTCTTGACGCGCTGGACCTGCTCGCCCGATTGCACTTCCAGCGTGCCGGCCATAGTGCTCAGGTGCTCGTAAGTGCCGGCTTCATGCGCCTGCGACTGCAGCGCGCCGCCACTCTGCACGCTCAGCGCATACCACTCGAACTGACCAGCCAAACCGATCGGACCCAGGATGCGCAGCTCGCACAGGCCGTCCGGGCTGCGGATGGCTGGCGCGGCGTGTGCGCCCAGCAGCTCGATGCCCGGCTCATGTGTTGGCGGAGCGCTGCCCAGCAGCGCGCCCATGTCCACGTCCAGCGCGTTGGCCAGGCGCCACACCACGGCCACGGTGGGATTGGCCTGGCCGCGTTCGATCTGCGAGAGCATCGACTTGGACACGCCCGCCTTGCGCGACAGCGCGTCGAGCGACAGCGCTGCGGCCAGGCGCAGCGCGGCCAGCGTGTCGCCGACGCGGGGTGGTTCAGGCGATGTGTTGCGGGGCTTGCGTGATTGCATGATGTTTCGATATACTGCAATTTCGTTCGATATATTGCACAGTGTTCGATATTCCAGTCACCGCATTGTGCCCGACCAGACGCCAGCA
Source organism: Burkholderiaceae bacterium (assembly GCA_037968655.1). Lineage (GTDB taxonomy): Bacteria > Pseudomonadota > Gammaproteobacteria > Burkholderiales > Burkholderiaceae_C > CAISIP01. The sequence continues at coordinate 7,324 of JBBKVW010000026.1, forward strand.
GGGAAACACCATGAGCACGCAGCAGGACTTTTACTCCCACATCGACCAGGAATTGCAAGGCATCCGCGACGCCGGCCTGTTCAAGGGCGAGCGCATCATCGCCACCCCGCAGGGCGCGCATATCCGCACCATATTGGCCGATGGCAGCAGCCGCGATGTGCTCAACCTGTGCGCCAACAACTACCTGGGCCTGTCCGCGCATCCGGACGTCGTGGCGGCGGCGCACGACGCGCTGCGCAGCCACGGCTACGGCCTGAGTTCGGTTCGCTTCATCTGCGGCACGCAGGACCTGCACAAGACGCTGGAGGCGCGGCTGTCGCGCTTTCTGGGCACCGAAGACACCATCCTGTATGCAGCCGCCTTCGACGCCAATGGCGGCCTGTTCGAGCCGCTGCTGGGCGAGCAGGACGCCGTCATCAGCGACGAGCTCAACCATGCCTCCATCATCGACGGCATCCGGCTGTGCAAGGCAAAGCGCTACCGCTACAAGCACAACGACATGGCCGACCTGGAACGCTGCCTGCAACAGGCCGCCAGCGAGGGCGCACGCTTCAAGCTGGTCTTCACCGATGGCGTGTTCTCGATGGACGGCACCATTGCCCGGCTCGACGAGATGCGCGTCTTGTGCGATGCCCATGGCGCGCTGCTGGGCGTGGACGAATGCCATGCCAGCGGTTTCGTCGGCGCGACCGGGCGCGGCACGCATGAGCACCGGGGTGTGTTTGGCAAGGTCGACATCATCACCGGCACGCTGGGCAAGGCGCTGGGCGGCGCATCGGGTGGCTTTACCAGCGCCCGGCGTGGCGTGGTCGAGCTGTTGCGCCAGCGTTCGCGGCCTTATCTTTTCTCCAATACCGTGGCGCCCAGCATCGTCGGTGCCTCGATCGCGGTGCTGGACCTGCTCGAAGGCTCGACCGCGCTGCGCGACAAGCTTGCCGACAACACCGCCTGGTTCCGTGCGGCGATCCGCGCCGCCGGCTTCGACATCAAGGACGGCGCGCATCCGATCGTGCCGATCATGGTGCACGACGCGGTGGCGGCACAAAAGCTCGCTGCCCGACTGCTGGAGCTGGGCATCTATGTGGTCGGCTTCTTTTTCCCGGTGGTGCCCAAGGGCCAGGCCCGGATCCGGGTCCAGATCAGCGCGGTGCATGAACGCGCCGACCTGGAGCGGGCGGTGGAAGCATTCACGCAAGCCGGGCAGGAGCTTGGCCTGCTCAAGCCAGCGGGACAATCCGCCGCCGCGCCGCCAGCGGCGAAACCAGCCGCAGGAAAGCAGCCATGACGCAGCCCCGCATACTCATCATCGGTGCCAACGGCCAGATCGGCACCGAACTCACGCATGCACTGGTCGAGCGACATGGCCTGTCAGCGGTCGTCACCAGCGACCTGGCGCCCCAGGGCCGGGTGCTGGGCGTACACCACGAGGCGCTGGACGCCACCGAGGCCAGCGCGCTGACCGAAATCGTCGAACGCCATCAGATCAGCCAGGTCTACCTGCTGGCGGCGGCCTTGTCGGCGCGTGGCGAGCAACATCCCAAATGGGCCTGGGACCTGAACATGAAGAGCCTGCTCAATGTGCTGGAGCTGGCGCGCACCCACAAGCTGCAACGCGTGTTCTGGCCTAGCTCGATTGCCGCCTTCGGTCCATCGACGCCGCGTGACAACACGCCGCAAAAGACGGTGATGGACCCGAGCACGGTCTATGGCGTGTCCAAGCTGGCCGGCGAGGGCTGGTGCGCCTGGTACCACCGCAACCATGGCGTGGATGTGCGCAGCCTGCGCTATCCGGGCCTGATCAGCTGGAAGACCGCGCCCGGTGGCGGAACGACCGACTATGCGATCGAGATCTTTCATGCCGCGCTGCGCGATGGCCGCTACACCAGTTTCCTGGGCTCCGACACCGCGCTGCCGATGATGTACATGCCCGACGCGATCCGCGCCACGCTGGAGTTGATGGACGCGCCGGCCGACGCGGTGCGCGAACGCCAGTCGTACAACCTGGCTGGCCTGAGCTTCACGCCTTCGGACATTGCCGCGGCCATCGCCCGCCAGTTGCCCGGCTTCACGCTGCAGTGCAAGCCCGATTTCCGTCAGGCCATTGCCGACAGCTGGCCGCGTTCGATCGACGACTCGGCGGCACGACGCGACTGGGGTTGGCGGCCGCGCTTTGACCTGGATGCGATGGTGCAGGACATGCTGGCCAACTTGCAGGTCGCCCGGCCGGCCTGAGCCATTGCGCCGAGGCCGGCTGGCGGCCCCGGATCGATGACGGCGGTCGATAGAATGTTTGGCACCATCTGACCACGCTATCGGAGGCACACCCATGCAACTACACACATTGATTCGCTCCATTCCCCTGGTGCTGGCAGCCAGCTTGTTGCTGGCCTGCGGCAGCACGGTCCAGAACCCTGTTAGCGGCAAGGCCGAACGCAGCGTGATGGACGAGTCGCAGGAGATTGCGCTGGGCCGCAAGGAGCATCAGGCGGTATTGCAGGAGATGCCGCCCTATCCAGACGCGCAGTTGCAGGCCTATGTCAACGCGCTGGGCCAGAAGCTGGCCCGCCAATCGCATCGCAGCCAGCTGCAGTGGACCTTCACCGTGCTCGACAGCCCGGACATCAATGCCTTCGCGTTGCCGGGTGGCTATGTCTATGTGACGCGCGGCATCATGGCCTACATGGAAAGCGAGGCCGACCTGGCCGGCGTCATTGGCCATGAGATCGGCCATGTCACTGCCCGCCATGGTGCGCAGCGTGCCACCCGCCAGCAAAATGCCGGCCTGGGCGTGCTGGCGGCCAGTGTGCTGGGCGCCGTGCTCGAAAGCCAGGGCGTGAGCGGCGCGGGCCGCGCGGCCAGCGGCGTGTCGCAGGCAGCGGCGGCCGGCTATGTGGCCTCCTACAGCCG
>JBBKVW010000027.1:0-5265 GCA_037968655.1 Burkholderiaceae bacterium
GTCAGCTACATCATCGCGTTCAACGTGCCGCCGATCGAACTGACCGGCACGGCGGCGATCCTGGTGATCTGCTTCGTGTTCCGCAATATGCCGGTGGGCGTGCGCTCCGGCATTGCGTCGCTGTCACAGATCGACAAGAGCCTGGACGAAGCCTCGCTGACGCTGGGCGCCAATTCCTGGACCACGTTCCGGCGCATCACGTTGCCGCTGATCCGCCCGGCCATCCTGTCGGCGCTGGTGTACAGCTTCGTGCGCAGCATGACGGCCATCAGCGCGGTGATCTTCCTGGTCAGCGCGCGCCATGACATGGCCACCAGCTACATCATCGGGCGCGTCGAGAACAACGAGTATGGCGTGGCGATCGCGTATTCGACGGTGCTGATCGTCGTCATGCTGGCCGCCATTGGCGTCTTTCAATGGCTGGTCGGCCAGCGCAAACTGGGCCGGCGCGATGGCCAGCAGGAAACGCCGATGATTGCAGGAGGCGCATGAATACCCCCACCACAACAGGCGCGCGCAAGGGTCCGGCCCGGGTCGTGTTCGACAAGGTCACCAAGCGCTACGGCACCAACGTGATAGCGGTCGACCAGGTCTCGCTGGATTTCGAAGCCGGCAAGCTCGTCACCTTGCTGGGCCCCTCGGGCTGCGGCAAGACGACCACGCTGCGCATGATCGCCGGTCTGGAGATGGCGACCAGTGGCCGCATCCTGATTGGCGACGAAGACGTAACCAAGCTGCCGGCCACCGCGCGCGACGTGTCGATGGTGTTCCAGTCCTATGCGCTGTTTCCGCACATGACGGTGTTGGAGAACGTCAGCTACGGCCTGAAGATGTCGGGTTTTGCCAAGGATGTGATTCGTCCCAAGGCCGATGACGTGCTCAAGCAATTGGGCCTGGACAAACTGGCGGCGCGCTACCCGAACGAGCTCTCGGGCGGCCAGCAGCAGCGTGTCGCGGTGGCGCGCGCCATCGTGCTGGAGCCGCGGGTATTGCTGTTCGACGAGCCGCTGTCCAATCTGGACGCCAAGTTGCGCCGCTATGTGCGGCAGGAGATCCGCGACCTGCAGCAGTCGCTCGGCCTGACCGTGGTGTACGTGACGCACGACCAGGAAGAAGCCCTGGCCGTGTCCGACACCATCGTCGTGATGAACAACGCCGTCATCGCGCAGACCGGCAGCCCGCGCGAATTGCACGATCTGCCGCAGACCCGATTTGTCGCGGACTTCATCGGCGGGGCCAATGTCCTGCCCTGCGAAATCGTCTCGGCAGGCTCCACGGACAAGCCGGCCGTGGTAAAACTCGGCGGGCTCACGCTGCAAACCAATGCCTGCGACGGCACAGCGTCGCAGCGCCATGTCGCGGTGCGCCCGAACCGGGTGTCGCTGCAAGCCGCCGGAAGCCCGAACACACTGGAGGCCACGATTCAGAAGGCGACCTATGTCGGCGAGCAGATGGAATACATCGTGCAGTCGGCGCTGGGCGAGCTATTCGTTACGTCGTCCGATACCGACAACCCGATTGCTGCTGGCAGTTCGGTGGCCTTGGGCTTCGGGGTTGGCGATGTGGTGTTGTTGCGGGACTGACGGCATTTGCCTTGTGCGCTGATTCCGGCAGGCGTGCAGTGGCGCCGTTGTGTTGACAGGCATGCCATGCCTGCAGCAGAAACCTGCCTCTGGACGCCGGACCTCGTTATCGGATTTGTGAACACGCGGAGCACAACATGAACCAAGCGCGGCGCTACGACACATTTGCCGACTTCTATCCCTTCTATCTCAGCGAGCACGCCAATCGGGTGTCGCGGCGATTGCATTTCGTGGGGACGAGCATCGCCCTGGTCCTGCTTGCCGCGGCGCTGCTGACGCAGACCTGGTGGTTCATCGCAGTGGCCCTGATACAGGGCTATGCCTTCGCATGGGTCGGCCACTTCTTCTTCGAGCACAACCGGCCGGCAACTTTCCAGTACCCGCTGTTCAGTTTCATGGGCGACTGGCGCCTGTGGTGGGAGATCGCCACGCGAAGAATTCCTTTTTAATGCCACGCTGCACAATCGGATCGCCATGTGTTTGCCGGTACCAGTTCCGCTTTTCGTAGCTGTCGCAGCGCTGCTGCAGTCGTCTGCCTGTCTGGCGATCGACTGCGATGTGCTGCGCGGCGAGGTGCAGGCCAAGATCCGCAGTGCCGGTGTGCAGGAGTTTTCGGTCTCGATCGCCAAGGCGGACGCGGTGGCGCCGGGCAAGGTGGTCGGCACCTGCGACCAGGGACGGGGCAAGCTGCTGCTGCAGCGGCCGGCGATCGCCAACGATGCCGCTGCGGGCGCATCGCCAGGCACGGCGAAACCACCGTTGCCGATCCTGACTGAATGCCGGGATGGCTCGGTGTCCGTTAGCGGTAACTGCAAACCATGATGTTAGCTATCGTCACGCCAGTGGCGTACTGAATAGATCCTGCATGGCCCCCGCTAGCGCCCCATTGCTGGCCAGCACCGGATTGCCGTTGGCGATGGCGCCCGGCGTCCAGAAGTCGTTGACGCGCCCGCCGGCCTCGGTGATCAGCAGTAGGGCGCCGGCTACGTCCCAGGAATTGATGTGGGCCTCGGCATAGGCTTCGATCCGACCAGCGGCGACATAGGCCAGGCCCAAGGCGCCCGAGCCGCCACGACGCACCGAGCATCCTGCGTGCGCGGCGCGTCCGACCATGTCCAGATAGGTCTGCACCGGAATGCGCGTCGACCAGCCGATCTCGACCGTGCCTGCCGTGACCTCTGACACGCCGCTCACCTGCATGCGCTGGCCGTTGAGCCATGCGCCCTGGCCGCGCTCGGCCACAAACAGCTCGTCGTGCGATGGTTCGTAGATGGCGCCAGCCAGCAGTTGCCCGTCGACCAGCAGGCCCAGCGAGATGCAATAGTGCGGGATCTGGCGTGCAAAGTTGGCGGTGCCGTCGATCGGGTCGACGATCCACAAGCGCTTGCCGTCGACTGAACCGCCGCCTTCCTCGCCCAGCACGGCGTCACCATGAAAGCGCTGCTCGATCGCCTGACGCACAAACAGCTCGACCGCGCCATCGGTGGCGGTCAAGTAGTCCTGCCGGCCCTTGAGCGAATAGGCGGGCTTGTCGGTCGCGGTGAAGGCCTTGCGCGTCACCTTGCCGGCCGCGCGCACTATGTCGGAGATGGCTGTCATCAACTCGGTCATGGGTTTCCAGTCAGGGGTTGGGAATCTTCGGGAAGGTGGATGCGATGGCAGGCGCGGGCCGCAGGAATAGCAAACACGATAGGCAAGCGGATACGTCGACGCAGGTTGTCGTGCACGGCTCAGCCCAGCATCCACTCATGCGCCGGGTCATTGCGAAACACCCAGAGCCGTTTCGGCCCGGCCATCACGTTGAGGTAGTACAGGTCGTAGCCGTGTGGCGCCACGACCGGGTGGTAGCCGCGCGGCACCATCACCACGTCGTGGTCTTCGACCGCGCAGGCTTCGTCGATGCTGCGGTCATCGGTGTAGACGCGCTGGAACGCAAAACCCTGCGGCGGATTCAGCCGGTGGTAATAGGTCTCTTCAAGCTGTGTTTCCAGTGGCGGCGTTTCGGCATCGTGCTTGTGCGGCGGATAACTGGACGCATGACCGGCCGGCGTCAGCACCTCGACCACCAGCAGATGCGCCGCGGTCGGGTCGTCGTGCGGCAGTATGTCGCAGACATAGCGGGTATTGCTGCCCTTGCCGCGCACGCTGCGTTTCATCTGCTGCGGGTCGAGCACGCGCACGGCGCGGCTCTTTTGGTCACAGGGTGCGCTGCACAGGGCGATCTCGGCTTTGGCCACAGCCATCAGTTGCACCGATTTGCCGGGCGGCACATACACCGCTGCCGGCGAGACCGGGTCGAACACGCTGTCGCGCTGGCCCAGCCCGGGCCAGGTCTGGCCGTCAACCGTTACATCTACCGAGCCCGTCAGCACCACCAGGCACAACTCGCGCGTGCCGGTGTCGATGGCCTGCGACTCACCGGCGGCAAGGCGGATGGCCTTGAAGCCGACATGTTCCCAACCTGCACTCTGGGGCGTCACGCTGACGATGTCGCGCCCGTCGCGATTGGCTTTCACCTGCAAACGGCTGACCATGTCATGCCTCCTTTTGGTCATCCAGCTTTTGGACGATGGCGCGCAATGTCGCGTAGCCCATGCTGGCGTATTGATAACTCGGCGCAACTGCCGGGTCCTGCTCGGCTTCCACCACCAGCCAGCCCTGGTAGCCGGCTGCGTGCAGGGCGCCCAGCACGGCGTCGAAATCGATCGCGCCGTCGCCGGGCACGGTGAAGGCGCCGTACAGCACGCTGCTCAAGAAGCTCCAGCCATCGTTGCGCGCCTGCGCCACGACCGCCGCACGCACGTCCTTGCAGTGCACATGCACTACCCGCGCGATGTGTTTGTTCAGCAGGGCCACCGGGTCGCCTGCGCCGCCGAACCAGGCGTGGCCGGTGTCGAACAACAGGCCGACATGGGCTGGCTCCGTCACCGCCATGAGCTGGTCGATGTCCTGCGGCGACTCGACATGGGCACCCATGTGGTGGTGGTAGGCCAGCGTGATGCCGTAGCTGCTCTGCAGCTGCGCGCCGAAGGCGTTGAGCTTGTCGCCATAGCTTTGCCACTGCGCCCGGTCGGTAAAGCGGGGGCGCCGTGCCAGCGGGGTGTCGATCTGGCCCTGGATGGTGCCCGCGCACTCGCCATAGACGACGACCTTGACGCCGTTGTACTGCAGCTTGGCCATGTGCTCGCGGCAGCGGACGATCTCCGCCTGGACACTGTCTTCGGCCAGGAAGCCGCTGTACCAGCCCGATACGCAGGCCAACTCAAACTCGTCCAGCTTGGCCTTGAGGCCAGGGCCATCCTTGGGAAATTTGTTGCCCAGCTCGAAGCCGGCATAGCCGATCTGCCGTCCTTCGGAAAGCGCGGTTTCCAAAAGCGTGTCCCCGCCCAGCGAGGGCAGGTCGTCGTTCATCCAGCTGATCGGATTGATGCCGATCCGCACATTCCATGTCATCGGGTCTGGTCCTTCTTTGCCGTTTCATAGGCCGAGCGCGCGGCATGTACTTCGGCGCGGCTCGAGACGGCCGGAATTGCCACCTCCCACCAGCAGCCGCCGTCGTCGGTCGTACGTTCGTGCGTGGTGTCTATCACCAGCACCTGCGTGTGGGTGGCCGCGCGCTCGGCCTATGAAACGGCAAAGAAGGACCAGACCCGATGACATGGAATGTGCGGATCGGCATCAA
>JBBKVW010000028.1:0-5057 GCA_037968655.1 Burkholderiaceae bacterium
GTTCTACGCCTCAACGTTTCCGGACAGCGCCGTAAAAACCGTCCACCGCGCGCCGGGCGACTATCCGTCGGGCAAGCAAGGCGATGTCTTGACGGTCGAATTCACCGTGATCGGCATCCCCTGCCTGGGCTTGAACGGCGGTCCGGCGTTCAAGCACAACGAGGCCTTCTCGTTCCAGGTCGCGACTGACGATCAGGCGGAAACCGACCGCTTATGGAACGCGATCGTCGGCAACGGCGGCCAGGAAAGCGCATGCGGCTGGTGCAAGGACAAGTGGGGCCTGTCGTGGCAAATCACGCCGCGCGTCTTGACGGCCGCCATCACCGATCCAGATCGGGCGGCGGCAAAGCGCACGTTCGAGGCCATGATGGGGATGAAAAAGATCGACGTCGCTGCGATCGAGGCGGCTCGGCGCGGCTGACGGTCCCGACCTACCTGCTGGGTCGTTACCGCCGTAAAAGACTTGCACGGATCGGGCACACGCTTGCGTTTGTGCAGGCCACGATCCGTGAAGCAGATGCCCGACCCGGCGATGCCCGGTTCGCCTCCAATTTGGCTACGAAAGCCGGAACGAAGACGACATCCAGGACCCCATCGTCCGGCAGCTGCTAGGCCATCTGCACTCTGTCGCTCGGGACTTTGCGCGGGTCAGTTGGCGGCCATGACGCGTATATGCAGCGAAAGGCCTAACTCCGCTGCGCCCGGATTGCCCGAACCACGGCATAAACAAGGGTTGCCACAAGCACAGACCAAACGAGTGCCGAGCCGAGACCGATGACAACGAAGTTTTCCACCGCGCCGAAACCGCTGCCAAAGAGCAAGGATCCATTGAGCATGCTGTAGATACCGACCCCCGGCCAGAGGAAATATGAAAAGGGAGGTTGCAGGGAGTTGGCAGCCAAAAGGCCATAGGCGACGGCGGCCAGGATGCCGAGGCTTATGAACGCGAGGATTCAAGTTGCCAAGAACGAGCGGGTTGCGATGGCTGGAGCAGGCCTGGGGCCTGGAGCCTGTCCAGAATTGTGTGTTTGAGGCATGACATGACTCACCGGAGAAATATTGCCGAGCAAGCCGACGTTGAAGAATCGCCATATGCCAGTGCGCCAGGTAGCTGCGCAATTTCTGCCAGGCAGTGGCCACCTTCTACGCGTTCCACTTCAAGGGTGAATGGCATACGATCTCCGAGACGATATGACCTCAGTCAACCGAACAATCATCGTGCCGCCCAACGAAAAATGGATAGATTGCGGCTTCGCGCGATCCATCCTTGCGCGTTTCGGCCCTACCACATGAGCTACTCGCCGAGCCTGTGCAGCGGCGGACTGCGCGACTGCTTGTTTCTGAAGTGCTCGTTGGCAGCTGCGCGTGCTTTCCTCCCGGTCCATGCCACCAGCACGTGGCCCAGTATGACGAACGGAGTGAGAACAAGAGCGGGAACCAAAAACAGCAGAATTGCGATCCCAGACTTCTGAATTCCGGCACATGACACCAATGCTGCAAGCGCCAGAAGAGTGTAGGAAATCCAAAGAATGACCCTTCCAATCCGCGTGGACGTTGCAGGGGCAGTCGAATACCAACCTCCGGGGTCCAAGACACTGCCAGGCCCAAAGTCGGCACCACACGCGCTACAAACCTTTGCCGACGCATCCAGCGCGACCTTGCAGTTGGGGCAGTACGACATGGGCATAAGGCAGGCGTTCAACTGCTGCCAAGAGCAGTCAGGTGGGAACGACCAGCTAAATTTCTCATCGGACCGTGCTCAGACGCTCCGCCATGCGAGTCTGCCAGCCAGGACCGGTCGCTTTCCACCGGGCTATCACATCGGCGGGCAACCTGATTGAGAGCAACTGTCGCGGATTCGCAGTAACAGGCCGTCCGCCCTTGCTTACCTCGGCACGCGCAAGCATTTCCTCGTTCAATTCGGGAAGCTCCTCGTATTCGACTTTCTTGACGACGTGTGCATCGACGCGCGCGAGGTCAGATTTCAAGGAGCGGTGCGATGCGGATTTGTTCGCGTTCATTGGCTTTCCTCATGCTGAATACGTGGCGATCCGCGCCACGCGGCGTGTATCCAACAACTACATCCGCCCGGCCAACATGCCATAGCAAATGATTCGATCTTCATCGTACTCCTTGCGGATGTCCGCCATCTCCAGGGTCACACGCTCGAAGACTATTGCGGCATCTGCGAAGTCCAGGCCCCGTTCAGTCAATGCCCTATCGCGCTTGACTGAATCGAAGGTGATACGCACCGAGTTATTGTAGCTACAACAACCTCGATCGGCAACCTTGGGATTCAGATTTGCGCTGCATGTTTTCATGATGAACCAAAAAGCGCGGCTCGCGGCCGCGACGCCTGGCGCCCAAGGGCCGCCATCAGTCAGCGGGGGTCAAAACGGCGCTCCTGCCATTCGCCCGGAATACACTCGTTCAACTCGACCGCGCGAGGAGGCGCAACGTGGCTGGCAAGAAGACCATCTATCTCTCGTCGACTTTCAAGGACCTTGAGCGGCACCGTTTGGCGCTCAAAGTCGAACTCGAACGTGCCGGCTTCGATGTCGAATCGATGGAGCGCTACGCAGCCTTCCCGCAGCCCCCACTCGACAAATGTCTGGCCGACGTGGCCACCTGCGATGGCTACGTGCTCGCGCTGGCGCACCGCTACGGCTTCACCCCAACCGTCGACGGCAAGAAGGGCAGGTCGATCACCGAGCTGGAATATGAACAGGCCTTGCGCTTTGACAAGCCGGTGTTCGTTTTCTGCATCGATCCCGCGCACCCCTGGCCGCCGACCCTTGTCGACAAAGGCAAGGCCAGCCGGCAGCTCGCCAAGTTCCGCCAGCGCGTGGAGACGGCCCACGGGCGACGTGAGTTCACCGAGCCGGACAACCTGACCAAGCAGGTGCTGGCCGCATTGTCCAGCCACGCTTGGCCTGCGGCACCCGGTGCGGCGCCTGGGGCAACTGCAAGCAATTACCGCTGGCCCGCAGCCTGGGATTTCAACGCTTTCATGGCCGACAAACGCGAGGTCTTCGAAGGACGCGGCTGGTTGTTCGCCGAGATCGCAAATTGGCTGGCGGCCGGGAACGCACGCGCCATGATGGTTCGCGCTGACTTCGGCGTCGGCAAGTCCGCCATCATGGCCGAGCTGGTGCATCGCAATCCCGGCGGCGCCATTGCGGCCTGGCATTTTTGCCAGTACGACACGCAGGAGACGTTGCATCCCGGCGCCTTCGTGCGCAGCTTGGCAGCGCAGCTGGCTGTGGCGCTGCCCGGCTACAAGGATCTCGTCGACGCCGAACCTGCGCTGCAGGAACGCCTGGACCGCGCGCTGACCGACCCCGGCAGTGCACTCGAGGGCGCCATTCTTGCTCCGCTGGCGCGGCTGCCGGCACCGCCCGAACCCCGCTTGATCGTGATTGACGCGCTGGACGAGGCACTGGAACTGGACGCCATCCAGGCGCGTGCCAGCGGTACTCTGGTGCCGCTGGCCAGCAAGGCCGGACGCTTTCCGCCCTGGCTGCGGCTGCTGGCCACGTCGCGCCCCAACCCGCAGGTGCTGGCACCCCTGAGCGCTTTTGGCGTGAAAGAGATCGACGCCGAAAGCGCCGGCAATCAGGACGATCTGCGCCACTACATTCTGGGCCGCTGCGCGCGCGAACCGCTGGCCACCGTGTTGCGCAATCAAGCGCGCACAGCCGAGGCCCTGGCCGAGTTGCTGGTGCAGCGCAGCCAGGGCAAGTTTCTGTATGCAGTGCGCGCCATGCGCGACCTGGAAAGCGCACGCATCGGCGTGGCCGAACTGGTGGCGTTGCCGCCGGGAATGGACAGCTTTTATCTCGATGCCTTCGAGCGCCGCTTCGCGGGGGCCGGGCGCGATTACGCGGGCGCGCGCAAGGTGCTGGGCATCCTGACCATGGCGCGCGAGCCATTGCCTGCAGCGGCGATCGCCGATGTGCTGGGGGTGGACGAGGACGAGGTCAGGGCGGTGCGCACGTTGCTGCCCGACTTCTTGCGCCAGCGCGGCGGCAAGCTGAGCTTCGACCACTTCTCGATGGCCGAGTGGCTGACGCGCGACGACGCTGAGGGCTTTGCGCGCGCCGGCGACTATGCCATCGACGCCAAAGCTTCGCAGTCAGCGCTGCGCAAGTGGACGCTGCGACAGGTCGCCGATGGCGTTGCGCACCAGTCGGACTACCTGCTGCGCCACCTGCCGGCGCATCTGCTTGGAGATGCAGAGCGCGGCCGCGTCTGCGGCGCGCAGATGCTCGAACACTTCGAGTGGCTGCAGGCCCGGCTCGATCAGGGCGGCGTCGAGGCGCTGTTTGCCGACGCGAACGCGCTCGAAGGCTTGCCCGGGCAGGCGCTGCTGGTGGCGGTGCTGCGCAACAGTGCGCATGTGCTGCGCCATTTCCCCGACCAGTTGGCGGGGCAAATACTGGGCCGGGTTGGCGAAGGCATTGGCGAAGGCAAGGCGCTTGGGGCGCTGGCGACGAGTGCCCGGCGATGGCTTGTTACTGCCAGTCAAGATCGGACGCGATCGTTGCTGTTGCCTGCGAACAGAAGCCTTCGCCTGTCTACGGCGCACCAAGCAACGCTGGTCGGTGGCGGAAGGACGCTGGCCGTGCTGCCCGACGGGCGCATAGCCTCGGGCTCATACGACTACACCGTGCGCCTTTGGGACCCGGCCCGGCCGAGCGAGCCGGTGGTGTTCGAAGGACATTCGAGTTATGTCAACGCGCTGGCCGTGCTGCCCGACGGGCGTATTGCATCGGGCTCCGATGACAACACCGTGCGCCTGTGGGATGCGGCGCGCTCGAGCGAGCCGTTGGTGTTCGAAGGGCATTCGGGTCGGGTCACGGCGCTGGCTGTATTGCCCGACGGGCGCATCGCCTCGGGCTCCAATGACAACACTGTGCGCCTTTGGGATCCGGCGCGCCCGCGCGAGCCGGTAGTGTTCGAAGGACATTCCGGTTCCGTCGTTGCGCTGGGCGTGATGCCCGACGGGCGCATTGCCTCTGGCTCGTATGACAACACCGTGCGCCTGTGGGATCCGG
>JBBKVW010000029.1:0-12649 GCA_037968655.1 Burkholderiaceae bacterium
CAGTCCAGTCGATCGGACGTTACGCCTGCGTGATGCCAAGCCCGCAGCCACGAGGCCAAGCGCGATCAATGCCCCTGTGCCGGGCTCCGGTATGCGGGAAGACAGCAGACCGACCGTCAATTCGTCAAAGCCGAAATTGTCTGTGAAGGCTGTGTCGAGCCCGCTGGCCCCGTTTATCAAAATGATGTTGGTAAAGGGGTTGGCGCCATCGATGATGCCAACGAACATGGCCGAACTGTCAAGCGCCGGGAAGGTTCCGCCATCGAAAAGCACTTCAAACACTCCGGGAAACCGTTCAGTAACAATCCGAAAGATGCCATCGACACTGCCGAACGGTCGCGCATTGATCGCAGCCGCCGTCAATATTACTCCTCCAATTGTCACCAGGGCCGGGTCGTTATTTGCCTCGTTGGCGTCGATCACGAACAGACCGAACGCGCTCACCGCCGTGCTGAATGTGATAGTTCGATTGAAAATTGATTGGAGGTAGTTTGAGCCTTCAGAGGCAAATCGGCCGCTGTTCGGAATGCTGCGTACGGGGGTTGGGGACAAGAACGCACCGGTCACGCCAGTCGCGCCGAAGGTCAAGGACGAGGTGGACCCGATTCCAGCTGTGGTAGCGACACCTTCCAGACTGTCGACGCCATAGCTGGAAAGCTGGCCCAGAAAACTGGTCTGTGCGCTGCGAGAATTGGGCATTGCCGCCGCGCTGCCGGCGCCAAGATCCTCGCCGAAGTACACCGTCGGTGCGGCCATTGCAGCGGGTGCCGAAAGTGCGGCGCCGAGCATGGCGATCGCGAGAAGCCGATTCGGAAATCCAATCATGAACGTCTCCAATAGTGAAGCCTTACTCCAAGCACGATTTATGCCAAGAGAAGCGAACTGTTGATTCACAAGGACATGTTGTCACGGCTGGGTCGCGGCAGTCTGTCTGCTGTAACGAATCCTGACGTTTTGTAATGAATCCTGACATTTTGTAATGAATCCTGACGTTTTCAGCATACCCGTCAGGACAGCCCCGAGCCGCCAGACCGCGCTCAATAAATGGTGGCTGGCGATAAACGGACAAGGTCGAGACTTGGGATGACTGTTGACGATAACGACATGGCCCGACCCTGCAATCCAGGCGATGATTCCGAACAGTAGGGCTCCGACGAGGTTTGTCCGGGTTGGTAGCATTTAGCAGGTCCGATTCGATTGAATCAATTTTTCGGCCGAGCACAAACAGAGATCGCCATCTGCGTGGACGTGCGGCCTGATTCGTTTGCGATGGCGTTGGACCGGCCGTGGTTTTGTCTACGGGACTGGCGGTGCGGTGCGCCTTCGGATGTGCCGCTGGCGCTTATCGATCTGGATTGGCGGTCGAGCCGTGTCCTGCGCGGGATGGCCATCATCATCGATGCCTGGCCATATCAGCCCCACCTGAGGCTCGCGCGGCATGCCAGGTGTGCGGCGCCATCGACAACGTCAGCGCGCGTTGTGTGGCCGGTGAGGTCGTTTTCTGTGGTTGTACGGACTGGCTATGTGGGCGCGCGGTATGAATTGCAGCGGCGCTGACGCACGGTTGATTCTGAATTGTTGGAAGACGTGGCCCGTGACCTGTGGGGTAGCGTGGCGCTACGTGAATTGCCACCAGACCAGGCTGCGAGGGAATGGTTACGGCCGGTGATGACTGACGACTAAGTCCATGGTTGAGCGGTATGCTCGCATCGTGCAGGTGGCGCATCCGTTTGCTTTTTATTGCCTTGATTCACTCATGCAAGGTTGCGGAGTTTTGCAGACGTTTTGTCAACCTAGGATGCATGCGAAATAGTGGGGAAATTTTTGCTTGACAGGGTGGTGGCAAAAATTTGGCATCGCTTCATTTCACACATCCCCATACGCAGAACGGAATTTGCCATACTTATCGCGTTGAAATAATCCGCTGACACCCGCTTCGCAAATGCCTTTCTCCAACTCCGTTCGTCTTGAAGTCTTGGTGCGTTCAGGTCGCCACTGTTGCGTCTGCCATGAGTTTGCCGGTCGAACTGCCAATGTTCACCACATACACCAAGAAGCGCTTGGGGGTCCGAATACGATTGACAACGCGATATGCCTTTGTCAACGGTGCCATAGCGAAGCAGGCCACTACAACTCGGCGCATCCACTAGGAACGAAATACTCCCCTCAAGAGCTTCGCGCTCACCGCGACGCTTGGTGGAGTCAACTGAAACTGACTTCAGCGCCATCGGACGAATCGGCGACTCTGGAGGCCTACGCCCTCGGGATACTCGTCGAGATTGACGATCCAGGGCTTTCAGTTTTGTCCGCACTTTCAGCTTCCTCCGCGGCGAACCTCGATTTCAACAAGGATCCTGTACCAAATGTGAATCTAGTTTCAATTCCCTATCCGCAACTGGTTGAAGGCGACTTCGATTGGGGTAATCCAAGAGAGGTTGGTAATCGGATCTCGTGGCCGTGGCTTATCCTGAAGGAGTCGGTGCAAGATCTTCGGTTGCGCCACCTTTTGCATTTCCATACCGTGGATGGCCGCGGTGGTTTTGGAAGTATCTATTTGTCCGAATTGGGTCAATCGGTTGTGCGGTCCCTATCGTTTCCGAGCGCCGAATGAGGCCTAACCACTCGTTGATTTACTGATGCGTGAGAGCGCCATGCGATCCGCAACGATCTGATAACTGGCAATTTCGTCGGTCTGCCCGTTACCCCGATCAAGCGGTAACGTTACGCCGAACAAGTTGCAACGTTACCGCTGGATGCGATTTGCGTCCGCCGCGATACCAGTTCGCCATCGACCAACCCTACGCGGGATGAACATCACCGCCGAGGCCAGGCCGTATCAGCCCCACCTGACGCTCGCGCGAGACGCCAAGGGTGCCGTGGCACCGACAACGTCGGCGCCCGTTGTGTGGCCCGTGCGGTCGTTTGCTCTGGTTGTTTCGACTGGCGATGCGAGCGCTCGGTATGAAGTACTTCGCGGCTATCGCTGATGGGACTTGTCGGCACCTTCGCTGCGAGCCAGCCGACGATGCCAAGCGCCCTGCCCTTGTGTCCACCTGGCAATCAACCAGTTCGTCAATCAACTATCAGGCGGCTATTGCTCTTGCGCAAATCAAGAGCGGGACACCAGCATCCAAAAAACGACGATCAAGGTTGAGGTCCAGCAAAGCGCCGACGGTGTCACAACCCAATTGGTATGAACGGCAATAGCATCCGACCAAATTCTGGCAACGATCTGGCAACGGAACATTAAATGAAATAGCCCGCTATCTTTTGGATAGCGGGCTATTCATGGCCGAAGCCTAGTTGGTGGTAGGACGTGGCAGGCTCGAACTGCCGACCAACGGATTAAAAGTCCGCTGCTCTACCAACTGAGCTAACGTCCCACGCTCTCTTTGCAATTCGGTTTGCACCGTGCTGCAAAGCCTCAGATTATAGCCAGAAAACGAGTGCTTTCCGGGTGAGCGTCACGCGCGATGCGCAATCTGATTGATCACCCAGCCGGCGGCACATTGGCCAAAGGTTGCGGTCACGCTGACCATGGAGCCGTAGCCGTGGCAGTTCAACGAACCATCGGATTCCAAGGCGCACGATGGGTCCACGCCCTGCACTGGTTCGCGGCTGAATACTGCCTGCACGCCCATCGGGCGGTCGGCGCTCGGCGCGCCATGCTCCTTGCGCAGCACGCTGCGCACGCGTGCCAGCAGCGGATCGTGGCTGCAGCGTGCGAGGTCATCTATATCAACCTTGTGGGCCAAGCGTTTGCCGCCGGCAGCGCCAACAGTAATGAAGATCGTCCTGGTGTCCAAGGCCCAACGGGCCATGGCGACCTTGGCGCGCGCCTGGTCGCAGGCATCGATGACTGCGTCTATCGGCTCGCGAAGCACCGCCGGCCAATTGGCCGCGTCGACGAACTCCTCCTGAGCATGCACGATGCAAGCCGGATTGATCTGCGCAATGCGATCGCGCATTGCCTGCACCTTGGCCTGACCCAGCGTGCTGTCCAGCGCATGCACCTGTCGATTGATATTGGATTCGGCCACGTGGTCCAGATCCAGCAGCGTCAAGCTGCCGACGCCACTGCGAGCCAACGCTTCTGCGCACCAGGAGCCAACGCCGCCGATGCCGACAACGGCAACATGCGATTGCCGGATGCGCGCCGCTGCAGCGACCCCGAACAGGCGCTCCATGCCGCCAAAGCGGCGCGCCAGGTCGGGCTGCGCATCGGCGCCTTCAGGTACCACGAGGGTCGACACGACCGGGCCGCCAGGAAGCTACTGCAAGACCCAGCCGCCCGCGCCTCAGCGCAGTCGCGCCAGGCGTTCCTTGCCGGACTTGGCAGCCTCGGACTGCGGGTAAGTGCGCGCCAGTTCTTCCAGCGTCTTGCGGGCACCTACAACATCCTTGAGCTCGATCTGGCAATTGGCAATCGACAGCATCGCCTCGGGCGCACGTACATGATCGGGCGTTGCCGTCAGCATGATGCGAAAGTTGATGATGGCTTCCTTGTAGTCGCGCGTTGCATATTGCGCGTTGCCAAGCCAGAACAGCGCAGACGGCAGATAGCCGCTCTTGGGGTAGCGCGTGATCAGGCCAAGAAAACCCGACTGTGCGGCCGCAAAATCGCCGGTCCGAAACAGCGCCAGCGCGGCGTCATAGGCTCTGCGCTCTGGCGGCTCCACGGTGATCTCGCGCCCGTCAACCGTCAGCTTGAACGGCTCGAGCTGGCTCACGCGTTCTTCCACTGTGCGGGTCATCTCCTGCTGGCGCTGCAACAGATCCTTTTGCGCCCGCTGCAATTCGGACAATTCGCGGCCCACCTGCTCGCGCTGGCCGCTGCTGCGCGCCAGGTCGCCACGCAGCGCCTCGATCTGGTTCTGCAGATCCAGCAGCGAGCGCCGCAGTTGCGTATTCTCTTCAGTTGAGCGGCGAAACAGTTCGTTGTGCGACTCAACCAGTCTTTGAATCGCGCCCTCAGACGCCAGTCGATTGGCCTCCATGCGCTGGCGCAATTCCAGGATCGCCTTGCGGGCGTCATCGTCCTCGAACAACGCGGCTTGTGCGCTGCCAGTCATCAGCGCGCCACCCAACAGCAACAGCATCGCAAAGCGGCTCAACATGCTAGTGCTCTTCATGCTGCTCATCGGTAAAAGATCTCGGCGCGGCGGTTCTTCGCCATCGCGGCTTCGTCACCGCCCTGCACTGCCGGTTTTTCCTTGCCATAGCTGACAGCTTCGACCTGCGCGTCGGCCACGCCTAGCAGCGCCAGTGCCCGGCGCACTGCCTCGGCGCGTTTTTGACCCAGTGCCAGGTTGTATTCGCGGCCACCCGATTCATCGGTATGCCCTTCGATCGCCGCCTTGCGGGCCGGGTCGGTCCTGAGGAATCGGGCGTGGGTCTCGATCAACGACTGGAACTCGGGCTTGATGACAAAACTGTCGTAGTCGAAATAAACAATGTGTGGCCCGGCAGGCGCGGGCGCGCCAGTGCCAGGCTTGGCCAGATCGACCGGCGCGACGGCAGTGCTGGCTAGGGTCGCACCGCTTCCAGCTGCACCGGCTGCAGCCGCTCCACTGGCTGCGCCGCCAGCGCCGGTGGCGCCTTGCGTACCAACCGGTTTGCCGGTCTTGTCCTCAACCGCTATGTCGTCCAGTTTGACCGAGGAGCCGCAGGCTGCAAGCAAGGCCGAGCAGGCCAGGGCCAGCATTAATCGATTCATTTGTGTTCTCCTGTTCATGTCATTGTTTCTGAAGCGGGCCCCAGTCGGGCTCGCGTATTTCGCCAGACTGGCCCGCCAGACGGGTCTTGACGCGTCCGTCGAGTGTCGTAGTGGTCAGGCTTTGGCCCTGCGCTGCAGTGGCGTAGATGATGAGACGGCCATTGGGCGCAAAACTGGGGCTCTCATCCGAGTTGGTATCAGTGATGGCCGTGACGTTGCCGCTGGCAAGCTCCATCAGATGCAGGCGAAACGCGCCATTGACCCGGGAAATATAGGCCAGCGT
Organism: Burkholderiaceae bacterium; assembly: GCA_037968655.1. Classification (GTDB taxonomy): domain Bacteria; phylum Pseudomonadota; class Gammaproteobacteria; order Burkholderiales; family Burkholderiaceae_C; genus CAISIP01. The sequence continues at coordinate 6,000 of JBBKVW010000029.1, forward strand.
TTTGCCGTCCGGGCTGATGGTCGGGGATATGTTGTAACTCCCGGTAAACGTGACGCGCTCGACGTTGCCGCCGCCCGCAGCCATGCGGTAGATCTGCGGTGAGCCGCCTCGGTCACTGACGAAGTAGATGCTGCGTCCATCGGGCGAATACACCGGCTCGGTGTCGATGCTCGCTGATTGCGACAGGCGCTTTGGCTCGCCGCCTTGCGCATCGATCACATACAACTGCGAGCCGCCATCCCGGCTCAACGTGACCGCCAGCGTCCGGCCATCGGGTGCCCATGCCGGCGCACTGTTCGAGCCCCTGAAATTGGCCAGCAGGCGCCGTTTGCCAGTGGCGATTTCATGCACGTAGACGACGGGCTTGCGCGATTCAAATGACACATAGGCCAGTTGCCCGCCGAGCGGCGACCAGGCGGGCGAGATGATCGGCTCAGGGCTGGCCAGCGCCGATTGCGCGTTTTCGCCATCGGCGTCGGCAATCCACAGGCTGTAGCGCGGCCCGACCTTGGTCACATAGGCGATGCGGGTCGAAAAAATACCTTTGTCGCCGGTCAGTTTCTCGTAGACAAAATCGGCGATGCGATGCGCGGCCTGACGCAGGTCGGACGGCGCCAGTGCATAGCTCTGTCCACCCAGGTCTTGTCCGCGCGTCAGGTCCCAGAGCCGAAAACGCACATCGAAGCGACCGTCCGCAAGCCGGCTGACACTGCCAACCACGAGCGAGTCCGCGCCTTTTTGCCGCCAGGCGGTCAGATCAGGACGCGACAACTCATCCATGTTGGCCACGGCCAGATCGGTGCCGCGAAACTGCCCGCTTCGTTCAAGGTCGGCCTGCACGATGGCGGAGATTTTTTGCGGCACATTGTCCTGACCACGAAATGGCGCTATGGCAATTGGCAATTGGGTCAGGCCGACGCCGGACACCTCAATGCGCAGCTGCGCTGCACCAGGCAGCGCACCGAGCAACAGACAACTGGCCAGCAACATGCGCAATAACGCTGCTGCGCGACTAAACGGACGTGAATTCATGGATCTGGAATGATTGGATTTGCAGGTAGGGGCGCCTCTGACTTGCGCATGAACCCAACAGGCGGGCAGAAGAATAATATTCCGCTGCAGCTCGGCTTGGCACGCGAACCGGCGCTCGCGGGGCGTCCGGCTGATACCCCGATAATAAACCCTCCAGTTTTTGCAGCCATGAATCCCCGCCCTGAATTCACGCCTCTCGCCCCTGCAACTGCACTGCATTTGCCCGGCCGCTGCTGCGACCGATTGCACGCGTGGTGATGGGAGACCCGGCGCCAGCACAGCCTGTTGCTGCCCGGGCGGGCAGTCTGCTCAAGCGCCTGGGACGCCTGTGGCCCTATTTCGGCCGGCCATTGTGGGTCTGGGGGGCTGCTGCCGGCGCGACGCTGGTGCTGGCCCTGTCCGAACCCCTGATTCCGGCCTTGCTGAAACCGCTGCTGGACCGCGGATTTCAGCAAGGTGCCCTGCCCCTTTGGCTGGTTCCGGTGGCGCTGATCCTGCTGTTTGGCGTGCGTGGGCTGTGCAGCTTCACGGCCCAGCTGGCCATGACCAGGATCACCAGCTCGGGGCTGATGGTGCTGCGCAAGGCCATGTTCGACAAGTTGCTCGGCGCCCGCCTGGGCCTGTTTACCGGGCAGACTTCCAGTTCGCTGGCCAATACCATCGTCTACGAAGTGCAGAGCGGCTCGACGCTGCTGGTGAGTGCGTTGATGACACTTACGCGCAACAGCCTCACGCTGATGGCACTGCTCGGATACCTGATGTACCTGAACTGGAAGCTGACACTCATCGTCGTGTTCCTGTTCCCGGCCGTTGCCTTCGTGATGCGCATCCTGTCGCGCCGCCTGTACCGGGTCACCCGCAACAGTCAGCAGGCGACCGACCATCTGGCCTATGTGGTGGAAGAAAACGTACTGGCCCATCGCGACATCCGGCTGCAGGCGGCGCAGCAGTCCCAGGCCCTGCGTTTCGCCACGCTCAGTGACGCCTTGCGCCAGCTGTCGATGAAATCCACCGCCGCGTCGGCCGCCATGACGCCATTGACGCAAATGCTCGCAGCGGTGGCTCTATCGGCGGTGATCACCGTGGCCCTGGTGCAGAGCGCCGACAGCACCACATCGGTCGGCGGTTTTGTTGCCTTCGTCACTGCCATGCTGATGCTGATCGCGCCGCTCAAGCACCTGAGCGAGGTCGCCAATCCGATCACGCGCGGCCTGGCCGCAATGGAGCGCGGGCTGGACATGATGGCCGATACGCCCGACGAGCAAGGCGGCAGCTTCACATTGGAGCGCGCCAAGGGAGAGATCCGCTTTGACGCGGTCAGCGTTTCCTACAACGACGACGCACAGCCGGCACTCGATAGCCTGACGCTGACAGTTGCAGCGGGCGAAACGCTGGCGCTGGTCGGCGCTTCGGGTTCGGGCAAGACCACATTGGTCAGCCTGTTGCCACGCTTTGTCGATTCCAGCGCTGGCGCCATCTACCTGGATGGGCACGATATCCGCCAGTGGGACCTGGCTGCATTGCGTGCCCAGTTTGCCCTGGTCAGCCAGCATGTGTTGATGCTCAACGACACGATAGCGATCAACGTGGCGTTGGGGCAGGCGATGGACCGCGACCGGGTGGCGCAATGCCTTGCTGCCGCCAATCTGCAAGGCCTGCTGGACGAACTGCCCAAGGGGCTGGACACCGTGGTCGGCCACAACGCCATGCAGTTGTCGGGCGGCCAGCGCCAACGCCTGGCGATCGCGCGCGCCCTGTACAAGGATGCGCCGGTGCTGATACTGGACGAGGCGACTTCCGCATTGGATGCCGAATCGGAGCGCTCGGTACAGGAAGCGCTGCAACGTCTGATGCAAAGGCGCACGACCGTGGTCATTGCGCATCGCTTGTCGACTGTGCAGCATGCAGACCGCATCGTCGTGCTGGACAACGGACGGATTGCCGAGACCGGCCAACATGCCGAGCTTTTGGCTGCCGACGGACTGTATGCGCGGCTGTACAGCATGGGCCTTGGCAGTGACACCAGTTCTCCACCGGCCGGTGGAGACACAGCCGGCGACTGATCACGGCCACCGTGGCGCCAGCACCTCACCCATGCGACCGATAACACAGATTCTGCTCACGCTGGTGGCAATGCTGGCCTTTGCCGGCAATTCCTTGCTGTGCCGGGTCGCGTTGCGCGATACCGCCATCGATCCCGGCAGCTTTACCGCGCTGCGCATCGTTGCCGGAGCATTGGCGCTATGGCTGATCGTGCGACTGCGCAGTACAAGTCTGACGCTGCGCGGCAAGGCGCCTGCCCAGGCCGGCAGCGGCAATTGGACCTCGGCGATGGCCTTGTTCGGCTACGCAGTGGCCTTCTCCTATGCCTATGTGAGCCTGCCGGCGGGCAGCGGCGCGCTGCTGCTGTTCGGCGCCGTGCAGGCAACCATGATCGGCGTGGGCCTGTGGCGCGGCGAGCGCCTGGGCGCGCTGCAGACACTGGGAATGGCGATCGCCTGCGCCGGCCTGGTCGGCCTGATGCTGCCAGGTCTTTCAGCGCCGCCACTGGCCGGTTCGCTGCTGATGCTGGCCTCGGGCATTGCCTGGGGAATCTATTCGTTGCGCGGCAGGGGTGCCGGAGACCCGACGCGCGTCACCGCCGGAAATTTCATTCGCGCCAGCGCACCCGCAGCCGTGCTGGCATTGGCCAATTTGCCATTGGCGCGGGTCGATGCGCCGGGCCTGGCTTATGCCATCGCATCCGGCGCGCTGACCTCGGGGCTAGGCTATGCAGTCTGGTACGCGGCATTGCGCGGATTGCGCGCGACTACAGCGTCCACGGTGCAACTAAGCGTGCCGGTCATTGCCGCGCTGGGCGGAACCATATTCCTCGCCGAGCCACTCACCGGCCGCCTGGTACTCGCCTCTACTGCCATTCTGGGTGGGATCGCTCTGGTGATCCTGCGCAAGCCGCCGGCCTGAGCAGGCACACAAGCAGTCCACAAGGCGCGACCGGACTGGCGCGTGGCCAGCGCGCTGGGTCGATCGGTCACCGGTTTTTGGCGCGACCCTGCCAGTCACAGCAGGATGATGTCGTATTGCTCCTGGCCCATCGCTGCCTCGCTTTGCAGCGACACCGACTTGCCGATGAACTCGATCAGTCCAGCCAGGTGCTGGCTCTCCTCGTCCAGAAACAGCTCGATCACCTTGGGCGAGGCCACCACGCGGAACTCGCGCGGGTTGAACTGGCGTGCCTCGCGCAGTATCTCGCGCAATATGTCGTAGGCCACACTGCGTGCCGTCTTGAGGCTGCCCTTGCCCTGGCATTCAGCGCAGGGTTCGCACAACATGTGGGCCAGTGATTCGCGGGTCCGCTTGCGCGTCATCTCGACCAGTCCGAGCAGCGAGAAGCCACCCGACATGGTCTTGACCCGATCGCGCACCAGTTGCTTGCGGAACTCCGCCAGAACCGCATCGCGATGGTCCTCGCGCGCCATGTCGATGAAGTCCACGATGATGATGCCGCCCAGGTTGCGCAGCCGCAACTGGCGGGCAATCGCCTGGGCCGCCTCCAGGTTGGTCTTGAAAATGGTGTCGTCGAAATTGCGCGCACCGACAAAGCCGCCGGTGTTGACATCCATGGTCGTGAGTGCCTCGGTCTGGTCGACGATCAGGTAACCACCCGACTTCAGCTCGACCCGACGCCCCAGTGCACGCGCGATCTCCTCGTCGATGTTGAACAGGTCGAAAATCGGTCGCTCGCCCTTGTAGTGCTGCAGTTTGCCCACCGCAGAGGGCATGAACGCGCGCCCGAACGCCAGCAGAGAATCAAACTGCTCGCGTGAATCGACCCGGATTGATTGCGTCGATTCGCCGGTCAGGTCACGCAGCACGCGCTGCAGCAGACTCAAGTCCTGGTGCAACAGCGAGCCTGCGGGCGAGCGCATCGAGGCCTGCTTGATTCCGCTCCAGGTCGTGCGCAGATAGGCAATGTCTTCGGCCAGCTCGGCATCGTTGGCGTCTTCACCATTGGTGCGCAGGATGAAGCCGCCGCCATCGGGCTGGGTCAGCAGCTGCAACCTGGCGCGCAGATCGTCGCGCAGGGCCGGCGTGATCTTCTGCGACACGCCGACATGGTCGTCCTGCGGCAGAAATACCAGCAGACGGCCGGCAATGCTGATCTGGGTCGACAGGCGCGCACCCTTGCTGCCAATCGGGTCCTTGATGACCTGCACCGTCAACGACTGGCCTTCGAACACCTGTCGCTCGATCGGAATCTGCGGCTGTGCCGAGCGCGCCGCCTGGGGCGGCTCGCCGTCCGGCTGGCGGTGCCAGACATCGGCCACATGCAGGAATGCAGCGCGTTCCAGACCAATATCGATGAAGGCCGACTGCATGCCCGGCAACACCCTTGCGACCTTGCCCTGGTAGACGTTGCCGACCAGACCACGCTCGAGCGAGCGCTCCACATGCAGCTCCTGCACGGACCCGTTTTCGACGATCGCAACCCGGGTTTCCTGCGGCGACCAGTTGATCAGAATATCCTGTTGCATGGCGCTGTTGCGTTGGTCTCAAAGCCCGAATCGGCGACCGAATCCGCGCAAGAGCTGCGCGGTCTCGAACAGGGGCAGCCCCATGATGCCAGAGTAGCTGCCGCTGATTGCGCAGACAAATGCCGCGGCCCGACCCTGAATGGCATAAGCCCCCGCCTTGCCCATAGGCTCGCCCGAGGCGACATAGGCGCTGATCTGCGCTGACGACAGCGGGGCAAACTCGACTCTGGATACGCTCATTGCCGCCGCACGCCGCCGGTCGGTCGCCACGGCGACGGCCGTCAGCACCCGGTGACTGCGACCACCCAGCTGGCGCAACATGTCGGCCGCATCGCGGGCATCGGCAGGTTTGCCCAGGATGCGCCGTCCGATCGCAACCGTGGTATCCGCACACAGCACAGGCGCCGCGGGCAGGCCGCGCCGCTTGCGCCGCGCCAGCGCGGCATCCAGCTTGCGCTCGGTCACACGCACCACATAGCGTGCGGGTGACTCGTCCGGCACCATGGCCTCAAGCTGTTCCGCATCTTCCTGCGCGTCGGGCAACAGCAGTTCGTGGCGCAGGCCGAGCTGGTCCAGCAACTGGCTGCGGCGCGGACTCTGGGACGCCAGGTAAACGAATGGACTCATGGGTCGCACAGTTCAGCCGTCATTCGCGGTGGTAGGGGTGGTTGGCATTGAGCGACCAGGCCCGATACAACTGCTCGACCAGCAAGACCCTGGCAAAGGCATGTGGCAGGGTCAGGTCAGACAGGCGCAGGCGTTCGTGGGCCTTGTCCTTGAACTCCGGCTCAAGACCGTCCGGCCCGCCAATGACAAGCGCCACGTCGGCCGCATCCAGTTGCCATTGCTGCAAGCGCCGCGCCAATTGCACGGTCGTGACCGCACTACCGCGCTCATCCAGCACGACGATGCGGCTGCCGGGACTGATTGCGGTCTCGATACGCGCACGTTCCGCGGCCAGCAGCTGGCTCACGCTCTGCGAGGCACGTGCCTGGGTCTTCACCGCCTTGAGTTCGAGCCGCAACTCGGGCGGAAACCGCTTGGCGTATTCATCCCATGCGGTCTGGGCCCATGCCGGCAATC
>JBBKVW010000030.1:0-25399 GCA_037968655.1 Burkholderiaceae bacterium
ACCTTCCCGGCCACCATCGAACTGGCCACGCTGGGCATCATCATCGGCGCCGGGCTCGGCATTCCGCTGGGTGTTTGGGCTGCGGTGCGGCGCGGCGGCATGGTCGACCAGATCGTGCGGGTGATGGGCCTGATCGGGTATTCGGTGCCGATCTTCTGGCTCGGCCTGATGGGCCTGGTGCTGTTCTACGCCAAGCTGGGCTGGATCGCCGGGCCGGGGCGCATCGATGTCAGTTATGAATATTCGGTCACGCTGGTGAGCGGCTTCCTGCTGCTCGATACCGCCCGCCAGGGCCAGTGGGACGCGTTTCGAAACGTGCTGTCGCACCTGATATTGCCAGCCTCGTTGCTCGGGTATTTTTCGCTCGCCTACATCAGCCGCATGACGCGCTCCTTCATGCTCAACGAGCTGGCGCAGGAATACGTGATCGCCGCCCGCGCCAAGGGCCTGTCCGAGACGCGCATCATCTGGCGCCATGCGCTGCGCAACGCCATGGTGCCGCTGGTCACCGTGGTGGCGCTGTCCTACGCTGGCCTGTTGGAAGGTTCGGTCTTGACCGAAACCGTGTTCGCCTGGCCGGGACTGGGCCTGTACATCACCAACTCGTTGCAGAACGCCGACATGAACGCGGTGCTGGGCGGCACCATCGTCGTTGGCTCGATCTTCATCGGCCTGAACCTGCTGTCCGACCTGCTCTACAAGATGCTCGACCCGCGCACCCGGACCCGATGAACAGCCCCACCGCACCGGTCGCAAAAGAAAGGCTGCACGACTGGCTGATGTCCGAGCGCCCGCATTCGCGGCGCCAGGCATCGCTGGGGCGCGCCTATGGAGCATGGCGCACCTTCTCGCACAACCGGCTGGCGATGGTGGGCCTGACGATCGTGATTGCACTGGTGCTGTTGGCCATCTTTGCCGACCTGCTGGCGCCCTACTCGCCCTACATCGGCGACCTGCGCACCACGCGTCTGCTGCCGCCCTCGTCGGCGCACTGGTTCGGCACCGACGACCAGGGCCGCGACATCCTGTCGCGCATCATCCACGGATCGCGCATCACGCTGTATGTGGTGGCACTGGTGGCGGTGCTGGCAGCGCCGATCGGCCTGGTGGTCGGCACGGTGGCAGGCTACGCCGGCGGCTGGCTCGACGCGGCGCTGATGCGCATCACCGACATCTTTCTGGCCTTTCCGCGCCTGATCCTGGCGCTGGCCTTTGTCGCCGCGCTGGGCCCCGGCATCGAGAACGCGGTGATCGCGATCGCCATCACCTCCTGGCCGCCGTATGCGCGCATCGCCCGTGCCGAGACGCTGACGATCCGGCAAGCGGACTACATCGCCGCAGTGCAGCTGATCGGCGCCTCTCCCTGGCGCATCGTGCTGCGCCACATCATGCCGCTGTGCCTGTCCTCGGTCATCGTGCGCGTGACGCTGGACATGGCCGGCATCATCCTGACCGCCGCCGGACTGGGCTTCCTCGGCCTGGGCGCGCAGCCGCCGATGCCAGAGTGGGGCGCGCTGATCGCCAACGGCCGCTTGTATGTGCTGGACCAGTGGTGGGTTGCCGCCGCGCCCGGCGCCGCGATCTTCCTGGTCTCGCTGGCCTTCAACCTGCTGGGCGATGGATTGCGCGATGCGCTGGACCCGAAGGGCGTCAAGTGAGTGCCCCCAGGTTGTTGACCGCAAGCGACGGCCTGATGCGCACCGCCGGGCCGCTCCCAAGGGCGACAACGCAGTTGCGGCGCAGACTGACAATTACGCGAAGCTTTTGTCAGGTCGAAGCCAATACCGCAAAGCGAAGCATGGAGCATGCCCCATGAGCATCATCGACCGCGCCCTGCGCAAGAGCGGCGCCAATGTGAACGTGTTGCCGCCGCTGGACGACAGCCTGCCGTTGGTGGGGGCGAAGAATCCGGAGCTGGCGCAGCCCGTCGATCAGTCCACGTTGGTGCCGGAAAGTGCACCAGCACCAGCACCAGCACCAGCGACAGTAGCAGTAGCAGTAGCAGTAGCAGTAGCAGAAGCAGAAGCAGCCGAGTCGACATCCGCCGTGACACCCCCAGCTGCGGTTGCTGCGCCGGTGGCGCCGGCCAAACCCAGCGCGCCCAGGTCACCCCAACTGGCCGTCGCCCCGGTGCTGGTGGTCGACGATCTGCGGGTCTCGTTTCCCAACCGCGACGGCGGTCGCACCGAAGCGGTGCGCGGGGTTTCTTTTTCATTGGGGCGCGAGCGCCTTGGCATCGTTGGCGAATCGGGCTCGGGCAAGTCGCAGACCGGGCGCGCCATCCTGGGCCTGACTGCCCCGGAAGGGCGGGTCACCGCCAAGCGCCTGGAGTTTCACGGCGCCGACCTGCTGCGCAGCACCGAACAGGAGCGGCGCGCGCTGCGCGGCGGACGAATCGCCATGGTGCTGCAGGACCCGAAGTTCTCGCTCAATCCGGTCATGACCATCGGCGACCAGGTGGTGGAAACCCTGCGCGCGCACACCCGCATCTCGTCCAGGGAAGCGCGCCTGAAGGCGCTGGCCGCACTCGAGGCGGTGCAGATCGACCAGCCCGAGCGGGTCTACAAGCTCTACCCACACGAGGTCTCGGGCGGTATGGGCCAGCGCGCGATGATCGCCATGATGCTGATCGCCGAACCCGAGCTGCTGATTGCCGACGAGCCGACCTCGGCGCTCGACGTGACGGTGCAGTTGCAGGTGCTGGCTATCCTGGACGATCTGGTACGCGAGCGCGGCATGGGCCTGATCTTCATCTCGCACGACCTGCGCCTGGTCTCCACTTTTTGCGACCGCATCCTGGTGATGTATGCCGGCAAGGTGGTCGAAGAGGTTTCGTCGGGTGCCCTGCAGGACGCCAAACACCCCTATACCCGCGGGCTGCTCAACTGCCTGCCCAAGCTGGCCGATGACCGCCATCCGCTGCCAACGCTGGACCGACGGCCGGAGTGGGCAGCGTGAGCGAAAAGCCCAGTCACGCTGATACAGCGCCGGCGCAAGCGGGCGACGGCCATGTCGGCCTGCAGGCGCAGAATCTGCGGGTTGTCTACGACGGCTTCGTGGCAGTGGACGACACCTCGCTGCGCGTTGCGCCGGGCGAGAGTTTTGGCATCGTCGGCGAGTCCGGCTCGGGCAAATCGACCGTCCTGCGCGCGATCTGCGGTCTCGCGCCCATGTCCGGAGGTTCTGTGCAACTGCTGGGCAATGGCACAACTGCCCTGCCCGCGCCCGGCAGCAAGCCGTTTCGCCGCCTGGTGCAGATGGTGTTCCAGGACCCGTACGGCTCGCTGCATCCGCGCCAGACGGTGGACCGCATCCTGGCCGAGCCGCTGGCCATCCACAACATCGGCGACGCCGAGTCGCGCATCGAGCGCGCACTGGACGAGGTCGGCCTGGGCTCGGGCTTTCGCTTTCGCTACCCGCACCAGCTCTCGGGCGGCCAGCGCCAGCGCATCGCAATTGCGCGCGCGCTGATCCTGGAGCCGCAGATCATGCTGCTGGACGAGCCCACCTCGGCGCTGGACGCCTCGGTGCAGGCCGAGGTGCTCAACCTGCTGGAAGACCTGCGCCGCAAGCGCGGCCTGACCTTCATCATGGTCAGCCACGATCTGGCCGTCGTCACCCATATGTGCGAAAAGCTGATGGTGATGCAGCGCGGGCAGACGGTCGAGTTGTTGTCCGCCAGCGATCTTGCAGCACACAAGGTCAAGCAGGACTACACCCGCAATCTGATGCAGGCTGCGGACGGCTTCACCCGCGCGCCAGCCGGCGCCTGAACGATCGTGCCCCGCAGGCGCCACGCGTGCGGCGCAAGACGCTGGGGTGCCAGAACCCGTCGAGCCGCAGGACAATTGGCAATTGGCGCAAGGGATGACCTCCCGATGGCGAAGCCCGCCGATTGAAGTTCCGACCACCAGACCATCCAACCATCAGAGACGCACACCATGATCCACTGGGAAGCCCACGCCTGCCTGCCGCTGCACCCGAATGCCGACTTCGCACCAATCGCCCGCCTGCATGCCGCCGGTGTGCATTACGTGTCGATCAACATCGGCATGGACATGAATCCGCTGCCACAGGTGATGGCGGTGATCGCCGGCTTTCGCGCGACCATTGCGGCGAATCCCGACACCTATATCCTGGCCAACACGGTGGCCGACATCACGCGCGCCAAAGCCGAAGGCAAGCTGGCCGTCGGCTTCGATCTCGAGGGCGCGATGCCGCTGCTCGACCAACCCGAGATGGTCGCGTTGTACAAAAGCCTGGGCGTGCGCCAGATGCACCTGGCCTACAACCGCAACAACAGCGTCGCCGGCGGCTGCCACGACGACGCCCAGGGCCTGACGCCACTGGGTCACACAATCGTTGCGGCGATCAACCAGGCCGGCGTTCTGATGGACTGTTCGCACACTGGCCGGCGCTGCAGCCTGGACATCATGGCTGCGTCCAGCGCACCGGTGATCTTCAGCCACTCGAACCCGCTGGCCCTGGTCGAACATGGCCGCAACGTGACCGACGAACAGATCAAGGCCATTGCCGCGACCGGCGGCGTGACCTGCGTGTCGGGTGTGTCGATTTTTCTGGGCACCGAGTCACCCACGGCCGACGACGTGGCGCGCCACGCCGCCTATGTGGCCAACCTGGTCGGCGTCGAACACGCCGGCATCGGCCTGGACATCAGCTTCAACCAGCCCGAGCTGAACGACAACCCGCCCGGTGATTACGACCCCACGTACTGGTGGCCCAAGTCGGCCGGCTACGACCGTGCAATCGCACGTTCAAGCTATCCGCCGATCGAGAGCTGGCAGGATTTGTCGGCCGCATTGCAGCGTACCGGCATGACGGCCGACGAAGCGGCGCTGGTGATGGGCGGCAACATGATGCGGGTGGCGGGGCAGGTCTGGGGCTGAACGAGGCGCGTTTCAGTCGAACCGCCCTGTCACATGTACCGTTGCGTATTGGGCAATAGCCTGTTGCAGCAGGCCCGAACTGGCAAACAGGGCTGCGAATACCGCGCCAGGCCCGGATCACTCAGGCGGTAGTCCAGCCGCGTCTTGAACACCGCGAACCATGGCACGCCTGCACGCCTGCACGCGAGCGGCGCAGCCGAACATGCCGGAATGGGCTCGTATGCGCCGGATTCGCGGTCTTGCGACGATTGCAGCGCAGGATCGCGCGCATCACCGCATGAATCTTTGCCAACTCGATACGACCAGGGTCTTCACCACCAACGCGTCGCTACCCCAGCCCATTGCGTATCCAACACCCGCATCAGCGAAGCGATCCGTATCCCGGAAAAACCACAGCGAGTTCGGACAGACCGGAAGATTAGCGCCCGCGGTTGCTGCGCGACTGTTCGCGCGCCAGCTCGATGAACTCGGTGACGACCGGACGAATCCGCGAACCACGCCGCCAAACGAGTCCCACATCGACGCTGGGCACGGCATCGCGCAGGCTACGCACTTCGACATGGGCTGCGTCCAGGGTCCAGGGTCGATACAGGAAATCGGGCAAGATAGTGATCCCCGCCCCCATGCCGACCAGCGACCGCACCGCTTCGAGCGACGATGTCCGCATCAGCACCTGCGGGTGCAGGCTGTGTCGGGACCATAGCGCGTTCAGCACGCTTTCCACCCGGTCTGCCTCCAGCACGATCTGCGGATAGCTGGCGCACTCGACCAGTGACAGCTCCGGCCGCTCAGCCATCGGATGGCTCGATGCCATCCAGACCCGGTTCGGCGAGCTGGTCAGCGCTTCGACGACCAGGGCCTGCGGATCGCCTAATGCGTTCGAGACCATGATCGCCAGATCGACCTCGCCGTTGATCAGCAAATGCTCCAGAAACTGCGGTGAGTCTTCAACCACTGAAATGTTCACCGACGGATGTGAGCGCTGGAAACGGGCAAATAGATCCGCCAGATAGTATCCGGCGACCAGGCTGGTCACACCCAAGGTCAGGCTGCCGCTCAGGCTCTCGACCTGACCGCGCGACAACTGGGTGGCCTCGGCGGCAGCAGCCAGCACCTTGCGCGCACTGGCCTGAAAACGGTAGCCTTCCTGCGTCAGGATCATGCCCCGCGAACTGCGGTCGAACAGGCGCACACCCAAGGCCTCCTCCATATCCTGCACGCTCTTGGTCAGCGCCGATTGCGCAATGTTGATCATGCGCGCGGCGCCGGCGACTGAAGTCGCCTCTGACACCGTCAGAAAATACCGGAACTGCTTGAGGGTGATGTGGCGCTGCATGGACGCGGGCAACCCAGGACTATCGAAAAGTATCAGGGTTTCCCTTTATATCTGTTTTTTAGATATCCAGGCCTTCGAATTTTGAACTTCCCATGGCACGACGCCAGGATTACATTGGCTCGGCTGTGTGCATCCGGCGCGACGCTCCGCCCTGTCGGATATCGATCAACCTCCATGGAGTGCAACGATGAAATTCCTGAAGCATGCCGGCCTTGCCATTGCAATGGCGGCCGTTTGCAGTACCGGCTTCGCGCAAAAGGCCGTTCAGAAACTGGGCAAGGGAGAAGGCCAGGTCGACATAGTGGCCTGGGCCGGCTACATCGAACGCGGCGCCACCGACAAGAACTTCGACTGGGTCACTGATTTCGAGAAAGCCAGCGGCTGCAAGGTGAATGTCAAGACGGCGGGCACCTCGGACGAAATGGTGGCGCTGATGAACGAGGGCGGCTTCGACCTGGTTACGGCATCCGGCGACGCGAGCACGCGTTTGATCCGCGGCAAGCGGGTCCAACCCATCAACGTCAGCCTGATTCCCAGCTACAAGAATATCGATGCCCGGCTGCAGAAAGCGCCCTGGCACTTTGAGAGCAATACGCACTACGGTGTGCCGTACCAGTGGGGGTGGAATATTCTGATGTACAACACCAAGGTGTTCGGCGACAAGAAGCCCACGAGCTGGAGTGTCGTGTTCGAGGAACAGACCCTGCCCGACGGCAAGAGCAACAAGGGCCGGGTCCAGGCCTTCGACGGTGCGATCTACATTGCCGATGCGGCGCTGTACCTGATGACGAAAAACCCGGCGCTGGGCATCAAGGACCCGTACGAACTGAACGAAGCCCAATACAAGGCCGCGCTGGAGTTGCTGCGCGGACAACGCAAGCTGGTGGGCAAGTACTGGCACGACGCGTTCGTACAGATAGACGACTTCACCAACGAAGGTGTCGTTGCCTCGGGCAGCTGGCAATTCCAGGCCAATATCCTGGGCTCCAAGAAAATACCGGTGGCGTCCGTTATCCCGGTCGAAGGCGCTACCGGCTGGGCGGACTCGACGATGATGCATGCCGAGGCCAAGAACCCGAACTGCGCGTACATGTGGCTCGAACACTCGCTCAATCCCAAACTGCAAGGTGACCTGTCCGCATGGTTCGGATCGGTTCCTGCAGTGCCAGCCGCCTGCAAAGGCAACAAGCTGCTCGGGGACGCCGGCTGCGACCGCCAGGGCTTCAAGGACTTCGAGCGCATCTCGTTCTGGAAAACACCGACCAGCCAATGCCGGTCGCAGGACAACAAGTGTGTGCCGTACCACAAGTGGGCCTCTGACTACATCGCGATTCTTGGCGGTCGGTGAACGACGCCGGCCGGCTGGCGCCAGACGCACCGGCCTGGTCAGGCCATTGCGATCGGGCGCCGCAGGGTCGGCGCGACCGATCGTGCGAACCAGCGCACGGAAGGTAAATCCATGACGGCGGCAGTCCGGCTGCACGAGGTATCGTGCCTGTTTCGCTCCGGCAAAAAATCCGTGCTCGCGGTCGATCGCGTGTCGCTTGATGTAGAGCCGGGCGAGTTCTTCACCCTGCTCGGCCCATCGGGGTCGGGCAAGACCACTTGCCTGCGCATGATTGGCGGGTTCACGCTGCCCAGCAGCGGCAGCATCACGATCGATGGGATCGACATGAGCCGCCACCCGCCCTTTGAACGGCCGGTCAATACCGTTTTTCAGGACTATGCGCTGTTCCCGCACATGTCGGTGCTGGACAACGTGGCCTACAGCCTGATGGTGCGGGGAGTCGATCGCAACACGCGCGAGCGCCGCGCACACGAACTTTTGGAGACGGTGCAACTGCCCGATGTTGCGCGACGCAAACCTGCCCAGTTGTCGGGCGGACAGCGCCAGCGCGTGGCCCTGGCGCGCGCGCTCATCAGCGAACCCAAAGTGTTGCTGCTGGACGAGCCGCTGGGTGCGCTGGACCTGAAGCTGCGCGAGCAGATGCAAAGCGAACTCAAGAGCCTGCAGCGCAAGCTGGGCATCACCTTCGTGTTCGTCACCCATGACCAGCATGAGGCCCTGTCCATGAGCGATCGAATCGGGGTTTTCAACCAGGGACGCATCGAGCAGATCGCATCGCCGCAGGAGCTGTACAACCGTCCGAAGACCCGGTTCGTTGCCGAGTTTGTCGGAGCCACCAACCTGCTGCATGGAGAAGACGCCCTGCGTTTTGGCCCCTCCAGAGCCATCATGGTGCGACCCGAGCAGATCCGGATCACCGTCGGCGAGAAGGTCGACACCGGCGCGCCGGCGCGCGCAAACGGCCAGGTCGTGGAAGTGCAGTTCTTCGGATCGTTCTCGCGCGTGCGGGTGCAGTTGCGCCGGGGCGCCGAGCCACTTCAGGTGGACGTGCCGGTCCGCTCGACCATACCGACACCTCGGGTCGGCGACATGGCGCACCTGTACTGGGTCGACGATGCGGTCCATGCCATCGACGACGACGCGTTGCCGCAATGACCACGCAGCAAGCAACCCTGCGCGCGCCTGGCGGGCTGGGCAATCGTCTGTCGACCCAGTTGTACACGCGCCGCGGCCTGCTGCTGGCGGTATTGTTGCTACCGCCACTGCTGTGGTTCGGAGTGATCTACCTGGGGTCATTGTTGAGCCTGCTGGCGAACAGCTTTTTCCGGCTCGACGATTTCACCGGGCAGGTCGTGCGCGAGATCGGGTTCGGCAATTTTGTCGAGATATTCTCCCCGACCAATCTGGACGTTGCGTTGCGCAGCACCCTGATGGCGATACTGGTTACGTGCACCTGCGTGGTGATCGGGTTCCCGGTCGCGTACTACATGGCCCGGCACGCCCGCGGGGCGCACAAGGCGATTCTGTTTGTAGCAGTCATGTTGCCGCTGTGGTCCAGCTACCTGGTGCGCGTCTATGCATGGAAACTGCTGCTGGCCAAGGAGGGGGCTATTTCCTGGGCCGCCGAAAGCCTGCACCTGCAGTGGTTACTCGATGCAATCCTGGGAATTCCCGTGATTGGGGGGAGCTCGCTGAGTTTTGCGCCCATGGGCACCTACATCGTGTTTGTCTACATGTGGCTGCCGTTCATGATCCTGCCGATTCAGGCCGCCATCGAACGCATTCCTGGCTCCTATCTGGAGGCCTCCGGCGATCTGGGGGCCACGCCGGGGCAGACTTTGCGCAATGTGATCCTGCCGCTGGCGATGCCGGGCATTGCGGCCGGATCGATCTTCTCGTTCTCGCTGACGCTGGGCGACTACATCATTCCGCAGATCATCGGCAACTCGACCCAGTACATCGGGCAGGTGGTGTACCGCCAACAGGGCGTTGCCGGCAACCTGCCTTTCGCGGCCGCATTCTCGTTGGTCCCGATCGTGATCATCGGCGTCTACCTGTGGCTGGCCAAGCGCAAGGGAGCCTTCGATGCGCTCTAAGACCTCTGTCCGTTCGTCGCATCCCGTGCTTGGCGCTTCGCGGGGCTTGAAAATCGCTGCCTGGGCGGGCATCGTGTTTCTGCATGTGCCGCTGGCGCTGATCATCCTGTACGCATTCTCGAGCGAGGACAAGAGCTACATTTTTCCGCCGCCTGGCCTGACGACCAAATGGTTCGCGGTCGCGCTCGGGCGCCAGGACGTGTGGGATGCGATGACGCTGTCGTTCCAGGTCGCTGCATGGTCCACCGCCATCGCGCTGGTGTTGGGAACGCTGGCAGCCGGTGCGATGGCACGCACGACGTTTTTCGGGCGCGAGGTCATCAATCTGCTGCTGATCCTGCCGATCGCGCTGCCCGGCGTCATCACGGGCATCGCGCTGCGCTCGTCCTACCACGCGATGGACGTGCCATTCAGCATGTGGACCATCGTTGTCGGTCACGCCACCTTCTGCGTCGTGGTGGTCTACAACAATGTCGTCGCGCGATTGCGCCGGGTCAGTCCGTCATTGCTGGAGGCCTCGATGGACCTCGGCGCGAACGCCTTCCAGACCTTCCGCCATGTGTTGTTGCCGCAGATCGGAAGCGCCATGCTGGCCGGCGGCTTGCTGGCCTTTGCACTGAGTTTTGACGAGGTCATCGTCACCACGTTCACCGCCGGCCAGCAGACCACGTTGCCAATCTGGATGTTCCAGGAGTTGATCCGGCCACGCCAGCGACCGGTTACCAACGTGGTGGCGGTGATCATCATCACGCTGACGTTCCTGCCCATCGTGGCCGCCTACTGGCTGACGCGCGGCAACGAAGACAGCCACGGCCGCTGAATCCACGGCCATCGCCATTGAACCCGTCCCGGAACCGAACCAAGGAGCCAATACCATGAGCCAGACCGCCACCACCGTTGTGCTGCCCGCGCCCGACATGCTGATCGACCAGCAACGGGTGCGCGGCGAAGGTCCGGACGAAACGATCCTCAATCCGGCCACCGGCGAAGTTCTTTGTCTTGTGCCCGAGGCCTCGCCGGAACAGGTCCATCGCGCTGTATCCGCCGCAGCGCGCGCCTTCGAGAGCTGGTCGCAGACCACACCCGGCGAGCGCGCCGGCCTGCTGCTCAAACTGGCCGACGCCATTGAATCGCAGAGCGAGCGATTTGCCCGGCTGGAATCGCTCAATTGCGGCAAGCCGATGGCGCGTGCGCTGGGCGACGAGATACCGGCCATTGCCGATTGCCTGCGCTATTTCGCTGGCGCCGCCCGCTGCATGACCGGCTCATTGGCCGGCGAGTATCTGGCCGGCCATACCAGCATGATCCGGCGCGATCCGATCGGAGTCGTGGCGTCGATCGCGCCCTGGAACTACCCGCTGATGATGGCGGTCTGGAAAATGGCCCCGGCGCTCGCCGCCGGCAATACCGTGGTGCTCAAGCCCAGCGAGCAGACGCCGCTGACGACACTGCTGCTGGCAAGTCTTGCTGCGGACATCCTGCCCAAGGGTGTGCTCAACGTGGTCTGCGGTCGTGGCGTGAGCGTCGGCCAGACCCTGGTCGAACATCCGCAAGTGCGCATGGTGTCGGTCACGGGTGACGTCGCGACCGGCCGGCGCATTCTGCAGGCGGCATCGGGTACGCTCAAACGCACCCATCTCGAGCTCGGCGGCAAGGCGCCGGTCATCGTGTTCGACGATGCGGATCTGCCATCCGTGATCGAGGGTCTGCGCACTTTTGGCTATTACAACGCCGGTCAGGACTGCACCGCCGCCTGCCGGATCTATGCCGGGCCGCGTATCTACGAGAAGCTGGTGGCCGACCTCAGTGGCGCTGTCTCCAGCCTGAAAATGGGCAGCCAGGACGAAGATGGTGTGGAACTGGGCCCGTTGATCTCTGACCGCCAGCGCAATCGGGTGGCCAGTTTTGTCGAGCGCGCCCAGATGGCGGGCCATATGGAGATCACTACGGGCGGGCGGCTGCGTCCGGGCAGCGGATTTTTCTATGAGCCTACGGTGATCGCCGGCGCGCGGCAGGAGGACGAGATCGTGCAACGCGAGGTGTTCGGGCCGGTGGTATCGGTCACCCGATTCACCGACACCGAGCAGGTCGTGGGCTGGGCCAACGATTCCGAATATGGACTGGCCTCCAGCATCTGGACGCAGGACGTCGGCCGTGCGATGCGCGTGGCCAAGCAACTGCAATATGGCTGCACCTGGATCAATACCCATTTCATGCTGGTCAACGAGATGCCCCACGGCGGCCTGAAGTCATCGGGTTATGGCAAGGACATGTCGACGTATGCGCTGGAGGATTACACCGTTGCACGCCACGTCATGGTCAAACTGCAATAGCCGGAACGGCGGCAGTGCCGCCGTAGACGCGCACAGATGACACCGCCGCGCTCGGGCTTGCACCCACATAGCGGTATGTGGTGATGCCAACCGCCAACCCGATGTGATCGGATGGTACATATGCCCTGGCGATGGCTTCCTGGTCATGGCAATGGCCGCACGCGCATCGCGGCTTGGCAGTTGACAATCGCCCCATGCTGGCCCTGCCCGACATACGCCTCGCGACGCCGGTCGATGCGCCCGGCATCGCCCGCATGTCGCGCGACTGCATCGAACACGGTCTGTCCTGGGGCTGGACTGCGCCTCGGGTGGTGCACGCGATCCGGGATGCGTCGACCAATGTTGCGGTGGCCGTGCCACGCGGCCAGTTGCAGGGTTTCGGCATCATGCAGTACCAGGAAGAAAGTGCCCATCTGGCCCTGCTGGCCGTGGCGCCTGCCATGCGCCATCAAGGTCTTGGCAGGCAGATGATGGATTGGCTGGAGCGCTCGGCGCGCATTGCCGGCATATCCGCCGTGCGGCTGGAGTGCCGGGCCGATAACCGCAATGCCATCGCGTTCTACCAGCGGCTGGGGTACCAGCGAAGCAATCGAATTACCGGATATTACGAAGGCCAGATTGACGCGGTGAAGATGCACAAGTCCTGGTTGTGACAGTCATCGTTTCAGGCCGAGCCGACATTGGTCCCAGCGATCGAAACTGGCGCCACCCGGTGCCGGAATTTTCAACTGATCGTCAATCAGCGCCAACCCGCTTGAGCAATGGGCCTGCAGGCTCGGACACCTGTTCGTCAACGACGATCAAACGCGCCAAGGCAGCCGCCGCTGAATCGGCGCCGCCTTCGTCTGCCGCATGCACAACAGCCAGCGGCTCACCCGCACGCACCTGCGCGCCAACACCCAGCACCGCGCTGAAACCGACGCGATGGTCGATCCGGTCGGCCGCCTGGCGGCGACCGCCACCGAGTTCGATCACCAGCAGGCCGACGTCGCGCGTAGCGACCTGGGTCACCCAGCCGTCGCGTGCAGCCGGCACCGGGCGCTGCACTGGC
This sequence comes from Burkholderiaceae bacterium, assembly GCA_037968655.1. Taxonomy (GTDB): domain Bacteria; phylum Pseudomonadota; class Gammaproteobacteria; order Burkholderiales; family Burkholderiaceae_C; genus CAISIP01. Next base: position 13,072 of record JBBKVW010000030.1, read on the forward strand.
GCCGCAACCAGATACTTTTCAGGACGCTCGACAAAATCAGACGGCCCGCCCAGCGCGGCGACCATGCGCGCGAAGTGCGCCAGCGCGGAGCCGTCGTCCAGCACATGGGTCAGGCGCCGCATCGCCTCGGTGTCGCTTGCTGCAAGCTTGCCCATCACCAGCAACTCGGCGCACAGGGCCATGGTCACAGCCAGCAGGCGCGGCTCGCGACGTGCACCGCTCAGAAATGCAAGCGCCTCCCACACCTCGAGCGCATTGCCACAGCTCTCGCCCAGCACCTGGTTCATGTCGGTGATCAAGGCGCGGGTCGGCAGGCCGGCGCCATTGGCCACGGACACCAGGGACTGCGCCAGTTGCTGCGCCATCGTGCGCGACGCGGCGAAAGCGCCGTTGCCGGTCTTGACGTCCAGCACCAGGCCCTGCAAGCCCGCAGCCAGCTTCTTGGACAGGATGCTGGCCGTGATCAGCGGTATCGACTCGACGGTGGCGGTGACATCGCGGATCGCGTAAAGCCGCCGATCTGCCGGTGCCAGATCGGCGGTCTGGCCGACCACGGCGCAACCGGCGGCCCGTATGGCCTTGCGCAAGGTGTCGTTCGATGGCGCCGTCTGGAAGCCGGGGATGCTGTCCATCTTGTCCAGCGTGCCACCGGTGTGTCCCAGGCCACGTCCCGAAATCATCGGCACGAAGGCGCCGCAGGCGGCCAGCGTCGGCGCCAGCATCAGGCTGACCTTGTCGCCGACGCCGCCGGTGGAGTGCTTGTCCAGTATCGGACCGCCCAGTTGCTCCGCGCCCCAGTCCAGCACATTGCCCGAATGCGTCATGGCACGCGTCAGCGCCACGGTCTCGGCGATATCCAGGCCCTTCAGGAAAGCCGCCATCGCCATCGCGGCGGCCTGGCCCTCGCTCCAGCTGCCATCGACCAGACCGGTGACGAAGGCGGTGATCTGCGCCTCGCTCAGGGCGCCGCCGTCACGCTTGATGCGGATGATCTCCTGGGCCAGCATCGTCATTGCAGCAAACCGGGCTAGGAAAGATGCTCCGGGCCAAAGCTGTGCGGCAGCAGTTGCTCCAGCGTGAAGCTGGCGCGTACCTGCTGCGGATCGGCAATCAGGATCGGCGTGTCCGGCGCGGCAAATTCGCGGATCTTCTGGCGGCAACCGCCGCACGGCGTGACCAGGCCCTCGCCCAGGCCCACCACCAGCACAGCCTGCACCGTACTGCCACCGGCCAGCACCATCGCGCCCAGGGCACCGGCCTCGGCGCACAGGCCCTGCGGATAGGCCGCGTTCTCGACATTGCAGCCGGCATGGATGCGGCCCTGCGCGTCGAGCACGGCCGCGCCAACCCGGAACTTCGAATACGGCGCATGGGCACGCTGCATTGCGGCGCTGGCCGCGGCCAGCAGCGCGACGCGCTGCGCATCGGTGATGGTGTCGTGACCGGCCATGGGCTCAACGCTCCTTCAGATAGGGCCGGCCCAGCGCCTGCGGCGCCACGGTGCGGCCAATGAAGCCGGCCAGCAGGATTACCGTCAGCAGATAGGGCAGCGCCTGAATCAGCTGCACCGGCACCAGGCCGATTCCCGGCAGCGGCACGCCTTGCAGGCGAATAGCGACTGCATCGAGAAAACCAAACAGCAGGCAGGCCCAGAACGCCCGTACCGGATGCCACTTGCCGAAAATCAGCGCGGCCAGCGCCATGAAGCCACGCCCGGCCGTCATGTTGGGCACGAAGGCGGCGTTCTGCGCCAGCACCAGGTAGCTGCCGGCCAGGCCGCAGAGCAGTCCGTTGAGCGTCAGCGCCGCGTAGCGCATGCGCGCGACCGAGACACCGGCGGCGTCGACCATGTGCGCGTTTTCACCGACTGCGCGCAGGCGCAGCCCAAAACGGGTGCGGTACATCAGCCACCACACCGCCGGCACCAGCAGCAGTGCGACATAGACCAGGGCGTTGTGGCTGAACAGGCCCTGGCCCAGCACCGTGCCGACTACCGGCACACCCTGCAGCGCAGTCACCGCTCCCGGTATCAGTGCCTGCATGCGCACCTCGTTGCTCACCGCAGGCGTCTGCCCGCCCTGGGCAAACCAGGCGATTCCCAGCACCGCCGTCATGCCAACGGCGATGATGTTGATCGCCACCCCCGAGACCACCTGGTCACCACGATGGCTGACGCAGGCAAAGCCATGCAGCCAGGACAGCAGCACCGTCGTGCCCATTGCGATCAGCAAGGCCAGCGCGGTGGAGTCGAACGCAACGCCGGCCGCGCCGGCGGCAAAGGCGGCGAACAGCATCTTGCCCTCCAGTCCGATGTCGATGACGCCCGCGCGCTCCGACAACAGGCCGGCCAGCGCGCACAGGATCAGCGGCGTCGACACGCGCAGCGTAGAGGCGATCAGCGAGCCGATCATGGCTTCATCCATGCGCGCCTCCTTTGGCCGGGGCGGTGGCAGACGCGCCGCCGCGCACCAGGTTGACGACGCGCGACAGGGATGGCGCCATCACATAGGCCATTGCGCCCGAGAACAGCACGATGAAGCCCTGCAGCAGCACCACCATGTCGCGGCTGAAGCCGCGCACTTCGAAGCTGACCTCGGCACCACCCTGGAACAGCGCGCCGAACAACAGGCTGGCCAGCACGATGCCAAAAGGATGGCTGCGCCCCATCAGCGACACCGCAATGCCGGTGAAGCCGGCGCCGCTGACATATTCCAGCATCAGTCGCCCGCTGACGCCGGCGATCTCGTTCATGCCGACCATGCCGGCCAGCGCGCCCGAAACGCCCATAGCCAGGATCACCTGGTGGTTCGGGTTGATGCCGGCGTAGGCGGCGGCGCGGGCGCTGGAACCGGTGGCGCGCAACTCGTAGCCGAGCCGGGTATGCCAGAGCAGAAAATACACGCCCAGCGCGGCCAGCAGGGCCAGGAACAGGCTGGTATTGAGCGGCGAATTGGGCCACTCGACGCCCAGCCACAGCATGAAGCTCGCCATGCTGGGCAACTTGGCGGAGGCCGCGAAGGGCGCGCTTTCGACCGACATATTGCCCGGCACCTTGAGGTGGTTGACCAGCAGGTAGACCAGCAGGCTGCTGGCCAGGAAGTTGAACATGATCGTGGTGATCACCACATGGCTGCCCCGGTAGGCCTGCAGATAGGCCGGCACGGCCGCCCAGACCATGCCGAACAGCGCGCCGGCGATCAGCATCAGCGGCAGCATCAGCCAGATCGGCAGACTGGCCGACAGCCACAACGCCACCAGGCCGGTGCCCAGGCCGCCCAGGATGGCCTGGCCTTCACCGCCGATATTGAACAGGCCGCCGTGAAACGCCACCGCCACCGCCAGCCCGGTGAAGATGAAGGTGGTTGCGTAATACAGCGTGTAGCTCAGGCCGCGCGCGGTGCCGAAGGCGCCGTGCACCAGCACCGTGATGACTTCCAGCGGGTTCTGCCCCACCAGCCAGACCATGACGCCGGCAGCGAGCAGGGCGATCGCCAGGTTGACTATCGGAAGCAATACCAGATCGGCCCAGCGCGGCAGGGGCTGGTTCATATGGCCCCCACGCTTGTCACTGCGTGTACTGCGCTGCCCCCCGAGGGGGCTAATTTCCCTTGGGGCGGCCCGGCGGGAAATTGGCGCGCCCCCACGCTTGTCACTGCGTGTACTGCGCTGCCCCCCGAGGGGGCTGATTTCCCTTGGGGCGGCCCGGCGGGAAATTGCCCTGCGCTCATACCGCTGTCACCCCGGTGCGCGCAGCCGACTTGTCGCGCCCGCCACCAATCATCAGCATGCCCAGCGTGTTCTCGTTGCACTCGGCTATCGGCAGTTCACCGGCCACATGGCCCTGGTTCATGACGATCACCCGATCGGACAACGCCAATATTTCGTCCAGTTCGCTCGACACCACCAGCACCGCACAACCGGCGTCGCGCATGGCGCGCAGCTGGCTGTAGATGAATTCGATCGCGCCGATGTCGACACCGCGGGTCGGCTGGCCCACCAGCAGCACCTTGGGCGACTGGCCCAGTTCACGCGCCAGCACCAGCTTTTGCTGGTTGCCACCGGAGAAACTGGCGCAGGGCAGCTGCGCGTCGCGCGGGCGCACGTCAAAGCGCTCCATCATGTCGGCGGTTGCGCGCAGCATCTGTGGATGCTGCATCCAGCCGTGGGCGCAGTACTGCTGCAGCCACTGGTAGCCCAGCACAGCCGATTCCCAGGCCTCGAAACTCATGACCATGGCGCGTTCATGCCGATCTTCCGGCACATGGGCAACGCCCAGGTTACGGGCGGTGCGCGGGTCTATCCAACCGCCAGCGCTGAAGTTTTTTCCACCAACCGACAAGCTGCCTTCGCTTGGCGCCAGCAGACCCGACAGCACTTCCAGCAATTCGCTCTGTCCGTTGCCGGACACGCCGGCAATCCCGACGATCTCGCCAGCCTTGAGCGCAATGTCGAGCTTGTGCAGCCGCACCACGCCCATTGCGTCGCGCACATGGATGCCCTGGGCCTGCAGCAGCACTTCGCCGGCCGGTTTGTCGCTGTCACCCACGCGGCCCATCTGTACCTTGCGCCCCACCATGGCCTCGGCCAGGCCTTCGATGGTCGCATCGGCAATCGCCACTTCCTGCACCACGCGGCCAGCGCGCATCACCGTGACCCGGTCGCACAGGCGCATCACTTCCTTGAGCTTGTGGGTGATCAGCAATATCGTCGTGCCCTGCTCGCGCAGCAATTCGAGCACGCCAAACAGCTGCTCGGTCTCCTGCGGCGTCAGCACCGCCGTGGGCTCGTCCAGGATCAGGATCTTTGCGCCGCGGTACAGCGCCTTGAGAATTTCCAGCCGCTGCCGGTCGCCAACCGACAGGTCGGCCACCAGCGCATTGAGTTCGACCTTGAGCCCGGTGGAAACCATCAACTCGTTCAGTCGGCTCGCCACCATGCGCTCGGCCTTGTGCAACAGCACATGCGGCTCTGCGCCCAGCATCACGTTTTCAATCGCGGTGAGTGTGTCGACCAGCATGAAATGCTGGTGCACCATGCCGATGCCCAACGCGATCGCCTCATGCGCGTTGCGAATGTCGACGTCATTGCCCGCAATCCTGATAGCGCCGCTGTCACAGGTATAGAACCCGTACAGCACCGACATCAGCGTGCTCTTGCCTGCGCCGTTCTCACCCACGATGCCATGCACCGTGCCCCGCGCCACGCTGAGGTTGACGTCCGCATTGGCCTGCACCGGCCCAAAGCGCTTGCTTATTCCGAGCATCTCGACCGCCGGCGCGTCAGTCAAAGCGGTCGCCCTTCATGTGTCGGAAAATTTGCGAGGACTTGAGATAGTGCAGATTTCGTAGCGAGCGGTCCGAGGTGGCACCGAGGAGCACAGCCGTACACCCGTACGGCGCGCACCGCAGGCGCCAGATCGGCCCGCGCAGCAGGAAGATGCGCTATCTCAATATTTGCAGGCGTTGTCGGCCATGTAGTCCGCAACCTTGATCTTGCCGCTGATGATGTCGGCCTTGGCGGCATCGACCTTCTTCTTCATGTCGGCAGAAACCAGTTTTTCGTTGTTCTTGTCCAGCGCATAGTCGACGCCGGCTTCCTTCAGGCCCAGCACCGACATGCCGGGCTTGTGGTTCTTGGACACGTTGTACACCGCCACGTCGACGCGCTTGAGCATCGAGGTCAGCATGGTGCCGGGCTGGATATGGTTCTGGTTGCTGTCGACGCCGATGGCCAGCTTGCCGCCGTCCTTGGCCGCCTGGTACACACCCATGCCGGTGCCGCCTGCCGCCGCGAAGATCACGTCGGCGCCCTTGGCGAACTGGGCCTTGGCCAGTTCACCGCCGCGTGCCGGGTCGTTCCAGGCCGCTCCGGTGGTGCCGGTCATGTTGCCGAACACCTCGGCCTTGGGATTGGCGTACTTGGCGCCCTGCTCATAACCGCACTGAAACTTGCGGATCAGCGGAATGTCCATGCCGCCGACAAAGCCGACCTTGCCGGTCTTGCTCGCCATGGCCGCCATCATGCCGACCAGGAAGCTACCCTCCTGCTCCTTGAACACCACCGACTGCACATTGGGCAGGTCAACCACCATGTCGATGATGGCGAAGTTCAGCTTGGGAAATTCCTTGGCGACCTTCTCGATCGCCGAGGCCTGGCTGAAGCTCATCGCGATGATGGGGCTGGCGCCTTTTTCGGCCATGCGGCGGATCGCCTGCTCACGCTGCGACTCGTTGGAGACCTCGAACTCGAGGTAGTTCTTGCCGGTCTCCTTTTTCCAACGCTCCATGCCGTTGTAGGCCGCCTCATTGAACGACTTGTCGAACTTGCCGCCCATGTCGTACACGATGGCGGGTTCTGCCATGACCTGGAAGCTGGCGGCAAGGGCGAGGGCGAGAACGCCGAGTTGGGTCTGAAGTTTCATGGTGATGGTCTTTCGAGGTTGGTAAGCAAATGACGGGGAAACTGCAAGACTAGGCCTGCACCCACCCGGCGGCAATCCGGGCTTTCCCCATAACGCGGCAGGTCGCGCGCAGGACTACAGGGCATTCCCGGACCGATGCCACGCATCTTAACCACCCAAAGCGGCGAGATGCAGTGCGATGGCGCTGGCCAGCCGGGCGTTGTTCAGCACCAGTTCAATATTGGTGGCCATGCTGTCGCCGCCGGTCAGCGCCGATACCCGCGCCAGCAGGAAGGGCGTGACCAGTTTGCCGGCAATCTGCTGTTGCTGCGCCTCCTGCAGCGCCTGCGCGATCGCCGCGTCGATGCGTGCGCGCGGCAAGGCAAAGGCCTCGGGCACCGGATTGGCCACCACCATGCCGCCGTCCAGGCCCAGGCTCCATTTGGTGTGCAGGACGCGCGCAATCTGCTCGGCGCTGTCGAGCCGGTAGTCCACCGCGCAATCGCTGTCGATGGTGAAAAAGGCCGGCAAGGTGTCGGTGCGGTAGCCGATCACCGGCACGCCATGGGTCTCCAGGTATTCGAGGGTCAGCGGCAGATCCAGGATCGATTTGGCGCCGGCGCAGACCACCGCCACCGGCGTACGTGCCAGCTCCTGCAGGTCGGCAGAGACGTCGAAGCTGTCCTGCGCGCCGCGGTGTACGCCACCGATGCCGCCGGTGGCAAACACCCGGATGCCGGCCATTTGCGCCACGATCATGGTGGCAGCGACCGTCGTCGCGCCCATGGCGCCGCTTGCCAGAATGAATGGCAAATCGCGCCGGCTGACCTTGGCCACCGAATGTCCGGCCCGGCCCAGCGCCTCAATTGCGTCGGTCGACAGACCGGCCTTCAGGCGACCGTCCATCAGCGCAATCGTGGCTGGCACCGCGCCATGCGCGCGGATTTCCGCTTCGACCTTGAGCGCAGTTGCCACGTTGTCCGGGTAGGGCATGCCATGCGAGATGATGGTGGACTCCAGCGCGACGACAGGCTGCCGATTGGCCAGCGCCTGCGCCACGTCGGGGTGAATATCGAGAAAGGGATGTGGGTGCATGGTGCGTTAGTTGTTGTTGTCAGCCGGCGCGCGCGGCTTGGTGCAGGAAATTGTCGACCACCGCTGGCGACAAATTGACATGGTTGGCCTGTTCAGCCATCAGTGTCAAGGCCGCGCAGGCGCTGGCAAACGCAATGGTTTGGGCAAACGGCAGTGCGTGCATGTATCCGTGGATCAGCCCGGCCATCAAGGCGTCTCCGGCGCCGGTGGCATTGACCACCTCCACCTTTGACGCCGGCTGCCAGCCGCTGGCGCCACTGGCCGACTCGCTCCAGTACAGGCCGTGCTCGCCCAGGCTGAGCACCACCTGTTGCACGCCCAGGCCGTGCAGGCTGCGCGCTGCGGCCTGCACGGCAGGCTCGCCATCGTTGTCGTGCAACGGCAAGCCGGTCAGCGCCGCGGCCTCGAGCCGGTTCGCCTTCAGGCAATGGATGCGGCCCAGCCAGGGCAGCAGGCGTCGGCACTTGAAGGCCGACACCGGCTCGGCGAATACCGGTGTGCTGCGCGCCTGCGCGAACAGCCATTCGAGCGTCGGTTCGGGCAGGTTGCAATCGAGCAGCAGGGCACTGGCATGGCGCAAGCGCGTGGCATCAGTGGCCAGCCGCTGCGGCGTGATCTGCTCCAGGATCGACATGTCGTTTAGCGCCAGCGCCATGTCGCCATCGGCGCCGTGCAACGACAGATAGGTCGAAGTCGCCTGCCCCGCCAACATCTGGCAGCCCTGCACATCGACACCGGCGCGCCGGGTGTGGTCGAGCAGGCTGGCGCCATACAGATCGTCGCCCACCGCGCTGATCAGCCGCACATCGTGGCCCAGCCGCGCCAGGTTCTCCGCCACATTGCGTGCAACCCCGCCGGGCGCACAACGGATGCGGCCGGGCGTCGAGTCATGTGCTGCCAGCGGATGCGGCGTGCTGCCACTGATGTCCATATTGGCCGCGCCCACCGCCACCACGAAGCGATCGGCCGCCAGTACATAGCCCCGGCCCAGGATCTGCCCCTTTTGCACCAGATGCATGACATGACCGGCGACAGCGGCGCGGCTGATCCCGAGCCGGTCGGCCAGCGCCTGCTGCGCGATCAGCGGCTCGTCACGCAGGATGGTGAGGATTTCCTGTTCTCGGGTGGACATGCAAACTAATGTTTGTCGACAAGTTAAAAGTTTTAATTGTAGGGGTCGACCGCGCGCTTGCGCTCGACAGGTGGCCCCATACATGACCCTGGCGCGGGCACAATTTCGGCTTATAAGTGCGCCACGACCGCAGCCTACGCGATGCAGCGCAAGCTCAAAGGAAATCCATGCCCACAACCAAGGCCCAGCCATCTGCCACCAAGCGCTTGCCGAAAAAGACGCCCGCGGCAGACGCCGGTAAATCGCCGGTCGAACTGATAGACGCACGGCTGGCACAACTGACGGACTGGCGCGGCGAATTGCTCACTCGGCTAAGGACATTGATCACAGCCGCCGATGCCGACGTGGCAGAAGAATGGAAGTGGAATACGCCCGTCTGGTCCTGCAACGGGATCATCTGCACCGGCGAGACTTACAAAAAGGCGGTGAAGTTGACTTTCGCGAAGGGTGCGCTGCTGGCCGATCCCGCTCACCTCTTCAATGCAAGCCTGGACGGAAAGGTTCGCCGCGCGATCGATTTTCCATTAGGCAGCGTGGTTGATGAAGCCGCGCTGCAGGGCCTTATCCGGGCGGCAGTCACGCTGAACAAGGCGTCGGTTGACGGCAAGTCGCGGCGCGCGAACCTGAACACCTGACAATCATCCGATGCCCTCCAGCACCCGATGGCAACCGGTCACCCCGTCGCACCTGTTGCGCGCGGGGGATAACGTGGTTTCAGGCATCGCGGCCAACCAGCCGCTGGCCTTGTGGCGCAGCGGTGCCGGCCTGGTCCAGGCCTGGGAAGACCGCTGCCCGCATCGCGGCGTGGCGCTGAGCCTGGGGCGGGTCAGCGGCGATCGCCTGGCTTGCGCCTACCACGGTTGGGAATACACGGCCGGCAGCGGACGCTGCGTCGCGATACCGGCGCTGCCCGAGTTGCCGGTGCCGGGACGGGTCTGCGTCAGGACCTATGCCGCGCGGGAGTGCGAAGGCATGGTGTGGGTCGACATCGGGGAGGCAACCGTGACTGACACTGACACGGACACTGACACGGACACTGACACGGACACGGACACTGACACGGACACTGACACCGGCACCGGCACCGGCACTGGCACTGGTACCGAGGACGGAAACAACGGCAACGTCGGCAACAGCGACGATGCGCCGCAAGCCGACGGCACTGCGGCATCGGTATTCCTGCGCACACTGGGCATTGCGGCCTCGGCCGACGCGATCGCCACAGCGCTCGGCAGCTTCGGCTACCAGCATGTCACGCCCCACCGCTGGCAGGGCGCGCTGTCAGGTCAGGCGGTTGTACTTTTCCTGCTGCCGGCAACGCCCGCGCTGTGCCTGCTGCACATCTACTGCCAGGCCGAACCGGCCCCATCGGCGCTGGACGCTCTGTTCGGTGCCGCGCGCACGCTGCGCAGCAGCATCGAAGCCGGCCAATCGGCCTGAACAGCATGGTGCCTGAACTGCCGGACCCCGCGGTGCGCAAGGATTGGCTGACCGTTGGCGCAAGCCGCCAGTTGGCGGGTTCCAGCGCCGAGCGCCCGATCGCGACGCGCTTGCTTGGACAGACGATGCAACTGTGGCGCGACGCCGATGGCGCAGCGTGCTGCTTAACGCCAGGCGGCTCGCCGCTGCCAATCCAGGAGCGCTACGGCTACCTGTGGGTCCACCCCGGTGACGACGCGCCGCGGCCCTTGTTCGAACTGCCCGAGTTCGCCGAGCCGGGCCGGCGCATCGTCGACTGCGGCGGCATCGGCGTAGCCACCTCGGGACTGCGCGTGGTCGAGAATTTTCTGGACTTGGGCCACTTCCCCTATGTGCATACCGGCACGCTGGGCAAGGTGCCGCATACCGCGGTGGCGCCCTACCAGGCCAGCGTCGACCCGGCGACCGACGAGATCTGGGCCACCGGCTGCCGCTTCTTCCAGCCGCGCGCGTCGGCGTCGGCGTCCGACGGCATCGACGCGCAGTACCGCTACCGGGTGATGCAGCCCTTCGCCGCCGCGCTGTACAAGTCCTGCCCGAACCGGGACGGCGCGCTGGACGTGATCGGCCTGTTCGTGCAGCCGCTGGACCAGGAGCAGGTGATCGCGCATGTGCTGCTGGTCTACTTCGAGGACACGCTGTCGGACGCGGAGATGATCGCGTTCCAGCACATGATCTTCGGCCAGGACAAGCCGATTCTGGAAAGCCAGCGCCCGCGCCGCCTGCCGCTGGACGGCAAGCTGGAAGCGCATATGCGCTGCGACCTGAGTTCGACCACCTACCGGCGCTGGCTGTGCCAGCGCGGCCTGCGTTTTGGCGTGCACCTGGCCGATGACCCCGTGGAACATACATGAGGCTGCATTTGTGGCTCGATGGCCTGAAGCCTGACCAGTCCTTCGCCGGGCCGCCCCAAGAAGGACTGCACCCCCTCGAGGGGCCATGCGAAGCCTGGGTTGGCGGCACTAACCATCAGGATCGCCCATGATCCGCCTGTACGACTACGAACTCTCGGGCAATTGCTACAAGTTGCGCCTGCTGCTGCACTGGCTGGGTCTGGACTACCAGCGTGTGCCGGTCGACTTCCATCCCGGGCGCGCGCACAAGTCCGATGCCTTCCTGCAAACAATCAATCCGCAGGGCCAGTTGCCGGTACTGGACGACGACGGTTTCCTGTTGCGCGACGCCCAGGCCTGCCTGGTCTATCTGGCCAGCCGCTACGACCCGGGCGGCCAGTGGTACCCCGATGACGCCCAAACGCGCGGGCAGATTCAACTGTGGCTGGCCTGTGCCGACGACCTGACGCGCAGCATCTCGGTCGCGCGCCTGCACTACGGCTTTGGCTACTCCGCCGACCTGGCCGCCTGCGCACGCAACGGCCATGCGGCGCTGCGCCAGCTGGACGACACGCTGGCCGAAAACCACTACCGTGGCCGCCGCTGGCTGGCTGCCGACCTGCCCAGCATCGCCGACATCGCCTGCTTTCCCTATGCCGCGCTGGCTGGCGAAGCCCGGATCGATCTGCGTCCCTACCCGGCGCTGCAGGCCTGGATTCATGCCATGCGCCACCTGCGCGACTTCATCGCGATGCCGGGCATCATCGATCCGGCGTTGTGACTCGCTGGCCAACATGCCGGGCGCGCATGTGGCGCACTACACTGACCGATCCATTCCTCAACGCGAACTGACAGCCATGAAAATTCTGATCACCGGCGGCGGCGGATTCGTCGGCGCACGTCTGGCCCGTACCCTGCTGGCCACCGGCGAACTCGCTGGCCAGCGCATCAAGACGCTGGTGCTGACCGACCAGATCGCGTCCCCGGCCGACCTGGTGGCCGACCCCCGTGTGCAGGACCGCACCGGACCGCTGCTGGCGCAGTGCGAGGCGCTGCACAGCGAGCCATTTGACAGCGTGTTCCATCTCGCGTCGGCGGTGTCGGGCGAATGCGAACTCGATTTCGAACTCGGCATGCGCTCCAACCTGGACAGCACCCGCGCCCTGCTCGACGCGCTGCGCGCCGCTGGCCTGGCCGGCCGCGCGCAAGGCGTCGAGCAGCGCGCGTGTACTGTCCAGATTGGAGCGCATGCCGAGTTCGAAATCGAGTTCACATTCGCCGGACACAGCGGAGGCCAGGTGGAACACGCCGTCGAATGGTTCGGACTTGAGTGCCTCACATTGGGACAGCAGTGGACCGGTGCGGTCCTGCACGCGAGGGTCCGCCACC
>JBBKVW010000031.1:0-3697 GCA_037968655.1 Burkholderiaceae bacterium
GGCCTGCCGCAACGCACGTTCTCCCCATTCGGCGGCGCCCTGGTTGTCGCCGGTCCGAAACGAGAGCCTCCCCATCTCCTGGCACAAGTGGGCCAGCTCGATGTCGGCAGCAATGTCGCTGTCCAGCGCCGCACCCTGCAGCAGCCGCAGGCCTTCGCGCAAGCAGCCGAAACCGCGTTCTCGCTCTCCCGCGTCCCAGTGCAAACCGGCAAGCTTGCGCTGCATGCGCGCCTCGCGCACCGTATCGCCGGTCGCGCTGGCCCACGCGAGTACGGCGCCAAATTGCCTGCGGGCGTCCTCGCGGCGACCCATCGGGCCCAGCAGATCGCCAATGTGTTCGCGGATGCCGCCAATGGTTTGGACATCGTGCACGGCGTCAACCTCCAGGATGCAGAGGGAACGGTCGTAATAACGCAGTGCATCATCGTTGGCATATATGCCGCGCGCCCAATCACCCGCAGACACCAGGTAACGTGCTCCGCGCGCCTGATCCTGACCACGGCTGAAGTGGTGGCACAGGGCATCCAGGTCCTCCAACCGCGCCGGGCTGGTGCCGTGCAGCGCCTCGAGAAAATTGCCGGCGCGCTGGTGCAATTCGGCTCGCCGGCGCAGCAGCAGGTTGTGGTAGGCCACTTCTTGCGCCATGGTGCTGGCAAAGCGGTAACGTTGCGCCGGATGTTTTTCCGCCAGGTTACCGGCAGTCCGGACCGGGATCAGAAATTCGGAATCGCAAAGCATACCGAGCGTGGCCCGGTCGCCCGCGTCCTCGTCGACCGCCAGCAGTTGATCAAATTCGAACTCAGGGCCCAATATGGCGGCGCTTTGCAACGTGCGCCGCGCGCGCCCCGGTAGCCGGTCGATTCGTGACAGCAGCAGACCTTCGATGGAAGACGGCACCTCGACGGTGCCGGTCGGGGCTGCGCAGCGCCAGCCACGCCCATCGCGCGTCAGCACACCATCTGATATCAAGGAGCGCACGACCTCTTCGAGGTACAGTGGGTTGCCGCCAGCTTGGCGCACTATGCGTTCGTGCAGTTCAGGGCCGATCGGGTCGGCAGAGGCCCCGCCGAACAAAGCGATGAGCTGGGCTTCAATAGCAGCATCCGTCAAAGGCTCCAGTCGCACGACCGTGTGGGGAGCCCGTCCGAAGTCCAACTCTGCAGCGGCGAATGCCGTCCGGCCGCTCAGCACCACCAGCAGAGGCAGCTCACACAGCCAGTCCGACAAGGTCACCAGGCCTTCGATCGACGCAGCATCCGCCCATTGCAGGTCCTCGACCACCAGCACCAGAGGACCCTGGGCGAGGCGGCGCTCAAGCACCGTGCGCAGCGCCATAAAAATCTGGCGCTTGAGTCGCTCCGGTTCAATCTCGCTCAGTTGTCCGATCGCCTGCAGGCCCAGGATGTAGCCGACGATCGGGACGACCAGTGCCACTTCCACATCCTCGGCGCCAAGGCCGCGCAAGCCTTGCTCGACCTTGTGGCGCGCTTCGTCCAGCGAGTCCGCTGACTCGATGCCATAGGCTTCGCGGAACAGGCCGGCGGTAACGCCGTATGGTCGCTGGCCCAGGGACGAACACACGACGCGGCGCACGGCAGTATCAGCGAACTGCGTGACCGAGACGATCTGCTCCAGCAACGCGTCGACCAGCCGCGTCTTCCCCATACCGGCTTCGGCAACCAGACTCAGCACGTGTGCCTGGCCACCTTGCGCAAGTTTCGCAGCACCGACCATGCGCGCCAGATCGTTTTCACGTCCGACCAACGGGGCCGCGAGCCCATGCGCCGCGAGGCCGCGCAACGTGTGCGGCTGGTCGACCGCGCCCAGCAGTCGATATACCGAAAACGGCTCGGTTTTACCTTTCAACGTGAGGTTTCCGCCGGACTCGAAGTCGAACGCGTGTTGGGTCAGCAGGAAGGTTGCGCGGCTTACGAGAGTTTGCCCTGCATCTGCGGCAGACTGCAGGCGCGCCGCCGTGTTCACTGTGTCACCGGTGACAGCATAGGCGGCATCTGCCGCCGCGCCGAGATTGCCTGCCACCACCCGGCCCGAATTGATACCGATGTGCAGCGTGAGCGGGTGTCCGAGCCGGTGGCGCCAGCGCTTGCTGAGTGTGGCCGCAGCGGCATGCATGTCGAGCGCCGCGTTCACGGCGCGCAGTGGGTCGTCCTCATGTGCCAGGGGTGCGCCAAAAACCGCCATGACTGCGTCGCCGACGAATTTCTCGACGAACGCTTCGTAATGCTCGATTATCCCCCTCAGAGCGCCGAATAGGTCGGTCTGCAATGTGCGCACGTCCTCGGGATCCAGCCGCTCGGCGATCGAGGTGAACCCGGATAGGTCCGCGAATAGCACAGTGGCCGATCTGCGATCCGCCTGCGGCACGATGGGAGATGCCGCGACCGCTGGGCTCAATTTGCTCCCGCATCCCGGGCAGAATGCAAAGCCCGAGGATACGTCGAACTGGCAGTTCGCACACTTCATCGTTTGATGCTACGCGCTAAACGACTACAGGTGTTGCGGTCGACAGACTTCAGCGGTACCCACAGGTGAGGACAGGCGATTGACGCCATCTTCTACGCCGCCAGTCCAATTCGATATGGTGGGGTTCGTCGGAAGATAACCCCAGAGCCGACCGGCGCACGCCAATCGAATGACGGCTGTGGAGAAGGCACAAGGAGAATTTGTACATCCGGGTTCTATGCCGGCCTGACACGGAGGCACAGCGGCGTGTCCGTCAACGACCGGCAAGTACGCAGCGTTTGCCGCCTTCCACCAAAGGCCGCTATGGAGGAGTCATTTTGCGATTGTTGGGTTGCCGATCAAGAGTCGTTGGTGGCGGGCAGCCATCGGCTAGCTGCCGACGCACGCGGCCTGCAGTTTCCGGGCGGATCAACATTGCCGCCGCAATCCTGGACGCGCCAGAAATAGCCAATCCTCACGCGCCTCGGACGGCAGGCTCGCGCACCCGGCGACACCGAAGCAACACCTCGAGCAATGCGCCGAAGACCTACCAGCGCCTGTCCCGATGCGATCGTGTGACGGGCAGCGCACGTTGGAACGCGTTTGCCATTCTTGCTCCTTGTCTCTTTAAGGCGATGAGCAAGAGTTACCAACTGATGGCACCGCGACAGATATCGCGCTCGGCGGCGAAGCGCGCGCGGTGTTCCCCTTGCAGCGTTTCAGGCCGACCACGCAAACGGCGCGAAATGCCCGTTGCGCGTGCCGCTGGTGTCTTTCCAGTCCATGCCAAACATCTTGAACACGCTGCGCGTCGCCTTGGCCAGGGACAGGCGGCTGTTCACCGGGTGCGCCGTGTTGTCCACCGCCAGTGCGACGTTGGCGTCCCCGGCGCTGGCCACACCTTCGAGTGCCTGATCGAGCAGATCGCCAGCCTTCACGCTGCGCGACAGGCCCTTGATCTCGAACTGTACCGGACGCCGTTCGACACCTGCCCACTCGCGCCCAGGAATGCCTCGATCTGCTCAATCGTCGACAGCTTCGACTCGTCCATGTTGACCACCATCCTGGTGATGATCAACCCACCATCGCCTGCCCCCCGATTCCCCGCTCAGGCTCATACCTCGTTGGACAAGGCTGTGGATTGACAACCCACAGGTTGCTCTGTAGGCTGATCCGCATCATTCCGGCAAAGACTGCGTGTGGCGCGGGTTTGCAGAGTCGGCGCGGACGGAGT
>JBBKVW010000032.1:0-7376 GCA_037968655.1 Burkholderiaceae bacterium
AGGCCGCCCAACTGCAGCAGCGGGTCGCGCTCGGTCGCGCGCTCGCGCCCGCGCCCCGGGTGCTGCTGCTGGACGAGCCGCTGTCTGCACTCGACCTCAAGCTGCGCAAGGAAATGCAGATCGAGCTCAAGCGCCTGCAAACCGAGACCGGCATCACCTTCGTTTTTGTGACCCACGACCAGGAGGAGGCGCTGACGATGTCCGATCGGGTCGCGGTGCTCAGTGCCGGTCGGCTGATGCAGGTCGGCGCACCGGCGGAGATCTACGAGCAGCCGGCGAACCGGTTCGTCGCCGAATTCATCGGTGACGCCAATTTCCTGCCGGCTACCTGCGTGTCGGTCAACGTCCAGGGCGCCGTCTTTCGATTCGACGGCGCCACTGATGCCGCCGCTCCGGTTCAGCTGCCTGACAGTGCGGGTTGCCGACCTGGTGCCAAGGCGGTGCTGGTGGTGCGCCCCGAACGCGTGGCGCTGGTTCCGGTGCAGCAGGCGCAGTTGCTGGGTGAGGTACGCGGCACGATGTACAGCGGCAGCGACCTGATGCTGCACTGCGCGCTGGCCGACGGGACCGCGCTGCGCGTGCGGCTGGCTGGCGCAGTTGATCGGGCGGCGCTGAGCGGCACGGTCGGCTTTTCGTTCGCCCCGCACGCGGTCCGGGCATTTGCCGCATGACGTCGCGCACGACACGCCGCAACCTGGTGCTGACTGCGCCGGCGACGCTCTATCTGGCGGTGTTCATGATTGCGCCGTTGCTGCTGATGCTGTATGTGTCGTTTCTGGAGCGCGCACCGTTTGGTGGCGTTCAGTGGGGCACGCTGACAACGGTCGCCTACGAAAAGCTGATCGTCGAGCGCGACCTGCTTGGCCGGCTCGCGGTGAACACCGACTATCTGTCGATCTTTGCGCGTTCGTTCAGGCTGGCCGGCATCACCACCGTGATCACGCTGATCGTGGGCGTGCCGACCGCGCTGTACATGACGACGCTGAGCCGGCGCAACGCGGCGATCGTACTGTTCCTGGTCACGGTTCCGTTCTGGACCAACCTGCTGGTGCGTAACTTCGCCTGGATCCTGATCCTGCGCAATGGCGGATCGCTGGACTGGGTGTTGCAGACAGCCGGCCTGGCGCAAGAGCCGATCGACATTCTGTACACACCACTGGCCACGGGAATCGGCCTGACCTATTCCTTCTTGCCCTTCATGATTCTGCCCGCCTACGTGGCGCTGGAGCGGATCGACAAGCGGCTGATCGAAGCGGCGTTCGACCTCGGTGCCAACCGATGGCGCGCCATGACCCGCATCGTGCTGCCGCTGGCCATGCCGGGCATCGTTGCCGGCGCGGTGCTGGTGTTTGTTCCCTGTCTGGGCGCCTATGTCAGCCCGGAACTGCTGGGTGGCGGGAAGTCCCTGATGATCGGCAACCTGGTGCAGGCCCAGTTCGGCGAGGCGCGCAACTGGCCATTCGGCGCGGCGCTGGCGCTGACACTGGTGCTGGTCCTGCTGTTGGCGCTGGCCTTGCTGGCGCTGCTGCGCCGGCGCAGCCTGAAGGCGTCGGCATGAGGGCCGAGCACAACCTGATGGCCAGCCAGGGCAATCGCGCTATTGCGATTCTGGCCCTGCTGTTTCTGTACCTGCCGATCGTGACGCTGGTCGCGCTGTCGTTCAATGCGAACGAGGTCACGACGATCTGGTCGGGCTTCAGCGTCAAATGGTATGTCCAGGTGATGGGCAATGAGGCCATCCTGCGCGCGGCGCGCAACTCGCTTGTGGTGGCGACAGTCGCCACGGTGCTGGCAACGGCTGCGGCGACTGCCGCCGCGCTGGGCGTGGCGCGTTCGACCAGCGCCCATCGCAACTCTGTCGAGGGTTTGTTCAGCCTGCCATTGCTGGTGCCCGAGATCGTCACGGCAGTGGCGCTGCTGCTGCTGTTCGTCAGCGTCGGCGTTCCGCTCGGACTGGTGTCCGTCATGCTGGCCCATACGGTTTTCTGCATTCCGTTCGCCTACTATCCGATCAAGTCGCGGCTTGCCGGCTTGGACCCGGCTTTGATCGAGGCGGCCAGCGACCTCTATGCACCGCCGTGGCGACGCTTTGTGCGGATCGAACTGCCACTGCTGGCTCCCGGCATCTTTGCAGGCGCCTTGCTCGCCTTCATCAGTTCGCTGGGCGACTTCGTGATCTCGTATTTCGTGTCGGGCCCGGGATCGACCACCTTGCCGGTCTATATCTTCGGCATGATCCGCACTGGCGTGACACCCGAGGTGAATGCCTTGTCGGCATTGTTTTTACTGGCCTCGATTGGCGCCATCACGGTCGCGTTCATTGTGGTCCAGCGCCTCAACGTAGGCAACAAGTCCGCATCAGGGACATGACGGCGGCGCCTGCCCGCAGCAATCGTCCGGATGCGTGTTGGCAGCGCCCGGCGGCCGGACACACTGGCGCAGCCAGAACTTGAAAGAAGGAGCGCCCCATGGCAGCCATCAACGTCTATTACGACCGGGCCTATACCGGTGCGGCTTTCGCATTCGAGACGACGCGCAAGGCGACCTGGGTCGCCGATTCCCTGGCAAGCGATCCGATTGCCGGTGTGCGGCTGGTCGCGCCCGAGCCCTTGCGCTGGGAGCAGGTCGCACAGGTGCACGCATCCGACTATGTGCAGGCGATCCGCGGTGGCGAGCCCCGCGCGTTGGCGCAATCGCAGTCGCTGGACTGGGACGCAGGGCTCGGTCCGATGGTGCTGGCCACCAATGGCGGTGCGCTGGCAGCCGCCCTGGATGCACTGAAGAACGGCTTGTCCGGATCGCTATCCAGTGGGCTGCACCATGCCCGGCGCGCTTCGGGCCTGGGCTACTGCACGTTCAACGGACTGGTGATCGCCGCGCGCGCTGCGCTCGATGCGGGCGCCGGTGCCGTGCTGATCCTGGACCTGGACGCGCATTGCGGCGGCGGGACCGCCGAGTTGATCGCCGAAGAACCTGGCATCTGGCAGCAGGACGTTTCGGTCAATGACTTCGATCATTACGCGAGCAGCGAGCGGATTCGCCTGCATATGGTGCAGGACAGCGCCGACTATCTGCCAACGATCCGGTCCTGCCTGCAGGCGATCGACGCGAGCGGCGTGGCGTTCGATTTGTGCCTGTACAACGCCGGCATGGATCCGCATGAAGGCAGCGCCGATGGCGGCCTCGAAGGCATCGACACCCAGATGCTGCAGGAGCGCGAGAATCTGGTTTTCGAATGGTGCCGGCGGCGCGGCTTGCCGGTCGCGTTTGTGCTGGCCGGCGGCTACATTGGAGCGCGTCTGGACGCAGCGGGGCTGGTCGCCTTGCATCGGCTGACGCTGCGCGCTGCGGCGGTAATGGCTTCGGACCGGCCAGCCTGACACGGCACAATGCTCTCTATGTCCATGAAAACTTCCATTGCATGAGTTCATCTGCCTGTCTCGTATGGCTTCCGGTAGACCATCGCCTGCTCGGTGAGGACGGTCACCAGATGCCATTTTTGGTGCTTGGCGACAAATACGCCCGCGCTGTCAAGATCGGTGCGCAGGCGCAGCCGGTGTTGTTTCCGTTGGCAGATCCGGAGCAGATCCCACAGTTGCTGGAGGTCGTGGACGGCGTGATGCTGACCGGCTCGCCGTCCAATGTGCATCCCTCGCACTTCGACGAAGTCGTGGCTGACCCGGACTTGCCGGTCGATCCGGCGCGCGATGCGCTGACGCTGGCCCTTGTGAAGGCCTGCGTCGATGGTGGCGTGCCTTTGCTGGGCCTGTGCCGCGGCTTTCAGGAGATCAATGTGGCCATGGGCGGGTCCTTGCACCAGCAGGTGCAGAACCTGCCGGGCATGATGGACCATCGCGACCCACCCAATCAGCCACTGGCGGTGCAGTACGGGCCGAGCCATGTGGCGCATTTCGAGCCGGGCTCGGCGTTTGCGCAGTGGGCTGGTGCTGACCAGGCCATGATCAATTCGCTGCACGGCCAGGGCGTGAATCGGCTGGGCTCGGGCCTCAAGGCACTCGGGCACGCGCCTGACGGCATCGTGGAGGCCTTTGCAGTGCAGGGCGCGCGCGCATTCGCGTACGCCGTGCAGTGGCATCCCGAATGGGGCTTCCAGCAAGGCGGCCTGGATGGCGCCATATTTACGGCGTTTGGGGAATCCTGCCGCATCCGAAGTCAGGCCCGGCGCGATCCTGCCCGTGCCGGCAAATTGAACGATCCGTGGAGAACCTGATGCGTGATGAAAAGGTGATGACTTTCAACGACCTGGAGCAATGGCTCAACGAGCGGCGCGTGACCGAGGTCGAGTGCCTGGTGCCCGACCTGACCGGCGTCGCCCGGGGCAAGATACTGCCGCGCGCCAAGTTCACCGAAGACCGTGGCATGCGCTTGCCACAGGCGGTGGTGGCCATGGGTGTGACCGGCGAATTTCCTGAAAGCGGGCCGTATTACGACGTGATCGACCCCACCGACAAGGACATGCAACTGCGCCCCGATCCGTCCACGCGCCGGCTCGTGCCCTGGGCCACCGACCCGACCGCGCAGGTGATTCACGACTGTTTCGACCACGATGGAAAGCTGGTGCCATTTGCGCCGCGCAGCGTGCTGCGCCGGGTCTGTGACCTGTTCGCTGCCGAAGGCCTGCAGCCGATCGTGGCGCCCGAACTGGAGTTCTACCTGACGGCGCGCAACACCGACCCCAACACGCTGCTGCGCCCGCCGATCGGGCGCAGCGGCCGAGCCGAGACTTCGCGCCAGGCCTACAGCATCGACGCGGTGAACGAGTTCGATCCGCTGTTCGAGGAGATCTACGACTACTGCGACAAGATGGAACTCAACGTCGACACGCTGATCCACGAGGTCGGAGCCGGACAGATGGAAATCAACTTCTTCCATGCGCAGCCGATGGGACTGGCCGACGAGGTGTTCTTTTTCAAGCGCACCGTGCGCGAGGCAGCGCTGCGCCACGACATGTATGCAACCTTCATGGCCAAGCCGATCGAAGGCGAGCCGGGCAGTTCGATGCATGTGCACCAGAGCATCCTGGACAAGGCCACGGGCAAGAATATTTTTTCCAACGAAGACGGCACTGCGTCGCAGGCATTCATGCATTACATCGGCGGCCTGCAGCGCTATGTGCCGGCGGCGATGGTTCTGGTTGCACCCTATGTAAACAGCTATCGGCGCCTGTCGCGCAACACCGCGGCGCCGATCAATATCGAATGGGGCTGTGACAACCGCACCGTGGGCATCCGCTCGCCGGTATCGTCGCCGCAGGCGCGCCGCGTCGAGAACCGGGTGATCGGCGCCGACGCAAACCCCTATGTGGCGCTGGCGATGACTCTGGCCTGTGGTTATCTGGGCTTGAAGAACAAGATCCAGCCCAAGGCCGAGATGAAGGGCGACGCCTATCTGTCGCCGTATTCGCTGCCGCGCAGCCTGGGCGAGGCGCTCGACTGGCTGCGGCGCGAGAAGGACCTGCACGAGGTGCTGGGCCAGGAGTTCATCACCGTGTATACCGAGATCAAGGAACTCGAGTTCGACGAGTTCATGAAAGTCATTTCGCCCTGGGAGCGCGAGCACCTGTTGCTCCATGTCTGACCCGGGCACACAGTCCAAGCATCAGGAACAAGGAAATTGCCTATGAACGCCACCGTAGATACAAAGAACATCCAGAGACTCGACAGCCAGCACTTTCTGCACCCCTTCACCGATTTCAAGGACCTTGCCAGCAAGGGCTCGCGGGTCATCACACGGGGTGCCGGCGTGTACGTCTGGGATTCCGAAGGCAACAAGATGCTGGACGCCATGAGCGGCCTGTGGTGCGTCAATGTCGGCTACGGGCGGATCGAACTGGCAGATGCCGCGCACAAGCAGATGATGACGCTGCCCTTTTACAACAGCTTCTTCCAGACCACCAACGTGCCGGCGGTGACGCTGGCCGCAAAGCTGGCGTCTCTGGCGCCGCGGGTCGGCGAACGCCGCTTCGAACATGTCTTTTACTCGTCCAGCGGCAGCGAAAGCAATGACTCCAATGTGCGCATGGTGCGCCGTTATTGGGATTTGCTGGGCCAGCCGCAGCGCAAGCTGATACTGGGGCGCAAGAACGGCTACCACGGCAGCACCATGGCCGGTGCATCGCTGGGCGGCATGAGCGGCATGCATGCGCAGGGTGACCTGCCGATTCCCAATATCGACCATATCGAGCAGCCCTACTTTTTCGAACTGGCAATAGACGGCGAGACACCTGACGAATTCGGCTTGCGCTCGGCGCGCTGGCTGGAAGAGAAGATTCTGGCCGTTGGGCCGGACAAGGTCGCGGCATTCATTGCCGAACCGCTGCAAGGCGCTGGTGGCGTGATCATTCCGCCGAGCACCTATTGGCCCGAGATCCAGCGCATCGTCGACAAATACGGCATCCTTTTGATCAGCGACGAGGTGATCTGTGCTTTCGGACGCCTGGGCCATTGGTTCGCCTACGAGAAGTTTGGCTACAAGCCCGATCTGGTGACCTTCGCCAAGGCGGTGACCAGCGGCTACATTCCTCTGGGCGGCGTGATGGTGGGGGACAGGGTTGCCAAGGTGCTGATCGAGCAGGGTGGCGAGTTCAACCATGGCTATACCTATAGCGGGCATCCGGTGGCCTGTGCGGTGGCGCTGGAGAACATCGCGATCATGGAGCGCGAGCAGTTGCCGCAAAAGGTCAATGGTGAACTGGGCGCACATTTTGCGCGTCGCTTTGGAGAGCTCAATGAGCATCCCTTGGTTGCCATGGCCGAGTCATGCGGGTTTGTCGCCGGCCTGGTGCTGGTCAAGGACAAGAAGAAGCGGGCGCTGTTCGACGAAAGTGCCAATGTCGGGATGATCTGCCGCAACCATTGCTTCAACAACGGCGTGATCATGCGTGCGGTGGGCGACCGGATGATCATCGCGCCCCCGCTGGTCATGACCACGGGCGAGGTCGACGAGATGGTCAGCCTGATCCGGCAAGCCCTGGACTTGACCCTCAAGGAGCTCAAGTCCAAAGGGCTGAGCTGAGGCCAGAAGATGGCCGTTTCTGCCGGATGGCAAGCGTTTGCGTGACGATCCGGGGTCATCAGTAGCAATTTTTCACGAACCTATAATATTTTTTTGCCTGCCATCGGCTGTCGGGTAATCTGCATATTCGTGCAATCGCAAATCAAATGAATGGAGACACACGCATCATGAAACTCTCGAACAGAATCATCGGCGCATTTGCGCTATCTGCCATCGTCCTGGCCGCCTGCGGCAAGAAGGAAGAGGCGCCAGCACCTGCGCCCGCGCCAGTGGCAGCAGCGCCGGCCGCAGCCCCCGCGCCGCCGCCCGAGCCGGCCGAGGAGAAGGTGCTCAACATATAC